>NZ_JBNGGG010000030.1:0-155210 GCF_049974585.1 Streptomyces sp. UG1 | reverse complement strand
GAGCACGCCGAGGTCGACGCCCGCACCGCGATCTGCGTCCTCACCCACGACGCCAAGTTCGACATCCCCCTGCTCCGTCTGGCCCTCGGCCTCCCGGTCGGCTACATCGGCGCGCTGGGCTCCCGCCGCACCCACGAACACCGCCTGGAACGTCTGCGGAAGACCGGCGTGCCCGAGGAACACCTGGCCCGCCTGCACTCACCGATCGGGCTCGACCTCGGCGCCCACAGCCCCGAGGAGACGGCGATCTCCATCACCGCCGAGATCATCGCCCACACCCACAACGGCACCGGCCTGCCCCTGTCCCGCGTCCCCGGCCCCATCCACGGGGCCGTCCGGACGACGACGGGCCTGCGAGAAGAGGAGCCCCAGACATGGACCCCGTACGGAGCACCTCACCTCGTCGAGGATTGATCGAGGCGCATCGGGTGCGCCCCTCGTCGCGGCACCGTCCGGCCGAGGGTTGCCGAAGGGCAACTGGCGCATCGACACCCACGCGCACTACTTCCCCGACGTGTACTACGACTACCTGGAGCGCCACGGCGGCCTCGCCGACACCCTGCCCTCGGCCCGGTCGACGACCGCCGCGTCACCGCCCGCGCGGTCAACGACTACGCCCACGACCTCGTGCGCACCCGTGGTGACCGGTTCGGGATCTTCGCGGTCACCCCGATGCCGGACAGCGAGGGCGCGGTGGCCGAGGTGGACCGCGCGCTCGGTGAGCTGGACCTCGACGGCATCTGTCTGCTCACCAATTACCAGGGCCCGCTACCTGGGCGACCCCTCGTTCGCGCCGCTGTACGAGGTCCTCGACCACCACGGCGGCTATGTCTACGTCCACCCGACGGGTCCGGAGGTGAATCCGGCCCCGAAGCTCCGCTACGGCCCCGACATCCCCGCACTGAACTTCGTCTACGAGTACACCTTCGACGCGACCCGCGCGATGACGAGCCTGATCTACAACGGTGTCCTGTTCGGCAGCGACTGGCCGCCCGTCCACAACCTCTTCGAGGCCGACAACCTAGAGAAGATGCCGTTCCTCGAGGGACGTCTGCCGGACCCGCGAGCGGGCGACCCCGAACCGCCCGTCGACGGCGTCTACAGCCCGCGCCAGAGGATCGCTCTCGAGCGGACCAACGCCCTCGCCCAGTTCCCGAAACTGCGCGCGCGCATACCGCGGCTGAGTCGGCACTGAACCACGACCGTGCCGCGGGCCCGGGAGATTCGGTGGCCGGTCATCCGGTGTGCGGCAGCCGGGTGGCGGGGATGACGCCGAGTCGGCCGGCCTGGTAGTCCTCGAAGGCCTGGACCAGTTCGTCGCGGGTGTTCATGACGAACGGGCCGTAGTGGGCGACCGGTTCACGAATCGGCTGTCCGCCCATGACATACAGCTCCAGCTTCGGGGTGTGTGAAGCCTGCCGCGGCGCGGCGGCGAGGCGCAGGCCGTCCCCGGGCCCGTGCACGGCGAGTTGACCGACGTGGATCGGCCTGCTCTCGGCGCCGACGGTGCCGGCGCCGGCCAGGGCGTAGACCAGCGCGTTGTATCCGGGGTGCCAGGGCAGGCCGACCTGGGCGCCGGGCTCGACGGTGATGTGCGCCAGCGTGATCGGCGTGTGCGTGACCCCCGGTCCGGCGTACCCGGCGATGTCGCCGGCGATGACCCGGATCAGCGCGCCGCCGTCCGGTGTGGTCAGCAACGCCACCTGGCTGCCGCGGATGTCCTGATACCGGGGCGGGACCAGCTTCTTCGCCCGGGGCAGGTTGACCCACAGCTGGGTGCCGTGGATCACGCCCCCGCTCATCACCAGGCTCTCCGGCGGCGCCTCGATGTGCAGGATGCCCGCCCCGGCGGTCATCCACTGGGTGTCGCCGTCGGCGATCCGCCCACTGCCACCGTTGGAGTCCTGGTGGTCCACGATGCCGTCGATGACGTACGTGACGGTCTCGAAGCCGCGGTGCGGATGCCACGGGGTCCCTTTGGGCTCGCCGGGGGCCAGGTCCACTTCGCCGAGATGATCGAAGTGGACGAAGGGATCCAGTTCCGACAGGGGCACATCGGCGAACCCGCGGCGTACCGGGAAGCCCTCACCCTCGTAGCCGCGCGGTGCGGTGACCAGCCGGCGCACCTCGCGGACCCGGGTCCTGGCCGGGGCGAGTGCGGGCAGGCGGGGCAGGACGAGGACGTCCTCGACGGTGATGGCGGGCATGGTGTTCCTCCCTGTTCCTCCCTGTACGGACGCTGCCGGCGATCAGGCGAAGGGGTACGGGCCGAAGCGGCCCCACGCCACCGCACCGGCCAGCGCGATCAGCACAAGGTTCGGCACGATCGCGCTGGACTCCTTGCGCCTGGCGTGGGTTATCGCCGCCCCGGCCATCAGCAGCACGAGGCCGACGGCGGCCAGCGGCGCCAGGACGGGGAGGATGTCCAGCGCGGCGGGCAATATCAACCCGACCGCGGCCAGCACCTCCAGGGCGCCGATCAGCTTGAGCGTGCCCGGAGAGAAGTCCTCGGCCCACGCCATGTTCGGCGAGGCGACGAGCTTCTCCTTCGGCTGGGCCAGCTTCGCGCCGCCGGCGGCCAGGAAGAGCGCGGCGAGCAGGCCGGCCAGAATCCACAAAACGATGTTCATGAGTTGACCAATCAGGGGGGAGGCAGACAGGGCCCGGCGTTCTCGTGATGCGTCCCGATGTGCGGGAGGAAAGCGGTATTTCGCGAGAACGCCGGGCCCTGGGGATCAGATGCGTGGAATAAGATCCGCCGGGTCGCCCGTCAGGCGCCGGCGAAGGCGTGCTTGTGTGCGTTCAGCCACTGCTGGAACGTCTGCAGTTGCGGGTTCAGGCCGCGGACGACGTCGAGGTCGCGGACCGCGTTGAACTGCGGCACTTCCGCGTAGAACTGGAACATGTTCCCCGACTCGGCCGCGGCGGGGAACGGCTGCGCCCGCATCACGTCGAAGGGCACCGGCACGTACGCCACGTCTTCACCCAGGGCCGCGCTGAGCTGCTCGGCCATCTGCTTGCCGGTCAGGTGCTCGCCGGCGATGGACACGGTGCGGCCCACGAGGTCACCGCCGCGGCGGAAGATGCCGTAGGCGGTCTTGCCGATGTCTTCGACGGCGATGCCGGCGAGCAGGCTGTCGGCCATGGGCATGGCCAGCACGAGTCGGCCGTCGTCTCCCCGCCGCGGCGCCATCGGGCCGAGCAGGTTCTCCCAGTAGAACGTGGTCTGCAGGAAGGTGGTCGGCACCCCGGCATCGGTGAAGTACTGGTTGGCCTCGGCCTTGGCGTCGAAGTGCGGCACCTTGTAGCCGCCCATCAGCGTCGGCATGCGCTCGTCGTCGAGCGGGATGTAGTCGCGGGTGTCCTCCAGCGTCGACCAGATCACATGGGCCACGCCGGCGGCCTTGGCGGCCCGGGCCATGGTGGCCGCCTCCCGCTTCTCCCGCTCGGGCGACATGTCCGCCCAGAAGTTGGTCACCAGGAACGCCCCATGCGCCCCGTCGAACGCCTCCGTCAGGCTCCGCAGGTCGCCGAGGTCGGCCTTCACCACTTCGGCGCCCAGGGCCGCGAGCTCGCGTGCGGCGTCCGAGTCGGGGCTGCGGGTCAGTGCACGTACCGCGAACCCACCACCGGCGTCGGCCAGGATCGCCCTGGCCAGCCCGCCGCCCTGGGAACCGGTCGCGCCGACCACCGCGATCACTTTCTTCTCCGCCACGGCCTTCTCCTTCTTGTTGAGTCAAGGGCGACACAGGCCCACTACATGTCACATCATCTATCTTCGCGTCCGAATGCATGACGCGTCATATGATGTGTCATGCACGTTAGGCGCAGGTGTATGACGTGTCAAGCATCCAGGTAAACTCGTTGCGCATGAACGACACACCCGCGTGGCTGAGCCCCGCCGAGCAGGACGCCTGGCGTGCCTTCATCCGCCTGCACCAGAAGCTCTGGGCCACGCTTGAGCGTGACCTGAAGGCGCACAAACTGTCCGGCGCCGACTTCCAGATCCTCGTCGCCCTCACCGACACCCCCGACGGTCGGCAACGATTCCAGGACCTCGCCGGCACCATCGAGTGGGAACAGAGCCGCCTGTCCCACCAGATCGCCAGGATGACCAAACGCGGCCTGGTGGCCCGGGAAGAATGCGCCGAGGACGGACGCGGGGCCTTCGTCGCCATCACACCGGCCGGCCGCAAAATCATCGAGGCCGCCGCACCCCACCATGTCGCCACGGTCCGCCGCCTGGTCATCGACGCCCTCAGCCCGGACGAACTCGCCACCTTCGCACGGCTCTCCAACCGCATCCTGGAACAGTTGGGCAACGGATGACGGACCTGGCGGAGGCCTTGTCCTTCAGCTCGGCGGCTTCACCCGGCTCGCCGACCGCGTGGCGAAGGAGGGGTTGATCCGTCACCGGATCGCTCTCATCCGAGGATCGCCGCCACCTGGAGCGCATCCTGCGCGCGCTCCGCTACGCCAACGAATGAAGTTCCGCGCGGACGCGCAGACCCTCAGCGCCGGATGGGCGCCGTAGCCGCATGGCCACCTGAAGCCGGTCGCCCGGACCGGAAGGCAATCGCCCTTCGCCGTCATCGCAGAGACCATGGGCCCGCCCCCGTCCGCCGGGACGGCACAGCGCCCCACTGTTACTGCTGCTGTCTTGGTCAGAGGTTCAGCAGGTGTGCCGCGTTGCGGTGTGCGATCCGTTTGAGGTCGGCGCGGGGGAACGGCGCTGTGCGGAGGAACTCGACTGCCTCGGCGGTTGATTCGTAGGGGTAGTCGACGGCGAACAGCAGCCGGTCGGCGCCGATGGCCTGGACGGCTCCGAGGAGGGCCGCGTGGGAGAAGACGCCGCTGGTGGTCGCGTAGAGGTTGTGCCGCAGGTAGTGGGAGGGCAGGTGGCGTGGCCTGCTCTTGGGGTCGGCCTGGTGGTAGCGGCTGTCGAGCCGGGCCAGCTGGAAAGGCAGCAGTTCTCCCATGTGCCCCAGCGTCACCGAGGCCCGGGGGAACTCGTCGAACACTCCGCCGTAGATCAGGCGAAGTGCGTGGGCGCCGACCTGCGCCGTCCATCCCCAGGACGGCCCGCTCAGCACGGGGTGTCCCTGGAACACCCGCCACTGATCGGCGGGGAAGAGCGCGGGATGGAGGTAGAGCGTCACGCCGAGCCGTTCCAGCTCGGCCCACACCGGCCGGAACTGCGGCTCGTCGAGGTAGTGGCCCTGGACGTGGTCGTTGTGCAGGACTCCCTTGAGGCCGAGTTGCTCCACCGCCCGGCGCAGTTCGGCCACGGCGGCCTGCGGGTTCTGAAACGGCAGGGTGGCGAAGCCGGTGAACCGTGTCGGGTGGGCGGCGACCACGTCGGCCAGGCGGTCGTTGACCCGGCGGGCCGTGGCCACGGCCTTTGAGGGGTCCTTGATGGCCTCCACGCCGGGTGAGGTGAGCGAGAGGACCTGCATGTCCACCCCGTGCTCGTCCATGTCCGCCAGCCGCAGCTCCGTGAAGTCGGCGAGCCGGCGCCCCCACTCCTGCCCCCAGCCGGGGGGCATGCGGGCTTCGCCCGGCCACGGGATCAGCTCCGGAACGGAGAACGCCTCTTCGACCGCGATCACCTTCATGCCGCGCCCCGGGCGGTCGGCGGCGGTCCCGGCCGAGGTGGAGGTGGCGGCCTGGGCGGGGGCGGGCGAGGCCGCGAGGGCTGCCGTGCCGGCGGTGGCGCTGGCCGCGGCGGCTATCAGACGTCGCCGCGAGGTGCCCGCGGTGAGGGGGGATTCAGGCGATCCTGTCGTCATCGTCCTGCCTTCCATCGGTTTGGTGGGAATCGGAGGCATGTGTCGGAGGGGTGGGATCGATTTGAGCTCACCATTAGGTAGCCTAATCGTAGGCTACCTAATGAATGCTGATCTCGGAAGCTCAGCTCCCGGTGGTGTGGGGCACCAGACCTGACCGGCCTACGATCGGCAGACCGCGCCGAACCGACCGCCTCACCGTGAAAGCAGAACCCCATGTCCTCCTCCCCGCCTGAATCCGAGCCGCTCATCCGGCTGCTGTGGCGCGCACACAACTGGTTCCGAACCGCCCTGACCACTGCGTTCGAGGCCCAGGAAGACGGGCCGGCCGTCAGCGCGGCACACGTGACCCTGCTCAGTCAGCTCCCGTCAGAGGGAGCGAGCATCGCCGAGCTGGCCCGGCGGCTGGGCGTGAGCGCCCCGACCGCGCACCAGTGGGTCCATGAACTTGTCGCCGTGGGCGTGGTGACCCTGGAGAGCGATCCGCACTCCGCCCGGTCGAAGCTCGTGCGCCTCACGGCGGCCGGTGTCCGGCGCCGCGCGGAGACGATGCAGATACTGGCCGGGCTCGAAGCCGCGCTCGCCGAACGCGTCGGCGCGGATACCGTCACCGCACTACGGGCCGCACTGGAGGAACCGTGGGGATCTCCGGAGTCGGTGGCAGTGGAACTCCCCGGCCCTTCCACCCCGTAACGCTGTTGGCTCCCGGGCGCAGTGGCCAGTCCTTCTCCGGGCAGCAGGCGTAAAGCCATCACACGCGGACCGCATGACTGGTCCGGCGCGAACCTGCGCGACAGCCAGGCCCGGGAGCCCCTCGTCTGCGGTATCCCGCCGATCCGCTCCCGCCACGGTCCGCGCCGACGCCGGCCGGCCGCGCTCCACGCCGACAAGGGCTACGGCTACGACCACCTGCGTCGTCGGCTCAGCAAACGCGGCCTGCGGCCGTCCGCCCGCCGTGGAGTGGCCTGGGGCTTAGACGTCGACAGGTGGCAGGAGCGGGCCGGCACCCGCCGAAGGCGCATCGAGCCAGTGGCCACGGTCCTCGCGAGCCACGGTCGAGGCCGAGCAGCTCCAGCGCGAGAGCCTGGGCCAGCCGGGCGGCGGCCTGCTCACCGGGAACCGCGGTGTGCCGCCGGCCGACGGCTTCCACTGCGGTCCGGGCGAGCACGGCTGACCAGCGGGCTCCGCGGCCGCGAAGCCACCCACGCTCCAGGGCGGGGAGGATGCCGGCCAGCAGCCCGCGCAGACGGTTGGAGGCACGGGTCCGGTCGCAGACCATGCAGATCCTGGCCGCCGTAATGACATGGTGCTCTGCTGCTCGGAAGAGTCTCGCTCGCGCGATCTTCGGACGGCAGACGGCATTCCGCGCCATACGTGACATCCAGCGTCAGGGTTCCCACGGCGTTTCCGTAAAGCCGGCCGGTCGCTCTCGCTCCCGGGTGCGTCAGGACGGCCGGGCGGGCCAGAGCGCGGTGACGTCGTCGGCCGGGGGTTCGGTGATCATCCCGTCGGCATCGGCCGGGGAGCCGCCGATGGCCCGGGAGTTGCCCGCGGCTTCCGGGGCGTACGGCGGCCAGCCCGGGTCGCCGGTGGCGGCGAAGGCGCCCCAGGCGCCGACGAGGGTGTCACGGGCGGTGAGGTGTTCGGGGGTGTCGGCGCCGACGAGGGCGAGTTTGTCGAAGACGTGGAGCAGGTCGGCGCCGTGGAAGGCTCCCATGGCCGGTCCGCACGGTTCGTCGACGAGGAGGTAGTGGTAGGCGCGGCCTCCGGCCCCTGCCTGGGCCTGAGCCAGACGCGTGGCCGGGATCCGGTAGAGGGCGTCGGTGAGGAAGGCGCTGCGCAGGGCTGACAGGTCGTCGGGGTCGGCGGTGCGGCTCCGGTAGGCGTCGAGGAACTTCTCAGGTTCCGTGACACCGGCGCGCCGCATCTCCGATGTCGGCGGCGGCGCCGTCGGCGACGGCCTGCTGCGGGGCGACGGGCAGCACGCTGCCGTCGAGTACGGCACCCCAGGAACGGCCGCCGGGCAGGTTGCGCTGCCCGATGTCGCCGGTGACGACGGTGCTCTGCACGTCCAGGATCCGCTGGCAGGCGACGGTGAGCAGGTCCTCGGGGCTGTCGAGGCGGAGTGCGCTGATCAGGTCCTCGGCCATGGTGGTGGCGGTGGCCCGGTCGAAGATCCGGGACGTACTGCCGCTCTGCAGGATCGCCTTGTGGAAGAGGCCGGCTGCTGCGGGTGCGGCCAGCAGGGCTCCGATGGAGAAGGCACCGGCGGACTGCCCGGCCACGGTGATGTTGCCGGGGTCACCGCCGAAGGAGGCGATGTTGTCCCGTACCCAGCTCAGTGCGGCCATCTGGTCCTGCAGGGCGAGATTGGTCGACCCGGCCCACTGGCTGCCGAGGTCGGCCAGGTGCAGGAAACCGAGTGCTCCCAGGCGGTAGTTGGCGGTGACGACGACCGCGCCGGTCTGCCGGGCGAGCGTGGCCCCGTCGCTGTACGGGGGTGCGGCGGAGCCGGCGTCGTATCCGCCGCCGTAGATCCACACGATGACGGGGCGGAGGGCGTCCTCGGCCGTCGTCGTGGGCGTCCAGACGTTGAGATACAGGCAGTCCTCGGACGTCTCCCGGATTTCCGCCGTGGGGAAGGCGGGGAAGGTGGACGTCCGGCTCGCCCCCGGCACCAGGGATGACGCGCCCTGGGCGGGCGCCGGTGCGAAGCTGTCGGCCTGGCGGACGCCCTGCCACGGCCGGGGCGGCTGGGGCGGGCGGAACCGCAACTCCCCCACCGGGGGTGCGGCGAAGGGGATACCGGCGAAGAGTCGACCTCCGTGCGGGAGTACGGATCCGCGGACGGTTCCCGTGGTGGTGTCGGTCAGAAGTGTGACTGTCATGGCGTGCGCCTGTCTCCCCATGGTGCGAGGTCAGGTGGGTGGCAGTGAGCATTCCACCCATACGTGACACCCGACGTCAGGATTTACGCTCACTCGTGTGAAAGCCGACCGACTGCTGTCCATCCTGCTGCTCCTGCAGACCCGCGAACGGATCTCCCACGTCGAACTCGCCGACCACCTGGAGGTCTCCGTCCGCACCGTCTACCGCGACGTCGAAGCGCTGTCCGCCGCCGGGGTCCCGGTGTGGACGGAGCGCGGACGCAGCGGCGGCGTCCGGCTGCTGCCCGGCTACCGCACCGACGTCACCGGGCTGACCAACGACGAGGCACGCGCCCTGTTCGTCCTCGCCACCGAGGGCACGCACGACGCCCTCGGCCTCGGCGAGGCGATCCGCACCGCGCTGCGCAAGGTCATGGCCGCGCTGCCCGCCCCGCACCGCGGCGAGGCCGAGCGCACCAGCGAGCGCGTCCTCGTCGACCCCGTCCGCTGGATGCACGGCATCGAAACGGCCTCCGACGCCCATCTCGCAGAGCTCCAGCACGCCGCCTTCACCGACTGCCGGCTCCGGCTGACCTACCGCAGCAGCGACGCCCGCGAGCCGCGCAGCCACACCGTCGACCCGTACGGGCTGGTCAGCAAGGCAGGCGTCTGGTACCTGGTCGCCGACCGGGACGGTGAGCCCCGGCTGTTCCGCGCCGACCGCGTCATGGCCGCCGAGGTCACCGACGAACCCGTCCACCGCCGTCCCGGCCAGAACCTGGCCACCGTCTGGGCCCTGCTGCGCGAACGCTTCGAGAGCCTGCCGGACGGCATCCGGGTCCGCTGCCGCGTACGCCGCGCGCAACTGGAGATCTTCCAGCGCCTGTTCGCCTCCCAGCTCGTCGCCCCGCCCCACCCCACGGATGACGGCTGGGCCCGCGCCGAACTCGCCTTCCGCGAACTTCCCGACGTACGCGGCCTGCTCTCCCTGGGCGCCGCTGTCGAGGTCCTCGACCCGCCCGAGGCCCGCGCCGAACTCGCCGCCGTGGCCACCGAACTCACCGCGCTCTACGGTGCGCGGACCTGACCGCACCTACCGACCTGCGCCGAACGGCAGGTCGGCATCGAGACCGCTATCGCATTCGTAGGGTTGCGCCAACCGGTCTTGCCGCCCGTCTGCCTGCCGGGCCGTCCTGTTCGCGGCGATCTACGCACCGGTCGAATGCGCCCGACAGTTCCGAGACGCAGTCTTCCCATGCCGCAGCGAAGTGGCGGGAGCGGGCGTATCCGCACCGCTCTCCGTGGTCGGGACCGTCAGAGGGCGATGATCTGCCACTGCTTCTCAGGCGCGCGGTCGTAGGTGAACTGGTTGATGTTGGCCCCGTCGGCGGTCGAGCCTGCGTCGACGTTGAGCGACAGTCCGCTGAACCGGTTGGTGAGGTAGTAGTAGCCGTCGCCGGTCGGAGTGAGGGCCCAGTGCTGCTGGGGAACGTTGTGGTCCCCATAGATGGAGACGTTCCCGCCGTCCACCTGGACCAAGCGGGGCGTGATCCTGGAGAAGGACCTCTCGCTCGGCATCAAGGGGACCGGCCACCACTCCGTCGTCCAGGTGCCGAACACCGACGACTGGTACATCGCCTACCACCGATTCGCCATCCCCGGCGGTGACGGCACCCACCGCGAAACCACCATCGACAAGCTGGAGTTCACCTCGGACGACCTGATCGAGAAGGTCGTCCCCACCCTGAGCGGCATCGACCCGGTCACCACCGGCACGGCCCTACCGGCCAACGCCACCCGCTCGCTCCGATCGGCCAACTTCCCCGGCCGCTACGCCGTCGTGCGCTCGGACGGCCGCGGCTACCTCGACCCGGTGACGTCCTCCAGCGCAACGGCGGTCAAGCAGAGCGCCACCTTCACCATCGTCCCCGGGCTGGCCGACTCCAAGTGCTACTCGTTCCGTGACTCGTCCGGCCGCTATCTGCGCCACTGGGACTTCCGGGTCCGCTTCGACGTGAGCAACGGCACGACGCTCTTCAACAAGGACGCCACGTACTGCGCGCGTCCGGGCGCGACCGTCGGCTCGGTCAGCCTGGAGTCGTACAACTACCCCGGCCGCTATCTCCGCCACTACTTCTACGAGCTGCGCATCGACCGCTACCAGGACAACGCCACTTTCCGCGCCGACAGTTCCTTCACGGCGGTCAGCCCCTGGACCTGATCGATTCCCTCGCTCGCCTGCGTCTCCGCTGGGTGGTCCGCCTCCTCGGCCTCGAGCCGGGCGGGCCGGTCGTATGGGAGCCCGACGGCCGCATGCGGTTGCTGGTCGTCGACAGCCCGCAGGAGGGACCGGCACGGGAAGCCGTGCCGGTCTGACAGGACGGTCGGAGCGGTGAGCTACTGCTCACCCAGCCTGGTGGCGTGTTGTGCCACCTCCGTGTCCGAGCGCCGGGTGCCGGTGAATCGTGTGGGCCGGAAAGCCCGGAGGAGGTCCTGCTCCTGATCGGTCGCGATCTCGGTCGCGACCAGGCGTCCCAGAATCGGCGCCAAGGTGATCCCGCTGTGCGAGACGAGACAGTAGACGCGGGATTGCCCGGACGGGTAGCCGGCGATGGTGTGCCCGTCCACGGGCAGTGATCGCAGACCGACACGGAGGCCGATCCGCGGTCGCTCGCCCGGGTCGGGCAGCACCGCGGAGAACCGCTGCGCGAGGGTACGTGCGAGGTTTCCGTCCGGGGACGGAGGGTTGTCCGGATCGACGTGCGCGTTCAGATCGAGGGCTTGCAGGACCGCGTGCCCGCCGGCCGAGGGCCGGAGGTTGAGCCCGGGGCTGTGGATCACACAGCGCAGGTCGAGTTCCGGGGACCTGGCGTAGCCGAGCAGACCGACGGTCGGCGATCCACGGCCGGTCCCCGTCACCATCGGAACGTCGATCCCGGCCCGGGCGGCCAGACGCTCCGACCAACGGCCTGCCGCCAGGACCACTCGATCGCCCCTGAGGACTTTGCCTCCGGCCAGGGTGACGGACACTGCGTCAGGCTTGTCCGCGACGGCCACGACTCGGCCGATCGCGTACGTGGCTCCGTGCCGCTCGGCGTCGGCCAGCAGGTTGCCGACGAAGAGGTCCGGCAGCACGTATCCCTCGCTGGGAAAGTGCGCGATGGACGTGATGGCCGAGGGGATCCGCAGGTCGCCCGCGAACCGCGTCGCCTCGTCAGGCGTGACGAAGCGGGCCGGGTAGCCGAGGGCCCGCAGCCGTTCCACGTTGTCGGCGAGCCATTGCTCGCTCGAGGAGTCCGCCCACTGCAGCGCCCCGCTGGGGAAGTACGACCGCGTGCCCCCGAGTTGCCCGGCCAGCCTGCCGTGCTCCTCCATCCCCGCAACGCCCAGCCGGTGGTAGTCCGGGTCGAGCCTGCGGTACGAATTGATCCAGGCGAAGGTGGTCGAGGACGTACCGGTGCCGGCTCCCCGCTGATCGAGCAGGACGACGTCCTCGCCCGCCAGAGCGAGCTGCCTCGCGACGCTCACGCCCAGCGCGCCGGCACCGACAATGATGATCTTCATTGTTCCGGGCTCCTTCTCATGGGGCGGGGACGGGAAGCTCCAGGAAGAACTCGGCGGTTCCCGGGCGGACCAGGGTCGTCACCACCTCGACGGCGCTTGCGTCGTCGGTACGCAACTCCCTGCGCCTCATCAGCGCAGGCGTTCCGACCTCGCTGTGCAGCAACGCGGCGTCGTACTCGTCGAGGCTCACCGGGTCGAGGTAGAGGCGGATCGAGTCGACCGGTACTCCTGTGCGCCGCAGATACGGCAGGGTGACGAGGTCTTCGAGGTCCTCGTTCAGCAGATCGGGAGCTGCCGCGAAGAGAACGACATGCCGTTCGACGGACTGCGGCTCCTCGCGTACGTCCAGCTTCCGGCGGACCAGTTCCACCACGGCCGTGTCGGCGGCGGCACCGGGGAGCGCCAGGACGGCGTCGGCGGCCCTGACGATCCGTGCGGACACGACCTCGTGTCGGCCCGGAGTGCCCTTCGCGGCCACCTCCGGAGTGACGAAGCCGAGCAGATTGATCTGCCGCCTCACGTCCGCGACAAACGTTCCGTGACGCCGCCGCCGGATCGCCAGCCCCGCCTCGGCCAGGTCGTTGAGGACCCGTTGGGCTGTGGCCCGGCTGACGCCGTACTCCGCGGAAAGATCCATCTCGGTCGGCAGGCGTGCACCGGCGGCCAGGTCACCGGACCGGATTCTGGCTTCCAGCTCTCGCCTGATCTGCACGTAAAGGGGTGCGGACACATTTGGACAGTACAATTGGCCAATTGACCGGTCAATACCTCGGGCAGCCTCTACTCAGAGCGCGTCCACCGCGCTCACCTTCCAGCCGCCGTCCGTGTCGGACATCGTCATCCGCACCCGGTTCAGATCCACCCGCGGCACCGAAACCTGCGTGCTCTCGGTCACCTGGTTGATGAAAAGCAGGACCACGACCTTGTCCGGGGAGGCCGAGACGACGGAGGCCGCCGGGGTTCCGCCGGAGGCCGGGGCGGCGACCGTTGCCTTGACCACGCCCCGGTACTTCTGGGCCGTGGGGGCGACCACGGTCTTTGTCGTCTTCCCGTATTCCTCGCGGAAGCCGCCCGTCAGGTGGGTACGGGCTCTCGCGAAGTCCTTGTCCAAGTGGCGGTAGTCGTAGGAGAGGACGTGGGGTGCCGCCTTCCGGGCCGCCGCCAGGGCCTCCGTGCGGGCGGTCTCCGTGCGGTGGGCGTTCCAGGAGTGCCATCCGAGTACGGCCGCTGCGATCAAGGTCGCCACGAGCAGGATGCCGAGCAGTGCCGGGAGCGGCGGCCTTCGGCGGACGGGCGTGCCTGGGAGGTCCTTAGGGAGGTCCTTCGGTAGGGCGTCGTCTTTCTCGAAAGCCTCTGATGACGGCTCCGGCGGGTCCTCCCAGCCGTTCTTCGGGGCCTCGATCAGCACGGTGCGGCCCGCGACGGTGACTGCCGAGTCCCGTTCGCGGTGGCCGCGTTCCGCTCGCTTGGCCGCCGCGCGGGCTGCCGCCGTCATCGTGCGCCGAGTGGCGGTCGTCTTCGGCATGGTCCTCGTACTCCTCACTCGTGCTTGTCAGCCGACGAACTCGACGTCCGACGTCAGCCAGCGGCCGTCCTTGTGGACCAGGTCCAGTTGGAGGCGGTACGTGCGCGCCTCGCCCTTGGGCACGGCCGTGTTCGTCACCTTGCTGTCGGCCACCACCAGGACGCGCGCGGAGTTCTCGTCGGAGCGGACGATGCCCGCCTCCAGGACCTGGCCCTCGGAGACCGACTTGTTCTGGGCCACCAGCTCCGTCAACTGCTTCGTCTGCGCCGCGAACTGCTTTTTGAAGTCGCCGGTCGCGCCCGACAGGACGTTCGCGCTGTCGCGGTCGTAGTGGCGGTAGTCGAGGGACGTGAAGTTCAGGGCTGACTGGCGGGCTGCTGCCAGGACTTCCTGGCGGCGCTGGTCCGTCTCGCGCTGGTCCAGGACGACGAAGGCCAGCCAGATCGTGAGCGCGGTGGTGACGACCGTCGCCGTCGCCAACCCCACCGACAGAACTCTTCTCATGCCATCGGGCCAACGAGTAGCCATTGCCACGACTCCTTTCCGAATACGGTTCGCTGGCCGCCCGTCGAGCCGATCCGGACGGGCGTTCCCTCCGGGCCGGTGGTGGTGCCCGTCTCCGGGTCGTACGGGGTGACGTAGGCCGCGCGGTCCGCGCCGCCGTCCGGCGCCGACGCGCCCGGCGCGTTCTGCGCGCCCCGCACCGACGACTCGCTCCCGCGCGGCAGCGTGCAGCGGGCCTGTGTGTTCGGCTCGCGCGTGCTCGTGTCCGACGGGTCGCGGCGGGGCGTGCCGTAGCCCTGTTTGCACGCCGGCGGGTCGTCGGCGTTCAGCACCATGCCGAAGTGGGTCGTGCCGTCGCCCGGTACGACCGTGTAGCTGCCCGCCACCATCACCGGGAAGGTGACCAGGGCCTGTTCCACGCCGGGCAGCCTCGCCAGCGTCACCTGGCCGCCGCTGATCAGGTTCGACAGTAGGACCGACAGGTCGGGGTCCACGGACTTGAGCAGTGAGTTCACTTCCTGTGCCGCCGGCCTCGCGTTGCCGATCAGCTTGCGCAGGTCCCCGTCACTCGCCTTCAACTGGGCGGTGAGAGCAGCCAGATCGCTCGCGAACGACTTGATCGACGATCCCTGGTCCGCCTGTGTCTTCAACACCTTCCTCGAGTCCTCGATCAGCGCGATCGTCTCCGGCAGCGCGTCGGACGCCGACTCGACCAGGTCGTTTCCCGAGTCCACCAGGCGGCTCAAGTTCGGGCCGGTTCCGGCGAAGGCCTCGCCCAGCTCGTCGATCGTCACCCGGAGGTCCTTCTTGCCGACCGAGTTCACCAGGCGGTCCAGGCTGAGGACCATGTCCGTCGTCGGCAGCGGTACGCGGGTGTTGCGGCGCGGGATGTCACTGCCGTCCAGCAGGTAGGGGCCGTCGGCCGTGCGCGGCTGCAGGTCCACGTACTGCTCGCCCACCGCCGAGCGGTTAGCCACCACGGCCAGGGTGTCCGCGGGGATGCCGGGCGCCCCGTCCTCGATGTCCAGGGCGATCGACACGCCGCCCTTGCCCGTCAGGTGCAGCGCGCCCACCTTTCCCACCGGCACCCCGCGATACGTCACCTCGGCGCCAGGGAAGACGCCCCCGGAGTCGGGGAAGTCCGCGCGGACCGTGTAGCCGCGGTCCAGGATTTCGTCCACCAGGCCCGTGTACTCGGCGCCTACGTATGACACCCCTACTGCGGTGATGGTGGTGAAGGCCAGCAGTTGGAACTTGACCGTACGGGTGATCACGGCTGGACCCCCTTCAGCAGCAGCTCGGCGAGTTCGAGGTTGATCCCCTGGGGCGGCCAGTTGTTCCCGGCCGTGTACGCGGCGGCCGTGCACACCGGCGGGCACAGCAGGTCTCCGCCGCCCCCGGAGGGGGCCGAAGGTGACGACGGCGCGCTCGGGCCGTCCGGCAGCGCCGTGGGCGTCGGCACGCCCGGCACCTCCGGGAGGTCCGGTACGTCCGGCAGGTCGGGGGGTGAGGGAAGCTCCGGCGGCCCGTCCGGGTCCCCGTCCCCGCCGTCGCCGCCCGGCTCCTCCGTCAAGTTGCCGTAGATCCCCGCCAGATCGAGGTCCGCGGTGATGTGGAGGTTCACATAGTCGCCCTTGATCGCGTCCACCGCGTTGCGAGGGAAGGGGTAAGTCGTCAGCAGTTCAAGGGAGTTGGGCAGGTCGTCGCCCGCCTTGTTGAGCTGTTGCAGGATCGGGCGGAGCCGCTTCAGGTTCGCGACCGTGTCGTCGTGCGAGGCGTTGACCACCTTGGTGCCCGTCTTGCCGAGTTTCGACAGGGCGGTGAGCATGCGCGTCAGGTCGCGGCGCTGGTCGGCCAGGACCTTGAGCGCCGGTGGCATCTCCTCCACCGCCTCGGCGATGGTTTCCTTCTCCTTGCCCAGGCGCTTGGCGAGTCGGTCGACGGCCTTCAGCGCCCGGACGATGTCCTGCTTCTGCTTGTCCAGGCCGCCCAGGAAGACATCCAGCTCCTTCAGCAGCGACTTGACCCGGTTCTCCCGCCCCTCCAGCGCCTTGTTCAGCTCCACGGTGATCGTCTTGAGCTGGGCCACCCCGCCGCCGTTGAGCAGGGCCGACAGCGCGGACAGCACCTCCTCGACCTCCGGGTTGCGGCCGCTGCGGGACAGGGGGATCACATCGCCGTCGTCCAGTCGGCCGACCGGCTCCGTGTCCGTCGGCCTCGACAGCGCCACGTACTTCTCGCCGAGCATGCTGGTCTGCCGCAGCTCGGCGATCGCGTTGGCCGGTAGCTTCACCGAGTCGGCCACCCGCAGCCGTACGCGCGCGTGCCAGCCGTCCAGCTCGACCTTCTCGACCGCGCCGACGGTGACGTTGTTGACCTTCACCGACGACTGCGGGACCAGGTCCAGTACGTCCCGGAACTCGACCGTGACGTGGTACGCATTGCCGTCCGCCGCCGCGCCGCCCGGCAACTGGACGTCGTACCAGCCGTTGAACTCGCAGCCGGAGAGGAACAGCGAACCGACCGCCGCCCATGCGACCACCCCGCCCTTGCGCAGCACCCGCCTCATGCGCTCGCCCCCAGGATTCCGCCGAGGGTGCGGTCGACCGTGCCGGTGACCGCCGGTCCCTGGGGTACCTCGGGCAGGGAGTCGAACAGCTCGTTCAGGTCCCGGCAGTCGGTCCGCTCCCCGGTCGTCCGCAGGATCGAGCACAGCAGGGACGCCGGATCCTGTGCCTGGTCGGCGTTGTTGCGGGTGTCGAGGGTGCCGGCCGACGGGTTGTAGGCGTTGTTGAGGTTCGACATGCCCGTGGGGGCCACCTCCAGCAGCTCCTCCAGCGCCGCGCGCTGCGTGACGAGCACCTTGGTCACCTTGCTGAGGCCCTCCACGTTCGAGGTCAGCGACTTCTTGTTGTTCTTCACGAAGGCCGACACATCGCCCAGCGCCGTGCCCAGGTTCTTCAGCGCCGCCGCCAAGTCCTTGCGCTCGGCGGCGAGTTGACCGGCCACCTTCGCCAGGCTGGTGTTGAACGACCGCACGCTCTTGTCGTCCGCCGCCAGCGCCGCCGTGAACACCTGGAGGTTGCGGACCGTGCCGAACAGGTCCGTGCGGCCGTCGGACAAGGTCGTCACCGCCGCCGACAGGTCCTCGATCGTCCGGTGCAGGTTCCTGCCCTGGCCGTCCAGGTTGTCCGCGCTGACGCCCAGCAGCCGGGACAGGGCGCCGTCCTTGTTGGCGCCGTCCGGGCCGAGCGCCTCGGCCGTGGTGTGGAGGCTGTCGAAGACACGGTCCAGCTCGACGGGTACGGCCGTGCGCGACTCGGGGATCTCGTCGCCGGTACGCAGCGCCGGGCCGCTGCCCCGGTACACCGGCAGCAGTTGCACATAACGGTCGCTGACCACCGATGAGTTGATGATCGCCGCCTGCGCGTCCGCCGGGACCCTGCGGTCCGCGTCGTACTCCAGCTCCACCCGCACCCGGCCGCCCTCGGGCGTGATCTCCTTGACCTCGCCGATCCGCACGCCCAGCACGCGGACGTCCGAACCGGGGTAGATGCCGACCGTGCGCGGGAAGTACGCCGTGACCCGGACCGGCTCGGGGCGCGGCCACAGGACGTATGTGAGCGCGGCGACCAGGGTCAGGGCGGTCAGCAGGGCCGCGCGCTTCTTCCAACGGCTGCTCACTGGGCACCACCTCCCGACTGCGCCCGCGGCACCACCGGAGCCGCGACCAGGTTCTGGACGTAGGAGTCGAACCAGCGGCCGTTGCCGAGGGTGTTGGTGAAGAGCCGGACATAAGGGGCCATGAGCTTGATGCTCCGGTCCAGGCTGGACTGGTTCCGCTCGAGCATGTCCACCACGCGGTTGAGGCCCTTGAGCGCGGGGCCGATCTCCTTTTCGTTGTCCTGGACCAGACCGGAGAGCTGGATGCCGAGCGCGGCGGAGCTCTTCAGCAGCTTGTGGATCGCCTCGCGCCGCGCGCTGATCTCCTTGAACAGCTTGTCGCCGTCCTTGACCAGGGCGGTGAAGTCCGAAGAGCGCTCCGCCAGGACGCCCGTGACACCGTTCGCGTGGTCGAGCAGCTCGCGCAGCGCCTTGTCGCGGGAGGCCACCGTCCGGGAGATCTGCGACAGGCCCTTGATGGACTCGCGTACCTCCGCGGGGGAGTCCTCGAAGGTGGCGGAGATCGTGTCCAGGGCCTTCGCCACGCGGTCGGTGTCGACCTTCTCCGTCGTGGTGGTCAGGTCGCTGAAGGCCTGGACGACGTCGTACGCCGGGGTGGTGCGCCGGAGCGGGATCTCGCTGCCGGGCGCCAACTGGCCCCGGCCCTTCGGGTGCAGGGCCATGTACTTCGCGCCCAGGATCGTCTTGACCCGGATCGACGCGCCGGTCTCGGCGCCGAAGGCAGGCTCACCCTTGATCTTGAAGGTGACCTTCACGTGGTCGCCGTCCAGGTCGACCTCCTGCACCTTGCCGACCTTGACCCCGGCGATCCGCACCTCGTCGCCGGGCTTGAGACCGCCCGCCTCCGCGAAGGCCGCGCTGTACGTCTCGCCGTCGCCGATGACCGGCAGGCGGTCGGCGTTGAAGGCGGCCACCGTCAGCAGCGCCAGCACGGTGAGGCCGACGGCGCCGATGACGACGGGGTTGCGCTCGCGGAAGGGGGAGAGGTGCGGACGGCGGAGGCGTGGGAGCCGTATGCGCGGGGGCTCCACCCGCACCTTGATCAGCGGCTCCGGCCGGTGCTTACGGCTGCTCATGCCCCGCACCTCGCCCTCGCCACATGCAGATCGGGCGTGAGCACCTGCTGCGACCGGGTCTTCGTCTTCGGCAGCACGATCCGGCCGTCGAAGTCACACAGGTAGAAGTTGAACCACGAGCCGTAGGACGCCGTTCCCGTCAGCTCGCCCAGCTTGTTCGGCAGCCGCTTCAGCACGCCCTCCACGGTCTTCTCGTTGTCGTTCAGCGTTCCGGTGAGCTCGGTCAGCTCGGCGATGTCGTCCTTGAGCGGCGGGCGCGCGTCCTTCAGCAGGCCCGAGGTCGCCTCCGTCAGATCGCCGATGCTCACCAGCGACTCCCCGATGGGCTTGCGGTCGGCGGCGAGGCCCGAGATGACCCGGCGCAACTGCTTGAGCAGGCCGGAGAAGCGGGCGCCGCGCTTGTCCAGCGTGCCCAGCACCGTGTTGAGGTTGTCGATCACCGAGCCGATCAGCTTGTCGCGGCCGGCCAGCGTGGAGGTGAGGGATGCCGTGTGCACGAGGAGGCTGTTGACCGTGCCGCCCTCGCCCTGGAGGGTCTTGATGATCTCGGTGGCGAGCTGGTTGACGTCCTTCGGGCTGAGCGCGGCGAAGAGCGGCTTGAAGCCGTTCAGCAGGGCGTTGAGGTCCAGCGCCGGCTGGGTGCGCGACCGCGGGATCGTCGACCCGGGGCGCATCCGGGTGCCGTCGCCCGCGCCCTCCGCCAGCGCGATGTACCGCTGGCCGACCAGGTTGCGGTACCGGATGACCGCGCCCGTACTGGTCAGCAGGGGCCGGTTCCGGACGACCGTGAAGGTGACCTCGGCCAGCGTGCGGTCCTTGATCTGGATGCCCTCGACCTCGCCGACCCGCACCCCGGCCACCCGGATGTCGTCGCCCTCCTCCAGGCCGGTGACGTCGCTGAAGACGGCGCGGTAGGTGTCCTTCGGGGTGAAGGAGATGTTCACGATGGTGGCCGCGAGCAGGGCCGTCGCCAGGATCGTCACCAGCGCGAAGACGCTGAACTTGATCAGCGGGGCGGCGGTCTGCCGGGCTCCTCCCGTAGTCCTCATGCCACACTCACCGCCGTTCCGCGCGCCAGCGGCCCGAACAGCAGGGTCGTGACCGGCGGCACCTGGTCGGCCGGCACCCCGAGGACCGGGGCCACGAGCGAGCCGACCGCCCGCTGCTCGCCCCGGGTGGCGGAGACGCCGAGCGGGCCGCCGTCCGAGGACGAACCCGGCTTCTTGGAACCGTCGTCGAGATGAGCGCCCGGCGCCGGCACCCGGGGGTGCGGCAGACCGTGGCAGTTCGGCCCCGACCGCTCGCCGTAACGCGGCTCCTCGCCCGGCTCGTACGCCCCCTGCGGCCGTACGACCTCCAGCGTGATGTGCATCTTTCCGCCCCGGAACGCCTCCTCCGAGGCCTTCTCCTGCCGGACCAGACCGGCCAGCAGACAGGGGTACTCGGGGGAGTAGCGGGCGAACAGCTCCAGTGTCGGGCGGGAGACCTGGCCGAGTGTGATCAGCCGGTCGCCGTTGACGTCGAGGAAGTCCTCGGCCGTGCCGGCCACGGTCGCCGTGGTCTTCAGCGCCGCCGCCAGCCGGTCCTTCTGCTCGACGAGCGTGCGGCTGGTGGTGACCGAGTTGCGCAGGATGTCCATCAGGTCGGGCGCCGCGTCGCCGTAGATCTCGGCGACCTCGGCGAAGCGGGCGATGTCCTCGGTGAGGGACGGCAGGTGGGGGTTGAGGCGGCGCAGGTAGGCCTCCAGGCGGGTGAGGTTGTCGCCGATGCGGTCGCCGCGGCCGTCGAGGGCGGTGGCGAACGCGGACAGGGTGGCGTTGAGCTTGCCGGGCTGGACGGTGCGCAGCAGGGGCATCAGGTCGTTCAGGAGCTGCTGCACCTCGATGCCGACGCGGGTGCGGTCCTGGGTGATGACGTCACCGGCGCGGATCGGGCGGGCCGACGAGCGGCCGGGCGGCACCAGGTCGACGTACTTCTCGCCGAACAGCGTCTTGGGCAGCAGCCGCGCGTGCACGTCCGACGGGATGTACGCGACGTGCTCCGGCTTGAGCGCGATGTCGAGGCGCGCCTTCGTCCCGTCGGCGTGCACCTCGCGCACCTCGCCGACCAGCAGCCCGCGCAGCTTGACGTCGGCGCGCGGGTCGAGCTGGTTGCCGAGGCTGTCGGCCTCCAGAGTGATCCGCACCACCGGCGTGAACGCCTGCTGGTAGACGGCCACGGACAACGACAGCAGCAGCGCGAGCACGGCCAGGAACACGACGCCGTACAACCGCAGTCTCAGCACTCTCATACGGCGGCTCACCCCGCTATCCGTACGGTCGTGTTGGCGCCCCAGATCGCCAACGACAGGAAGAAGTCCAGGACGTTGATCGCCACGATCGAGGTCCGCACCGCACGGCCCACCGCGACGCCGACGCCCGCCGGGCCGCCGCTCGCGTAGTAGCCGTAGAAGCAGTGCACCAGGATGATCAGGACGGCGAAGACGAGCACCTTGCCGAAGGACCACAGCACGTCGACCGGGGGCAGGTACTGCTGGAAGTAGTGGTCGTAGGTGCCGGCCGACTGGCCGTAGTAGCCGGTGGTGATGGTGCGGGCTGCGAGATACGACGACAGCAGGCCGATCACGTACAGCGGGATCACGGCCACGAACCCGGCGATCATCCGCGTCGTCACCAGGAACGGCAGCGAGGGCACACCCATGACTTCGAGGGCGTCGGTCTCCTCGCTGATCCGCATCGCGCCGAGCTGGGCGGTGAAACCGGCGCCGACGGTCGCGGAGAGGGCCAGCCCGGCCACCAGCGGGGCGATCTCGCGGGTGTTGAAGTACGCCGAGAGGAAGGCGACGAAGTTGGAGGTGCCGAGCTGGTTGAGGGCCGCGTAGCCCTGGAGGCCGACCTCCGTGCCCGTGAAGAAGGACAGGAAGGCGATCACGCCCACCGTGCCGCCGACGACGGCGAGTGCGCCGCGGCCGAAGCTCACCTCGGCGAGCAGCCGCAGGATCTCCTTCTTGTAGCGGCGCAGGGTGCGGCCCGTCCACGCCAACGAGCGGCCGTAGAAGGAGAGTTGAGTGCCCAGCGCTTCGAGGGAGTGCAGTGGTCGCTGGAGAAGTCGTCGCATCGGCTAACCCCTCTGCGGGACGACCTGGAAGTACACCGCGGTCATCACGAAGTTGGTCACGAACAGCAACATGAAGGTGATCACCACCGACTGGTTCACCGCGTCGCCCACACCCTTCGGCCCGCCTTTCGCCGTGAGTCCCTTGTACGAGGCGACGATCCCGGCGATCGCGCCGAACACGAGTGCCTTGACCTCGGCCGCCCACAGGTCGGAGAGCTGGGCGAGGGTGGTGAAGGAGGCGAGGTAGGCGCCCGGGGTGCCGTTCTGGAGGACGACGTTGAAGAAATAGCCGCCCGCCACGCCGACCACCGATACCAGGCCGTTGAGCAGCACCGCCACCAGCATCGACGCCAGCACGCGCGGGACGACGAGGCGGTGGATGGGGTCGATGCCCAGCACCTGCATCGCGTCGATCTCGTCCCGGATCTTCCGGGCGCCCAGGTCCGCGCAGATCGCCGTGCCGCCCGCGCCCGCGATCAGCAGCGCCGTGACGATCGGCGAGGCCTCGCGCAGCACGGCCAGCACGGAGGCGGCGCCGGAGAAGGACTGGGCGCCGAGCTGCCGGGTCAGGCTGCCGATCTGCAGCGCGATGACGGCCCCGAAGGGGATGGAGACGAGCGCCGTCGGCAGGATGGTGACACTCGCGACGAACCACGCCTGCTGGATGAACTCCCTCGCCTGGAAGGGGCGCCTGGGGATGGTCCGGACGACGTCCAGCGCCATCGCGAACAGGCTCCCCGACTGCCGCAGCCCTCCGATCGGTGACAGGCTCATGCGCCGGCCACCGCCTTGTGGTGCAGCGCGGCCTCGCGCCGGGCGATCGCCTCCCAGCGCGGTGGCCGGGGGATGCCCGGCCCCGGCAGCAGGCGGGGAGTCATGGCCTGGCTGCCGGGTGTCTGTGCGGGCTCGCTTCCGTTGAGCGCGGCCAGTTCCTGCTCGACCTGGGCGGCGTCCTTCTCCTCCGCCATGCCGATCGGGCCCTGCATCCGGCCGTTCAGGAACTGCCGTACGACGGGCTCGTCGCTGGTCAGCAGCTCCTCCCGCGGCCCGAACATCACCAGCTCACGGCGGAACAGCAGCCCGATGTTGTCCGGCACCTGGCGGGCCGAGGCGATGTCGTGGGTGACGATCAGGAAGGTCGCGTCGATCTGGGCGTTGAGGTCGACGATGAGCTGGTTGAGATAGGCGACCCGGACCGGATCCAGGCCCGAGTCGGGCTCGTCGAAGAGGATGATCTCCGGGTCGAGCACGAGCGCCCGCGCCAGCCCCGCCCGCTTGCGCATCCCGCCGGAGATCTCGCCGGGCAGCTTCCCCTCCGCGCCGATCAGCCCGACCATGTCCATCTTCTCCAGCACGATGCGCCGGATCTCGCTCTCGGACTTACGGGTGTGCTCGCGCAGCGGGAAGGCGATGTTGTCGTACAGGTTCATCGAGCCGAACAGCGCGCCGTCCTGGAACAGCACGCCGAAGAGCTTGCGCACCTCGTACAGGTCGTGCTCGCGCAGCTTGGTGATGTCCCGGCCCTGGATCGTGATCGACCCGCGCTCCGGCTTCAGCAGTCCGACGAGCGTCTTGAGGAACACCGACTTGCCCGTGCCCGAGGGGCCGAGCATGACCGATACCTCCCCGGCGGGCAGCGTCAGTGACACGTCCTGCCAGATGACCTGGTGGCCGAAGGACTTGGTCAGCCCTTCCACACAGATCTCGACACCCATCCGGTTCACCCTTCAGCCCCTGGAGCAGCTCCGACATCTGCTCTACGGGGAGGGGCGGGGCGTCCGTCGCCGAGGTGGCGGATTTTTTTCGAGCGGGATGGTGGGTGGGTGATTTGGGAGGTTTACGGCCGCTTGGCCGGGGCTACGGCAGGGTGCTCGCCGTCGGCGTGGGGAGCGCGGGGGGCGGTACGGCGGTGGGGGCGTCGTCCGGGACCGCCGTCGCCGCGTCCGTCGGATCGGCCGGGGGCGCTACGGGCAGGTCGGGGGCCTCGGGGACCTCGGGCAGCTCCGGCACGGTCGGCACCTCGGGGACCGGCGGGACCTGCGGTGCGGAGAGCGCCGGCAGCGGGGACACGGAGACCGGCGGGACGTCCGGCACCTTCGGCAGCGACGGGACGGACAGCGGGAGGAACGATTCACCCGACGGGGACTCGGTCGCTCGCCGTTCCGCCGTCGCCCCGGCGGGCCGGTTCCCCTCCGGCCCCCGGCCCTCACCCTCCTCCGGACGCAACGCCTCCGCGCCGTCCGGCGTGGCGACGGCGGGCCGAGGCTTGGTGCCGTCCGCGTCCCCGCCCCCGTCGAGGGCGTGCGGCAGGACGAACCCCGCGACCGCCAGCGTCGCCGCCGTCGAGGCCACCGCCACGGCCTGCACCTTGCCGCCGCCGCGCGGCCGCCCCCACCCGATGAGGAACAGGGCGAACCCGAGCGTCGCGGCCAGCGACTGCCGCAGCGTCCGCCGCGCCCGGGCCAGCAGCGACTCGACGGTCCGGTAACTGAGCCCCATCCGGACGGCGACCTGGCCGACGTCCAGGTCCTCCGACTTCAGCCGCAGCGCCTCGGCCTGCCGCGCGGGCAGTTCACCACTGCGCACCGCCAGCCACTTCGCCTCGGCCCGGTCGCACACCGCCTCCTCGACGGGGACGGGGCCGGGGGCGATGAGGGTCGGGCTGGTGCGCACCTGGGCCTCGCGGTTGACCTGCCGGTAGCGGTCGACGCACAGCCGCATCGTGACCGTCGTCAGCCAGGCCGCGAGCCGCTCGTCGTCCAGGTCGGGGCGCTCGGCGGCGCGCAGCATGGCCTCGTGCACCGCGTCCTCGGCGTCCTCCGCGCTCATCGACCTGCGCCGGGCCACCTTGAGAAGCTGCTCGCGGTGGCTCCACATGTGTCGCCACCGTTCGTCGGCGGCGTCCATCTCCGCAGGTATCTCTGCGGGCATGTCCGCAGGCATGTCCGTCGCCATGAGGGCCCCTTCGCGCTCACCCGCCGGTTTCGTTCCGTCCGGCGGGGCGCGACATTACCGTCGAGTATCGGCCGTTGTGGAGGGGGCGGCGGTCATCGAGTCCGCGCTGTTACTGGTGAGTGAGGGCGCCGTCGGACAGCAGGTCGTCGCCGGGAAGGTCGATATCCGGGGTGGGGAGGGGGAGTTGGGGGTTCTCGGACTCCTCGGGGCTGGGGCCGGGGTGGGGGGTCGACGGGGTGGCGGTCGGACGGGTGGAGGGGTGGGTCGGCGCGACGGTGATTGCCTTCGGTTTCGGTTTCGGTGTGGGCTTCGACTGCGGCTTCGGCTTCGAGGCTGACCCTGATGGTTCGGGGCGAGTGGAGGGACCGGCCGAGCTGTCCGGGACCACCCGGTGGCCGTCCAGGAAGTACGCGTACCAGGCCCTGACCGTGCGCAGATAGGCCGCCGAGTGGTTGTAGCCGAGGATCGCCCGGTCCAGGTCGGCCGGGTCCGACAGGTCCCGCCCGCCCGCGCAGAGATACCGCCCGGCGGCGAGGGCCGCGTCGAAGACGTTGTTCGGGTCCGTGCGCCCGTCACCGTTGCCGTCCGCACCCCAGCGGGCCCACGTCGACGGGATGAACTGCATCGGCCCGACCGCGCGGTCGTACGCCGTGTCCCCGTCATGGGCGCCGCCGTCGGTGTCCCGGATCAGCGCGAACGCCATGCCGTCCAGCCGTGGGCCGAGGATCGGCGTCACGGTCGTACCGTCCGTCGTCACCCGCCCGCCCCGGGCCTGCCCGGACTCCACCTGCCCGATCGCCGCCAGCAACTGCCACCGCAGCCGGCAGCCGGGCGCCTCGCGCGCGAGCCGCCGCTCCGCCTGCCGGTACGCGGCGAACACGCTCGCCGGCAGCGCGGCGTCCGCCTCGGCCGGGACGGTGGCCTGGTCGCCGTCGGGTTTCCCGGTCCGCAGCGGCGGCAGCTCGGTGCGGTACGGGGTGTCGCCGGAGATGCTCGGTCCCTGCTCGGCGGGTGTCTGCCTCGGTGCCGGCGCCGCGGTGCGCGCCGGGATCGCCCCTGGCGCCTGTGAGGCGGTGAGCGCCACCATCGCCGCCAGCGCGGCCGCCGTACCTCTGGCGGCTCTGCCTCCGTGCCCTGCCACGGTCTGTTCCCCTCCCTGCGGACGTCTGTCTGTCGTCTGCTCTACGGGGGAGGGCGGGGGGTCCGTCGCGCGGGGCGCATCACCGTTTCCGGGCTGTTCCTGGAGGCTGGACGTGGACGACCCCTTCCACGGCTTCAACGAGGGCTCCACGCACCTCCGGGTCGGCGCGCACGACCAGCCGCGCTTCCCACCGGTTCGAGAGCGACGCGGGGCGTCGCGGTGTTTTTCCGGCGGAGCCGGGCAGTGCACGACCCAGGTGACATCTCGTACACATGTTCCTGGCGGCAGCGGGTGTTCGAGCTTTCTAGGCTGATCGGCATGCAACTCCGGTACGCGTTCAGGCTCTACCCGAATGCCGGTCAGCGCACTGCGCTGGCCAGGGCGTTCGGGTGCGCCCGTGTGGTGTTCAACGACGCGGTCCGCGCCCGTGAACACGCCCGTAAGGCCGGGCAGCCGTTCCCGACGGCTGGAGAGCTGTCCCGGAAGCTGATCACCGAGGCGAAGCGGACGAGGGAGCGGTCCTGGCTGGGTGAGGTGTCCGCGGTGGTGCTCCAGCAGTCACTGCGGGATGCCGAGAGCGCGTACCGCAACTTCTTCGCCTCCCTCAAGGGCACCCGCAGGGGACCGAAGCTGGGCGCACCGCGCTTCAAGTCCCGCAAGGACGCCCGGCAGTCGATCCGGTTCACCGCCAACGCCTGCTGGAAGATCACCGGCCATGGCTGTCTGAACCTTCCGAAGATCGGCGCGGTGAAGGTGAAGTGGTCCCGCGCCTTGCCGGCCACCCCCACCTCCGTCACCGTCATCAAGGACGCGGCCGGACGGTACTTCGCCTCCTTCGTCATCGACACCGACCCCGCCGCCGACGCCACCCGGATGCCGGAGACCGACCGCACCATCGGCATCGATCTCGGCCTGACCCACTTCGCGGTCCTCTCCGATGGCACGAAGATCGACTCCCCGCGCTTCCTTCGGCGCGCGGAGAAGAAGCTGAAGAAGGCCCAAAAGGAGCTGTCCCGCAAACAGAAGGGATCAAAGAACCGGGCCAAGGCCCGCCTGAAGGTCGCCCGCGCCCACGCCACAGTTGCTGACGCCCGCCGTGAGTTCCACCACCAGCTCTCCACGAAACTGATCTCCGAGAACCAAGGGATCGCCGTGGAGGACCTGTCGGTGGCGGGACTGGCCCGCACGAAGCTGGCCAAGTCCGTCTACGACGCCGGATGGGCACAGTTCATCAGCATGCTGGCGTACAAAGCGGAGCGGTACGGCCGCACCCTGGTGAAGATCGGCCGCTTCGAGCCGACCTCCCAGACCTGCTCCACCTGCGGCGCTGTGGACGGGCCCAAACCCCTGAACGTGCGGGAATGGACCTGTGCCGCCTGTGGCACCCTCCACGATCGGGACACCCATGCCGCGATCAACGTGAAGACGGCCGCCGGACTGGCGGTATCGGCCTGTGGAGCGCCGGTAAGACCGGGAGCAATCCCGGCACAGCGCGAAGAAACAGGAAGCCATGGAATCCCGACCGGGCCCCGTGCCGCGTAGCGGCACAGCAACGATCGGGAAGGCCGCAATCCTCGGGCTTCAGCCCGAGGAGCAAGTCAATCGCCGAACAACGACTCCTGCCCCTCGAACCCCGCCGCGTCCTCCTCCTTCTCCGGCTTGTCCAGCCGTCGGTTTCGTGCGCCCACCACCAGGGCCGTCACCGCGGCCGTCGTCGCCAGGGCCGTCGGTACCATCCAGCCGCGGTCGAAGACATGGCCGAGGGCGTGGTCGAGGGAGAGCCGGCCGGGGCCCGCGATGGCGAGGCCGGTCGCGGCGAGGCCGAGGGTCGCCGCGTATTCGTAGCCGCCGCTCTGGTTGAAGAAGCCGTTGGGGGCGTGCACGGTTGCCGCCCCCGCCATGCCGCCGGCCGCCGCCGCACCGGCCGCGGGGGTCGCGAGGCCCAGCGCCAGCAGCGTGCCGCCGCCGGCCTCCGCGAGGCCCGCCGCGGTGGCGCTCGCCTTGCCGGGCCGGTAGCCGACCGACTCCATGAACTGGCCGGTCCCCGTCAGGCCGTGCCCGCCGAACCAGCCGAACAGCTTCTGCGTGCCGTGCGCGGCCAGCACCCCGCCGGCACCCAGCCGGAGCAGCAGCAGGCCCAGATCACGTCGGTCGAAAGCACTCGCAGCATTTGCAGCACCCACAGCGACTCCCGGAACAGTCAGCGGAACGGTCAGGTGGAACACTCAGCGGAACACTCAGCAGGGACAGATCCCCTTCCGTGTGTCCACCGTCGCACCCACTACACCCGCCCGGCCTCCTCTCGCCGCCGTTCGGGTGGCGGACCGCCGGGGCCGGTGTGAGGCTGACCGGTATGACGATTCAGACGTCCAAACTGAGCGACCCCGCCGTCCGCGCGTTCGTCACCGCCGTCAACGCCCATGACCGCGAGGGGTTCCTGAACATCCTGGCGCCGGGCGCGACCATGGCCGACGACGGCACCGACCGCGACCTCGCCGAGTGGATCGAGCGGGAGATCTTCGCCTCCCACGGCCACATGGAGGTCGACAACGAGTCCAACCACGGCCGTGACCTCCTCGCCAGCTACCGCAACGACACCTGGGGCGAGATGCGCACCCGGTGGCACTTCGAGGTCGAGGACGACGGCCGGATCTCCCGTTTCGAGACTGGTCAGGCGTAATCGCTTTCAGGGAGTTCGCTCGAGGGCTTGCCTTCGTGTGCGCTTCAACTTCTAACGTCCCTCCTCATGGACACCAAGAGGACTTTGGGACGGACCGGCATCGAGGTAAGCGCTCTCGGCTTCGGCTGCTGGGCCATCGGCGGTGAGTGGCAGTCCGCCGACGGGCAGCCGCTCGGCTGGGGCAAGGTCGACGACGAGGAGTCGGTACGGGCCATCCGGCGCGCCCTCGACCTGGGCGTCACCTTCTTCGACACCGCGGACACCTACGGCGCCGGCCACAGCGAGCGGGTCCTCGGCCGCGCCCTCGGCAAGCGCCGCGCCGATGTCGTCGTCGCCACCAAGTGGGGCAACGTCTTCGACGAGGAGACCCGCACCCTCACCGGCGCCGACGATTCCCCGCAGTACGTCCGCCGGGCGCTGACCGCCTCGCTGAAGCGCCTTGACACCGACCACATCGACCTCTACCAGCTCCATCTGTCCGACGCCGACCCGCAGCGCGCCGCCGAACTGCGCGACGCCTGCGAGGGGTTCGTGCGGGAAGGGCTGATCCGGGCCTACGCGTGGAGCACCGACGATCCGGACCGCGCCGCCGTCTTCGCGCGAGGCGAGCACTGCGCGGCCGTACAGCACATGGCCAATGTGCTCCAGGACGCGCCGCGGATGTTCGAGCTGTGTGCGCAGTTGAAGCTGGCGAGCATCAACCGCAGCCCGCTGGCGATGGGCCTGCTGACCGGGAGGCGCAGGAGCGGGCAGGCGCTGGAGGCCGGGGACATCCGCAGCCGGCCGCCCGAGTGGCTGAAGGGCTTCGAGGACGGATCCGGCGCCGACCCGGACTGGGTGGCCCGCGTGGACGCGCTCAAGGAGGTCCTCACCAGCGGGGGCCGTACCCTCGGCCAGGGCGCCCTGGCCTGGCTGTGGGCGCGCAGCCCGCAGTCCGTGCCGATCCCGGGGTTCCGCTCCGTGGCGCAGGCCGAGCAGAACGCGGGGGCGATCGAGAAGGGGCCGCTCACCGCGCGGGAGATGGCCGAGGTCGACCGGATCCTGGGGCGCTGAGCAGCGCCGCCGTACGCAACCGCATGGCAGCCGTTCCACGTGCCGGTGCGCACCTCGCGGTCCCACGCGAGGTCCACCCCCAACCCGGTGTCGTGGAACGGCCGCCGTTCCCCCCTCGGTTCGGCCTGCGGAAGACCCCTACTCCAAATGTGAAGCTCTGGTGCAGGTGGAGTTGAGCATAGGTCGCCCACCGGCCCTGATGCAGCGGAACTTCATATTCCGGTTGTGCAGGTTGTGGAGGATGTGACAGGCCGTCGGATCTCAGCCACGCCCCACGTACGGCATCGCCGTCGCCAGTACGGTCGCGAACTGCACGTTCGCCTCCAGCGGGAGCTCCGCCATGTGCCGCACCGTCCGCGCCACGTCGGCGACGTCCATCACCGGCTCGGGCACCACCGAACCGTCGGCCTGGAGGGCGCCCGTCTGCATCCGTGCGGTCATGTCGGTCGCCGCGTTGCCGATGTCGATCTGGCCGACGGCGATGTTGTAGGGCCGGCCGTCCAGGGACAGGGCCTTGGTCAGGCCGGTCAGCGCGTGCTTGGTCGCCGTGTAGGGCGCCGAGTGGGGGCGTGGGGTGTGCGCGGAGATCGAGCCGTTGTTGATGATGCGGCCGCCCTGCGGGTCCTGCTCCTTCATCTGGCGGTACGCCGCCTGCGCGCACAGGAACGCCCCGTTGAGGTTGGTGTCCACCACATGCCGCCAGGCGTCGTACGGCAGCTCCTCGACCGGCACCCCGCCAGGACCGAACGTCCCCGCGTTGTTGAACAGCAGGTCGACCCGCCCGAACCGCTCCACGGTCGCGGCGAACAGGGCGGTCACGTCCTCCTGCCGTGACACGTCGGTCCGTACGGCGAGAGCGGCCCCGTCCGGCACCAGCGCCGCCGTCTCCTCCAGCGTCTCCACGCGCCGCCCCGCGAGCGCCACCGACCAGCCCGCGCGCAGCAGTTCCACCGCGACCGCACGGCCGATGCCGGAGCCGGCACCTGTCACCACCGCGGTCCTCGTGTCCGTTCGCCTGTCGTTCATGGGGCCGCAGGCTACGCGACGGTCCGCCATTCGGAACTCATCTGTCTGCCATCCGGGTGTTGTGTACGCGCCAAGCGGGTGTCGTCACCGGCCACTCCAATGCCTCATGCATCCATCGGCAAGGGGAGGACCGGATGACCATCACGACAGACCCGCCCCAGCACAGCCCCGAACTGCGCGCCGCCGCCCGCCGTATCGGCCGCCGCCGCTTCCTGACCGTGACCGGCGCGGCCGCCGCACTGGCCTTCGCCGTGAACCTGCCGGCCGCCGGCACCGCGAGCGCCGCCCGGCTCGACCCCCGCAGGATCGCCGACGACCCCTTCACCCTCGGCGTCGCCTCCGGGGACCCGCTGCCCGACTCCGTCCTGCTGTGGACCCGCCTCGCACCCGCCCCGTACCAGCCCGACAGCGGGCTGCCCGCCCAGCAGGTCACCGTGCACTGGGAGCTGGCGCACGACGAGGCGTTCACCCGGATCGCCAGACGCGGCGCGGCCATCGCCCACCCCGAGTTCCACCACAGCGTCCACGTCGAGGTCGGCGGCCTGGACGCCGACCGCGTGTTCTACTACCGCTTCCGCGCCGGCACCTGGATCAGCGAGACGGGCCGCACCCGCACCGCCCCGGCGCCGGGCGCCGCGCCGAGCGCCCTCACCTTCGCCGCCGTCTCCTGCCAGTCCTACACCGACGGCTACTACACGCCGTACCGCCATCTCGCGCAGGACGACGTGGACGTCGTCCTCCACCTCGGCGACTACCTGTACGAGTACGCCGTCAACTCCGTCGGCGGCTACCGCAACTACACCGACCGCACCCTCCCCGGCCTGTTCAACCGCGAGACGGTGACCCTGGAGGACTACCGGCTGCGCTACGCCCTGTTCAAGTCCGACCCCGACCTCAGGGCCGCGCACGCCGCACACCCCTTCGTCGTCACCTGGGACGACCACGAGACCGAGAACAACTACGCCGACGACACCCCCGAGAACAGCGTCCCGCCGGAGGAGTTCCTGCTGCGCCGGGCCGCCGCCTACCGCGCCTACTGGGAGAACCAGCCCCTGCGCCTCCCGCAGCGCCCCGCAGGACCCGACATGCAGCTCTACCGGCGCCTGCACTGGGGCCGGCTCGCCCAGTTCGACGTGCTGGACACCCGGCAGTACCGCTCCAACCAGGCCTACGGCGACGGCGCCCAGCTCCCCGGCCCGGAGATCGACGACCCGGCGCGCACGATGACCGGCGCCACCCAGGAGCGGTGGCTGCTGGGCGGCTGGCGCGACTCGACGGCGCTGTGGAACGTCGTACCGCAGCAGGTCGTCTTCTCCCAGCGCCGGTTCGACCTCACCGCGCCCTCACGGGTGTCCATGGACGCCTGGGACGGCTACCGCGCCTCCCGCCGCCGGGTGCTCGACGGCGCCAAGGCCGCCGGCGTCGAGAACCTGATGGTGCTCACCGGCGACGTCCACGTCGGCTACGGCTTCGACATCAAGGACGACTTCGACGCCCCCGACTCCGCCACCCTCGGCACCGAGATCGTGGCCACCTCGATCGCCAGCGGCCGGGACGGCGCCGACCGGCCCGCCAACTGGGACACGTACCTGAAGGCCAACCCGCACCTGCGGTTCTACAACGGACAGCGCGGCTACGTGACCGTCGCGCTGGGACAGCGGCTCGCCCGGGCCGACTTCAAGACGGTGCCGTACGTGACCAGGCCCGGGGCGCCGCTCTCCACCGCCGCGTCCTTCGTCACGCAGGTGGGGGAGCCAGGGCTCAAGCCGGCGTGAGTTCCGGTGCCTCGCCGACGGGGTCCTCGCCCGGGTAGCGCACCCCGACGCGGTCCCGGATCGCGTCCAGCGTCCGCATCACGGCCAGCGTGCCCGCCAGCGGGACCAGCGGGGACTCGGTCTCACCGGCCCGCAGGGCACGCATCACCTCGGCGGCCTCGTGCCGCAGGCTGTTGCGGGGCCCGTCCGCCGGGTCGGCCGTGAACTCCTCGGGGTCACGGCCGTCCCGGTGCAGCACGAACCGGTCCGGGAAGAAGAACCCGTTCGGTACGTCGATCCGGCCGCCCGAGCCGGTGACGGACGCCGAGGTCGCCGTACCGCCGACGATGGAGCAGTGCAGCGAGGCGAGCGCGCCGCTGTCCCAGGAGAGCAGCGCGCCCGTCTGCAGATCGACGCCCTCCGCCGACAGCGCCGCCCGCGCCGTCACGTCCGACGGCTCCCCGAGCAGGAGGTGGGCGAAGGAGACGGGGTACACGCCGAGGTCCAGCAGCGCGCCGCCGCCCTGCGCCGGGTCGCGCAGCCGGTGCGCGGGCGGGAAGGGGCCGGCAAGGCCGAAGTCGGCCTGGACATGGCGCACCTCGCCGATCGCGCCGTCGTCGACCAGGGCCTTCAGACGCCGGATCAGCGGATTGCAGTACATCCACATGGCTTCCATCAGGAAGCTCCCGCGCGCTCGGGCCAGCGTGACGAGTTCCGCGGCCTCCCGCGCGTTGATCGTGAACGCCTTCTCGCACAGCACGTTGCGCCCGGCCTCCAGACACAGCCCGGCGGCCTCGCGATGCGCCGAGTGCGGGGTGGCGACGTACACGACATCGATGTCGCCGTCCTCGGCGAGCGCGCTCCAGTCGCCGTACGCGCGGGGGATCCCGAACCGCTCGGCGAACGCGTCGGCGGACTCCTGCCTGCGCGAGGCGACGGCCACCACCTCGGCATGGGGCAGATCGACGAGATCCGCGGTGAACGCGGCGGCGATCCCGCCGGTAGCCAGAATCCCCCACCGCACGCGCTGCTCACCCATCGCGGCCCCACCCCTCGTCCATGTGACACTCGGCACTCTGTTCGAGCTGAGAGCATAGAGGGCGGATCACTCGGAGAGGGAGGGGCGCAGATGGGCGACCGTGGGGGGCCGATACAGCCGATACCGGACGTGTCGCAGTCGGCGGCACCGACGACGAAGCGACCACCCACCCGCTCCCTGCGCACCACCGGCCTCCTGGTCACCTTCATCCTCGGCGGGCTGACGGCCACGCCCCCGCTGGCGATGGACATGTACCTCCCGGCGCTCCCCGAGGTCACCGGCTCCCTGCACGCGCCCGCCGCGACCGTCCAGCTCACCCTCACCGCCTGCCTGGCCGGCATGGCGCTGGGGCAGTTGGTGGTCGGCCCGATGAGCGACCGCTGGGGCCGCAGGCGCCCGCTGCTTGCGGGCCTCGCGGTGTACGTCGTGGCCACCGCGCTGTGCGCACTGGCCCCCACGGTCGAGTTCCTGGTCGCCTTCCGGCTGGCGCAGGGGCTCGCGGGCGCGGCGGCGATCGTGATCGCGCGGGCGGTCGTACGCGATCTGTACGACGGGCTGGCGATGGCCCGCTTCTTCTCCACCCTGATGCTGATCTCCGGGGTCGCCCCGGTCGTGGCGCCGCTCATCGGCGGGCAGATCCTGCGGGTGACGGACTGGCGTGGCGTGTTCGTCGTGCTCACCGTGGTCGGGGTGCTGCTGGCAGGCCTCGTCTGGCGGAGGCTCCCGGAGACCCTGCCACCTCAGGACCGGCACGCCGGCGGGGTCGGCGAGGCCCTGCGCGCCATGCGCGGCCTGCTCGCCGACCGTGCCTTCGCCGGATACACGCTGGCCGGTGGCTTCGCCTTCGCCGCGCTCTTCGCGTACATCTCGGCGTCCCCCTTCGTGATCCAGGAGATCCACGGCGCCTCGCCGCAGACCTTCAGTCTGCTGTTCGGGCTCAACTCGGTCGGCCTGGTGGTGGTCGGCCAGATCAACGGCAAGGTGCTGGTGGGGCGGGTGAGCCTGGACCGCGTCCTGGGGGCGGGCCTGGGAGTCGTCATCCTGTCCGCGACGGCACTGCTGCTGATGTCCGTCGGCGTCTTCGGCGAGGTGGGCCTGGTACCGGTCGCCGCAGCCCTCTTCATCCTGATGTCCGCGATGGGCATCACCCTCCCCAACACCCAGGCCCTCGCCCTCCAGCACACCCAGCACTCCGCCGGGTCCGCCTCCGCGCTGCTCGGCACGTCCTCCTTCCTCATCGGCGCCGTCGCCTCGCCCCTGGTGGGCATCGCCGGGGAGGACACGGCCGTCCCGATGGCCGTCGTCCAACTGGCCGCGGCACTGGTGGCGCTGGCCTGCTTCATGGGAATGTGCCGTCCTTGGAACAGACGTGCGGACAGACATGCGGATGCGGAGGGAGCAGAGAGCTGAGCGCGCCGAGACTGCGCGGGGACACGCCGGAGAAGGCCGGTCTCGACCCCGAGGAGATCCGACATCTCGTCCGCGAGGTCCACGACCTCACCACCGGCCCACGCCCCTGGGCGGCCGGAGCGGTGCTGATCGTCGGGCGGGGGCCGTACGTCGCCGTCGAGGAGGCGGTGGGCTGGGCGGTGCGGTACGCCGCGTACGACGAAGCCAAGGAGGAGGGCGTGGAGCTGCCGCCCGAGGCCCGCGTCCCGATGACCACGGCGACCCCCTTCGACCTGGCCTCCCTCACCAAGCTGTTCACCTCCGTCGCCGCGGTGCAGCAGATCGAGCGCGGCACGCTGGGCATCGACGCGCGGGTCGGGGCGTATCTGCCGGACTTCCGGGCGGCGGCGCGGCACGGGATCACCGTCCGCCAATTGCTGACGCACACCTCCGGGCTGCGGCCGGAACTTCCCCTCTACGACTGCGACGACGACGCGGAGCGCATGGAGCTGCTGCGCGCGGAACCCCCGATCGGCGTCCCTGGCACCTACTGCTACTCCGACCTCAATCTGCTCCTGCTCCAGCACGTCCTGGAACGCATCACGAGCCGCACCCTCGACGTCCTGATCCACGACGGCATCACGCGTCCGCTGGGCATGACGGCGACCCGCTTCGGCCCCTGTCCCGGCGCGGCGGCGACGGAGGACCAGCGGCGGCCCTGGGCCAAGGCGGACCGGGGGATGCTGCGGGGTCTCGTCCACGACGAGAACGCCTGGGCGCTGGGCGGGGTGGCGGGGCACGCGGGCCTGTTCTCGACCGGCCACGACCTCGCGGTGTTCTGCCGTGCCCTGCTGTCCGGGGGCGCGTACGGGCCCGCCCGCATCCTGGGCCCCGACTTCGTGGAACTCCTGCTGACCCCGCCCGGTCTGGGCTTCGCGGTCGACCAGCCGTGGTTCATGGGGGAGCTGGCGGGGCGAGGGGCGGCCGGGCACACGGGCTTCACCGGGACGTCGCTGGTACTGGATCCGGCGACGGACTCGTTCCTGGTGCTGCTGGCGAATGCGGTGCATCCGCGCAGGCGGGGGGCGGACAGCCGGCCGCGGATGGCGGCGGGGACGAGGGTGGCGCGGGCGATGCGGGGGCGGTAACGGCCGGGGAGGGTTTTCGCCCCCGCCGCCCCTACCCGTCCCGTCCCCGGGGGCTGCCGCCCCCGGACCCCCGCATCGGCCCTGAACGGGCCTCGTCCTCAAACGCCGGACGGGCTGGGAATCCTCCCGCGCTCGTAGAATCGCCGGGTGAACGTCCCCGTCCCCCCAGCCGCCGAAACCCTGCGCACCGCCCTCGCCGCCCTCCTCGACGGCCTCCCGCCCCGCCAGGCCGCCCAGGCGGTCGACCGGCTGATCGCCGCCTACCGCGGAGCGACCCCCACCCACGCCCCGATCCTCCGCGACCGCGCGGACGTAGCCGCCTACGCCGCCTACCGCATGCCCGCCACCTTCGAGGCCGTCCACGCGGCGCTGGAGGCGTTCGCACGGGCCGTGCCGGACTGGACCCCCGTCGGCCACATCGACGTGGGCGGCGGAACCGGCGCCGCTACCTGGGCCGTCACCGCCACCTGGCCCGGCGAGCGCGGCGTCACCGTGCTGGACTGGGCCGAGCCCGCCCTGGAGATCGGCCGGGAGATCGCCGCCGCCAACCCGGTGCTGCGGCGGGCCCGTTGGCAGCGAGCCCGCATCGGCTCGGCGCTCACCCTCGACCCCACCGACCTCGTCACCGTCTCCTACGTCCTCAACGAACTCACCGCCCCCGACCGCACCACCCTCCTCGACACCGTCGCCTCCGCAGCGCAGGCGGTCGTGATCGTCGAACCCGGCACCCCCGACGGCTACACCCGCGTCATCGAGGCCCGCGACCGCCTCGTCGCCGCCGGCTTCCACATCGCCGCCCCCTGCCCGCACAGCGCCGCCTGCCCCATCGTCCCAGGCACGGACTGGTGCCACTTCTCGGCGCGGGTCAGCCGCTCCTCCCTGCACCGCCGGATCAAGGGCGGCTCCCTCGCCTACGAGGACGAGAAGTTCAGCTACGTCGCCGCCACCCGCCACGCCCCCACTCCGGCCCCCGCCCGAGTCGTACGCAAACCCCAGATCCGCAAGGGCCAGGTACTCCTCGACCTCTGCGAAACCGAACCGTCCCTGCGCCGCACCACCATCACCAAACGCCACGGCGACCTCTACAAGGCTGCTCGCGACGCGAACTGGGGCGACGCCTGGCCCTCGGAGGGCGACACCCCGTAGGCCCGGTCGTCAAATTCCCGCCGGCCGCGCGACGCCATGCACGCTCCCCCACTGCCTCAAGGGCGTGGGAGGTGCCCACACAGCTCGTCGCCGCCGAGAGCACGCGCCCACGGCGACATCAGCCTCCCTCACTCTCGGCTTCGCTCGAGCGGGGGCCCCCATCCGCGGCGGGCGCGCGGCCCGCCCTTCGGGCGGACGACGGGAATTCGACGACAGGGCCTAGGCGCGAGCCCACCGCGCCAGCGTCGCCCGCGCCTGCGCCCGGTCCACCGGCGGCAGGTTCTCGATCTTGGCGCTGTGGTTCCCGCCCGGCACGTGCAGCACCCAGGAGTCGGGGCCGCCGGGGCGGAAGGGCTCGGCGACGGAGGGGTCCGCCGTGCCGTTGACGAACAGCAGGCGGCTGCCGCGGCGGCGGACCCAGCGGTCGATGTCCGGCATGGCCGTGGCGTCGAACGGCATCGGGATGTCGCGCGGCACGAACGTGCGGGGCCGGGCGGGGTCCCGGTACCGCAGCAGGCCGGTCAGGTGGGGCGCCCGCATGTCGGCGTAGCCGAGCTGGGTGCCGCACTGGTACCAGTACGGGATGTAGTTGCGTGCCGTGGAGTCGGCGTACAGGGACAGGCCGGTCGTGCGGTCCAGCCAGTCGTACAGCTCGTCCGGCGTGGCGTCCGGGCCCGGCAGCGCGGCGAGGTCCGGCGCCTGCGCCCGCTGCCAGAACATGAACTGCGCGCGCAGCACCGCGATCTCCAGCGCCTTGTCGGCACTTCCGACGATGCGGAAGGTGTCCCCGTCGCCGGCCGCCCAGGCCTCGTAACGGGCGACCATCTCGCCGCGGCGCAGCAGGATGTGCCGCTGGGCCCGCCTCACGGCCTCGCGGTGTTCCGCGCTGCCCACACTGTCCAGGAAGCGGAGGTAGGCGGAGTCGTCCCGGTCGTCGACGTTGTTCGGGGCGCCGTAGGCGACGGTGCCGTCCACGTCGGCGGGGTGGAAGCGACGGTGGTAGACCGAGGCCATGCCGCCCTTGCTGCCGCCCGCCGAGATCCAGGCGCCGGGGTACAGAGCGCGGAAGAGGCGGACGACGCGGTGATGGTCGTCCGCGGCCTGGCGGATGGTCAGGTGGGTGTGGTCGAGGGTCGCGGGGCGGGACGTGCCGAAGTAACGGTGCTCGATCTGGAGCTGGTTGGCGCCCAGCAGCACGGTCGGTTCGGCCCGCCAGGGGGTGAGCACGGCGTGGTATCCCGTCGTGGCGAGGACCATGGGGCGGTCCGCCGCGGTGTGCAGCAGCGTGAGGCGCTGCTCGAAGGTGCCGGCCGCCGGGTCGGTGTGGTCCACCGGCTGACGCAGCCCGAGCACGAAGAACCGATACCGGTCACCCGGCTCGGCTGACCCCGGCCGCTCCTCGATCACCCGCAGTCCGGGCAGGGCCCGCAAGGCGTCGGCGATGTCGCCGCTCCCCGGACGCGACCGGCCCGCGGCCGACGCCGTCGAGCCCATCGGCACCGTCGGGATCAGCGGCGCCGCCGACGCCGTCGTGATGAGCATGCGGCGTCTCGTCCACCCGCGCATCGTGATTCCTCCGTCACTGTCCTGAGCTGCTGACCGCTTCAGTACAGCCGCCGCGCGCCGGGCGAGGATCCCGCATGCGAGGGGGCCCGTCTCCCTCTGGCGGGGGGAGACGGGCCCCGCTATTTCTGCTTCTGCTTCTGCTTCTGCTGAAGTCTGCGCAGCAGGTCCCGTTTCTGCGCCGCCGGGTCCGTACCGCCGCCGATCCGGCTGCCCTGGCCCGCGCCGCGCAGCGCCTTGCGGCCGAGGTTCCGTCGGGTGCCGCCGACTCCGAGCATGTTTCCGCCGCCTCGGGTCATGTGAGGTTCCTTTCGCCATTCATCTCGTCGTTCGTCTCGCCGTTCATCTCGTGACTCATGACTCGACGATACGTATCGTCTCGTTTCCGTCGTTCGACCAGGATCCGGCGAGACGGTCCGTCTTGTCAACTGATAAATTCGAGCCATGGCAGCCCAGAAGTCCGAGCGGACCGCCCCCAACTCCACCCGCCGCAGCGAGAAGTCCCGCCGCGCCATCTACGACGCCGCCCTCGCCCTCGTCGGGGAGATCGGCTACCCCAAGACGACGATCGAGGGCATCGCCGCCCGCGCAGGCGTCGGCAAGCAGACGATCTACCGCTGGTGGTCGTCCAAGGCCGACGTCCTGCTGGAGGCCTTCCTCGACCTGAGTGAACAGGCCGCCCGGGACGCGGGCCCGGACTACGAGTTCGCCATCCCGGACACCGGCGACCTCGCCGCCGACCTCAAGGCCGTACTGCGCCTGACCGTCGACCAGCTCAAGGACCCCCGCTTCGCGGTCCCCTCCCGCGCCCTGGCCGCCGAGGGCGTGGTCGACGAGCAGCTCAGCCGGGTCGTTGTGGCCAAGCTCCTCGAACCCTCGCTCCAGCTCTACGTCGACCGGGTGCGCGCCGCCCAGGAGGCCGGCCAGGTCCGCCGGGAGGTCGACCCGCGCATCGCCCTCGAGCTGTGGGTCTCACCGCTCGCCCAGCGCTGGCTGCAGCACACGGGGCCGATCTCGTACGAGTACACCGACACCCTCGTCGACTACGCCCTGTACGGCATCGCACCCCACAGAGCGGGGGCGTAAATCCCGAATCCCGCCAAAGCGGCTCATTACCGCTGATCCAGGTGGTGTGTACGCCTCGTCCCACCTACCCCGGTTGTCCGCTACCGCCCCCCGGAGCGCACGATAGTGGGACCATAAGGCATGCTGTTCCGCACGACAGCGAGGCGAGGGGATAGATGAGCGCGGAGTTGGGCGGCCGGACCGGCCTGCAGGGCAAACTCTCCCAGTGGCTGCGCGGACGCCGCCCGAAGGACACCACCGCGGACGACGGTGGCCGTGAGGCCCTGCTGCTGGCCGCCGTCGGAGCGGGCCTGCCGCTCGCGCCCGCCGCACACCCCGCCCCCGGCTACCGCTGCTCCTGCGACCGCGTCGGCTGTCCCACGCCCGCCCGGCACCCGGTGTCCTTCGCCTGGCAGACGCAGTCCACCACCGACCGCGCCCAGATCGAGCGCTGGGCCCGCCATCAGCCGCAGGCCAACTTCATCACCGCCACCGGCATGGTCCACGACGTGCTCGACGTGCCGCTGGAGGCCGGGCTCGACGCGCTGGAGCGGCTGCTCGGCGCGGGTGTCGAGGTCGGGCCGGTCGCCGAGAGCGACGACGGCCGGCTGCTGTTCTTCACCCTCACCCGCGGTACCCCCGAGGACGAGGACGAGTGGTGGCCCTGTGAGCTGGACTGCCACCCCGAGACCATGGACGAGCACCCCGGCCTGCGCTGGCACTGCCGGGGCTCCTACGTCCTCGTACCGCCCGCCCGGCTTCCCGGCGACGGCCAGAGCGTCCACTGGGTCCGCGGCCTCGAACACCCGCTGCCCGACCCGCTGAGCCTGCTGGAACTCCTCACCGACGCCTGCGCCCGCTACGTCGGCGAGGACCGTGACCACGCCTCCGCGGCCTGGCCCCTGCGCCACTGATCGCTCCGCGGGAAGACCGCGATGCGTGGTCTTTCGTCTGCGGCGCCATTGTGGCTGGTCGCGCAGTTCCCCGCGCCCCTTTGGGGCGCGCTACTCGCCCTTCGCCGACGTCAGGCCCTGGGTCCTGCCGATGACCTCCACCTTGCCCGAGCCCTTCGGGTCCAGGGCCACCTCGTTCGAGATGATCTCCATCGTCAGTGACTGCTTTATCTCGCCCGTCGTCAGGGCCTCCACCGCCTTGCCCGGCGAGGGGACCTCGGTGCCCGCGTAGGCCGTCCGCTTCTCGTAGTAGCGCGTGGTGAAGAACACCATCGCGCCGCCGTCCGTGGTGCGCAGCGCCACCGGGGCGTAGTCGCCCTCGGTCAGCGGCTCGTCGATGAACTGGCTGACCAGGCCAGGGCGCTTGGCGTCCTTCTCCCGGTCGGCACGCCACTCACTGGTGTGGCGGCCGGGCGCGAAGGTGTCCCCGCCGTCCTTGAGGTAGCCGGCGTACGCCTTGCTCAAGTCCCCCGGCGGCACGGCCAGTTCGGTCGAGTTCGCGGGGACGGCCTCGGCCCAGCCGTCCTTGTCGGTCTTGAACTTCGGTACGTCGTCGGGGGCCACCAGCGTCAGATACGCCGCCTCCCACGGCTCCTCCAGGCCGCCCCGCGTGAACACCAGGAGCCAGCGCGCGCTGCCGAACTTGTTGCCGGCCGCGTCGGCCACGAACCAGCGCGGCCAGCCCGCCTTCTTCGGGATCGTGTACGTGACGTCCGACAGCTTCAGCGGGGTGTGCTTCGCGTTGCCGCCGGGGCTGATCGCCTTGCTCGCCTTCAGCCGGGCAGCGTCGATGTCGCCCAGGGCGCCGGTGACGTGGTCGGCGTCGAGGGAGCTGTCGTACTCCTTGTCCGCCTCGTTGTATGCGGCAGTGAACTGCTGGAGCGCCTTGGCGGCCTCCGCCTTGGTGGCCGAGGGGAGAATCTCCCGCTCCCCGTGGACCACCACGCACCCGCTCGCCGTCAACGACAAAGCGGTCATGGATGCCGCTACCAGTGCGCTCCGGTCAAGCCTGCGGAGCCTTCGAGGGCCGCGATCCCTGCTCATCAGGTCCCTTCACCTTCCCCTTCCCGGAGGCGAACCCTACCGGGGCCAGGAACAGCGCGAGCGTCGGGACCAGGTACAGCAGCCACACCGTGACCTGAAGGGCGGTCGGGTCCGGCTGGAAGTTGAACACGCCCTTCAGCAGGGTGCCGTACCAACTCGACGGATCGATGGTGTCGCTGATGTCGAAGGCCTTGGCCGACAGGCCCGGCAGCCAGCGGGCCTCCTGCAGGTCGTGGAAGCCGTACGCCAGCACGCCCGCCGCCACGACGACCAGCATGCCGCCGGTCCAGGTGAAGAACCTGGAGAGGTTGATGCGCAGGGCGCCCCGGTAGAACAGCCGGCCCAGGACGATCGCCGTGGCGATGCCCAGGGCGACGCCGACCAGCGGGCGCGGACTGCCGTCACCCGCCGCGCGCACCGACGCCCACACGAACAGGGCCGTCTCCAGGCCCTCCCGGCCGACGGCGAGGAACGCGGTCGCCACCAGCGCGCCCGTGCCCATCTGCAGGGCCGCGTCCAGCTTGCCGTGCAGCTCGGCCCTCAAGTGCCGGGCGGTGCGCCGCATCCAGAACACCATCCACGTCACCAGGCCGACCGCGAGGATCGACAGGGATCCGCCGAGCGCCTCCTGTGCCTCGAACGTCAGCTCCTGCGAGCCGAATTCGAGCGCGCAGCCGAAGCCCAGCGCGAGGGCGAGGGCGACGCCGATGCCGGCCCAGATGGGCTTGAGGGCGTCCCGGCGGTCCGTCTTCACCAGGTAGGCGATGAGGATGCAGACGACGAGCGACGCCTCCAGGCCCTCGCGCAGGCCGATCAGATAGTTGGAGAACATCCGTCCTCACGCCTCCTTGCCGAACAGCGTGCTGCCCCACCAGTCGTCCTGGTCACGGACGCCGGGCGGGATCGCGAAGAGCGCCGAACCCACGTGCTGGATGTACTCGTTGAGGGAGTCGGCGGCCAGGTTGCGCTGGATGCGGACGAACCCGGTGCGCGGGTCGCGCTGGTAGGCGAGGAAGAACAGGCCCGCGTCCAGCCGGCCCAGGCCGTCGGTGCCGTCGGTGAAGGAGTAGCCGCGGCGCAGGATCGTCGCCCCGCCGTTGGAGTCGGGGTGCGCCAGCCGTACGTGCGCGTCCGGCAGCATCGCCTTCAGGAACGGCTCGTCGCGCTCCTCGGCCTTGCCGACCGGGGCGCCCTCGCCCTTGTCGCGGCCGAAGATGTCCTCCTGCTCCTGCAGCGAGGTGCGGTCCCAGGTCTCGATGTGCATACGGATACGGCGCGCGACGAGATACGAGCCGCCGGTCATCCACCCCGGACCGTCGGAGGCGCCCACCCACACGAACTTCTCCAGCCGGTCCGTCTCCGTCCCGGCGATGTTCCGTGTCCCGTCCTTGAAGCCCATGAGGTTGCGCGGGGTCTGCTCGTCGGGCGTGGTGGACGAGGTCTTCCCGAAGCCGAGCTGGGACCAGCGGATGACGACCTTGCCGAAGCCGATGCGGGCCAGGTTGCGGATCGCGTGCACCGAGACCTGCGGGTCGTCCGCGCAGGCCTGCACACACAGGTCGCCGCCGCTGCGGTTTTTGTCGAGGTTGTCGCCGGCGAAGTGCGGCAGATCGACGAGCGCCTCGGGCCGCTGCCCGTCGAGCCCGAACTTCTCGAACAGCGACGGGCCGAAGCCGATGCACGTACTCGCGGTAGGCGGCCACGGCCGCGTCCAGCCGCGGGTCGCGCTTGGCGGCCGCGCCCTTGCCGGTGGCCTTGACGGTCTGCCGGATGCCGTCGCCCTTCATGCCGGGCTTGCAGGCGATCGTGTAGTCGCCCGCCTTCACCTCGGCGGTGACGGTCTGCTTGGTGCCGGGGCCTATGTTCTCGCGCTCGGTGACGATGCGGTCGTCCGGGAAGAGGATGTAGACCTCGGTGACCTTGGAGCCCTTGTTCTCGATGGCGAGCTCCACGTGCCCGGCCGGGAACTCCTTCTTCGACACCTCGCACTTGTCGTCCGTGGACGTCACATTGACGACCCGGTCGCCACCCGCCGAACTGCCTTTCTCGGTGCACCCGGTGACGGCGGTCAGAGCCGCCACGGTGGCGGCAGCGGCGACGGCGGAGAGTCTGGCGGGTCGCATGAAGACTCCAGGGTTGGCCGGAAAGGGTGCATGACGAACCTCGACCGACCAGCAAGGTGAGACTCACCTAACGCACATCAGGATCGCCCAAGTGGCCACAATCGCCCCCACAGTGAAGTCAAAGGAGGGTCAAGGATTGCGTCGCGGGGTCACCAGGACCGCCCCCGTCCGAGGATGCGAAAGCACTTCGACCGGCTGGTCGTACACCTCCGACAGCAGCCGCTCGCAGAACACCTCGGCCGGCGGCCCGTCCGCCGCGATCCGCCCGGCGCGCAGAATCGCGACGCGATGCGCGTACGCCGCCGCGAGCCCCAGATCGTGGAGTACGACCACCACCGCGTCCCCGGCCCGCGCCCGCTCCCGGCACAACCGCAGCACCAGTTCCTGATGCCTGAGGTCCAGCGCCGCCGTCGGCTCGTCCAGCAACAGCAGCGGCGCGCGCTGCGCGAGCACCCGGGCGAGCGCGACCCGGGCCCGCTCGCCACCGCTGAGCGCGGAGAACGGCCGTACCGCGAATCCGGTCACCTCGGTGGCGGCCATCGCCTCGGCGACGGCCAGATCGTCCTCGGCGGGGGAGACGGCATGGGGCGCGCGCCCCATCCGTACGACCTCCTCCACCGTGAAGGGAAAGGCCAACGCCGCCGACTGCGGCAGAACGGCACGACGCAGGGCGAGTTCGGGGGCGCTCCAGTCGGTGGCCGGGCGGCCGTGGATCCGTACGGTGCCTTCGGTGGCGGGTAGATCGGCGGCGAGCGCACTCAACAGGGTCGATTTACCGGCCCCGTTGGGCCCGACGAGGGCGAGCACTTCACCGGCGCGGACGGTCACGGAGACGCCGTGGAGGACGGGGAGGGCACCGAGACGGACGTGGACGGCCTCGGCGGTGGCGAGGATGTCGCCGGGGGTGGCGGGGGCGGGAGGGGCCGGACGGTGACGGAGAAGTCTCATGTGAGGAGGTCCTTGAACGGAGGGTCACGTGCAGTCGCGGTTAGGGGCGACACCCTTTTCTTTTAGGGGCGCGGGGAACTGCGCGATCAACCCCCACCCACCCGCACCCGGCATACAACCCTCAGGCCCACCCCCCTTGCCGCCGCCGAGTCCGCCGCAGCAGCCAAAAGAAGAAGGGACTCCCAAGAAGAGCCGTCAACACCCCCAACGGCAACTCCGCAGGCGCAGCCACCGTCCGAGCCACAAGATCCGCGGCGAGGAGAACCAGCGCCCCCAACAACGCACTGCCCGGCACCAGAAACCGATGCCCCGGCCCCGCCGCCATCCGCAGCAGATGCGGCACGACAAGGCCGACGAAGCCGATGATCCCGGAGACGCTCACCGCCGCAGCCGTCAGCAGCGCGATGACCAGGACGAGAATGATCCGCAGCCGCTCCACGTCCACGCCCAGATGCCGCGCTGGCCCCTCGCCGAGGGCCAGCAGGTCCAGCCGGCGGGCGTACAGCGGCGCGACGGCCAGCCCCAACACCGCACACGGCAGTACGGCCAGCACCTTCGGCCAGGTCGCCTGGGAGAGCGAGCCGAGTTGCCAGAAGGTGATCTGCTGGATGGCCGCGGCGTCCGCGAAGAACAGGAACAGCCCGATCACCGCCCCGCCGAAGGCGTTCACCGCGATGCCGGTGAGGATCAGCGTCACCACTTCCGTGCGGCCGCCCGAGCGCGCCATGACGTACACGAGCAGAACGGTGGCGAGCCCGGAGACGAACGCGAAGGCGGACACCGTCCAGGTGCCGAGGAAGCCGACGCCGAGCGCGATCGCGCCGACCGCCCCGACCGCCGCGCCGGAGGAGACGCCGATGACGCCGGGCTCGGCGAGCGGGTTGCCGAACACCCCCTGCATCAGCGCCCCGGCGCACCCCAGCGACGCCCCGATGAGCAGCGCGAGCACGATCCGCGGGAAGCGCACGTTCCACAGCACCGACTCGGCGACCCGGTCCAACTCGCCGCCGCCGAGCCCGATTCTGTGCTGGATGGAGGCGAGGACGTCCCCGACGGGGATCGGGTAGGCGCCGATCCCGGCGGCGACCGGCACGAGGGCGACCAGGGCCACGCCCATGCCGGCGGTCAGCAGCCACGCGGTGGTGTGCCGTCTGCGCGGCGGCGTCTCGGCCACCGCCCCGGACGGTGTGGCCTTCTCCAGTACAGTCATGCCGCGAAAGCTTAGGTTAGCCTTACCTTTATTTGCCAGCGCCCCTCATGTCCACCCGCCCTGCCCACCTGCGCTCGCCGGACGGCTGATGCTTCAATTTTCCCGTGACTGACTACGACGTCCTCCGCGTCTTCTGCGGGCCGACCGGTGGATACGGCAATGAACTCGGCGTCGTCCGCGAGGGGTCCGTACTGCCGGACCCCGAGCAGCGGCAGGCGTTCGCGGCGAAACTCGGGTTCAGCGAGACCGTGTTCGTGGACGACCCCGAGCGCGGGATCATCGACATCTACACGCCCTCCGTACGGCTGCCCTTCGCCGGGTATCCGTGCGTCGGTACGGCCTGGCTGCTCGACGTCCCCGAACTGGTCACGCCCGCCGGGGTGGTGGGGGCCAGGGTCGACGGGGAGTTCTGCTGGATCGAGGCCCGGCCGGAGTGGGCGCTACCGCGCACGTTGCGGCAGTACGGGAGTGCGGGCGAGGTCGACGATCTCGCCGTGCCCCCGCCGGGGGAGTGGATCTACGCCTGGGCCTGGGAGGACGAGGCCGCCGGGCGGGTGCGTGCCCGAGGGTTTCCCGGTCGGGGTGACGGAGTGGAGGAGGACGAGGCGACGGGCGCGGCGGCCATCCAGCTCACCCACCGGTTGGGCCGGGCGCTCAACATCACGCAGGGCTCGGGCTCACAACTGCTGACCGCGCCGCAGCCCGGCGACTGGGTGGAACTCGGCGGCCGGGTGGTCCTGGAGCGCTGAGACCGCCTCACGCCGACAGCGGGAACTCCTCGCCCAGCGCCCGGAACACGGCCGTGTTCAGCGCGAACGCCCGCTTGCACTCCGCGACGATCCGCTGCTTCTCCAGGTCGTCCGCGCGCACCGCGTCCAGCAGTTCGCGGTAACCCCGCTTGAACGCCGCCGGGTTGGGGATGTCCTCGAAGACGTAGAACCGGACCCCGTCGCCCTTGCGGGCGAAGCCCCACGTGCGCTCCGCCTTGTCGCGGATGATCTGCCCGCCGGAGAGGTCGCCGAGGTAGCGGGTGTAGTGGTGGGCGACATAGCCGGCCGGCCAGCCCGCGGCGCACTCGCGCACCCGGTCCGCGTAGGCGCGGGTGGCCGGGAGCGCCGACAGCCCCGCGCGCCACCGAGGACCCCGCAGATGCGCCAGGTCCCGCTCCAGCGACGCCAGCCGGAACAGCTCCGGCCGGATGAACGGGCCGGCCACCGGGTCCGACGCCAGCCGCTCGGCGCCGGCCTCCAGGGCCTCGTACACGAACCACAACTGCTCGGTGTACCGCGCGTACGCGTCCACGCCCAGCCTGCCGCCGAGCATGTCGCTCATGAACGTCGAGGTCTCCGCCTCGGTGTGCTCTTCGTGGGAGGCGGTGCGGATGACTGTGGAGAAGGAGTCCATGGCAGCATTTTCTGAGGTTAGGCTTACCTAAGTCAATAGGTTTGCCGACGCCCTGTCGGTAAAAGCGTACCGAGAAAACCCGCCCTCCGCAGAGGACGGGTCTTGTGTCCGTTTCGGCTACGGCAGTGTCAGGATCTCCGCGCCGGTCTCCGTCACCACCAGCGTGTGCTCGAACTGAGCGGTGCGCTTGCGGTCCTTCGTGACGACCGTCCAGCCGTCGTCCCACATGTCGTACTCGTGGGTGCCCAGTGTCAGCATCGGCTCGATCGTGAAGGTCATCCCCGGCTGGATCACCGTCGTCGCGTGCGGGCTGTCGTAGTGCGGGATGATCAGGCCCGAGTGGAAGGACGAGTTGATGCCGTGGCCGGTGAAGTCGCGGACCACGCCGTAGCCGAAGCGCTTGGCGTACGACTCGATCACGCGGCCGATGACATTGATCTGGCGGCCCGGCTTGACCGCCTTGATCGCGCGGTTGAGGGACTCGCGGGTGCGCTCCACCAGCAGACGGCTCTCCTCGTCCACGTCGCCCACCAGGTACGTGGCGTTGTTGTCGCCGTGCACCCCGCCGATGTACGCCGTCACGTCGAGGTTGATGATGTCGCCGTCGCGCAGGACCGTGGAGTCCGGGATGCCGTGGCAGATCACCTCGTTGACGCTCGTGCACAGGGACTTGGGGAAGTTGCGGTAGCCGAGCGTCGAGGGGTAGGCGCCGTGGTCGCACATGTACTCGTGCGCCACCTTGTCCAGCTCGTCCGTGGTCACGCCGGGCGCGATCAGCTTCGCCGCCTCGGCCATCGCCCGCGCGGCGATCCGTCCGGCGACCCGCATCGCCTCGACGGTTTCCGGGGTCTGCACCTCCGGACCCGAGTACGGGGTCGGCGCGGGCTTGCCGACATACTCGGGCCGGCGGATGTTTCCGGGTACGGAACGGGTGGGAGACAGCTCCCCTGGTACGAGCAGCGACTGGCCAGACATGCCAGCGAGTCTAAGACAGCGGCGATGGGGGACGATGTCGGTGGCGATCCCAGGCGAAAGGAGCCGGTCATGGCCCTGTTCAAGAAGCGCACGGTCGGGAAGCCGGGCGAGTGGTACTACTGCCTCGTCCACAAGAAGGTCGAGGAGGGCCCCGAGTGCCCGGCCAAGGACCGCTTCGGCCCGTACGTCAGCCGCCAGGAGGCCCAGCACGCGATGGATCTCGCGCGGGAGCGCAACCTCGAGTGGGAGAACGACCCGCGCTGGCACGACGCCCCGACCGGCCCGGCGGACGAGGACTGATCACGCCTCGGCCGGTGCCCCCGCCGCCGCCCGCTGCTCCCGCACCCGTACCGCGTGCTCGTTCGTGCGGGCGTCGTACGTCATCAGCTTCGGCAGGCACAGCGCCAGCAGCCCCACCGCGCCCACGCACAGCACCCCGCCCGACCAGATGGACGTCCGAACGCCCTGCCAGGCGGCGATGCCGCCCACGTAGGTCTGGCCGAGCTGCGGGCCGACCGAGTACGACAGCAGCTCGATCCCGGCCAGCCGGCCGCGCAGCTCGTCGGGGATCGTCTGGTTCCACATCACCCCGCGGAAGATGCCGCTGACCATGTCGGCGGCGCCACCGAGGGTCAGGAACAGCAGCACCAGCCACACGCTGCCACAGACACCGGCGGCCGCGATGGCCACGCCCCACAGCGCCGCCGACACGACCACCGCCCGCCCGTGCCGGTGCACCCGCGAGGTCCAGCCGCTGGTCAGGCTCACCAGCATCGCACCGGCCGGGACGGCGGCGTACATCAGCCCGAGGGCCCACGGGGCGTTCAACTCGTCCGCGAGGAAGGGCAGTACGGCGAGCGGCATCGCGAAGAACATCGCCGCGATGTCGATGACGTATGTGCCGAGCAGCTCCTTGCGGCTCCAGGCGTACCGGGCGCCTTCGACGATGGCCTTCAGGGAGGGTTTGGCGGCCTCGTGGGAGGCGGGGGAGGGGGCGATGCCGAGGACGAAGGCGAGCGAGACGACGAAGGTCAGCAGGTCCGCCCCGTAGGCCCACCCGAGCCCCGCGTAGGCGACGACCACGCCCGCGAGCGCCGGGCCGGCGACACCGCCGACCTGCCAGCGCAGCGCGTTGAGGGAGGCGGCCGCCGGAAGGTGCTCATGGGCCACGATCCGGGGCCACAGCGCGTCGAGGGCGGGCCGCTGGACCGAGACCAGCGCGGAGGACAGCGCGGCGACGACGTACAGCGGCCAGATCGCGGGGCTCGGCAGCAGCGCGTTGAGCAGCAGCACCGCGCTGAGCAGCGCCTGCCCGGCCTCCGTCCACACGATCAGCTTCCGCTTGTCGACGGCGTCGGCGAGCGCGCCCCCGTACAGCCCGAACGCCACCAGCGGCACCAGCTCCACGGCCCCGATCGCCCCGACCGCCGCCGCCGACCCGGTGAGCTCCTTGATCTGCACCGGCAGCGCGACGAAGGTCAGAAAACTCCCGAAGAACGAGATCAGCCCCGACAGCCACAGCCGCCGGAAGTCTGCGGAGGCCCGCCAGGGCGCGAGGTCGGGGAGTACGGCCCTAAGCCGGGAGGGGGTGGGGGAGTCGTCGGTCACGAAGGGTCATGTTCGAAGGGCGCGGTAGCCGGAGGCAACCGGTTTTGCGGGCCCGCGGGCGCACTACCAGCGCGGCGGAGGCGGTGCCGTCAGCGACTCCGCCAGCCGGGACAGCCGGTCCCGCCAGCGGCGGCGCCCCCGGGCGGAGGGCACCGTGTTCTCGCCGGCCGCCGCGCTCACCAGGTGCTGCACCGTGTCCAGATCCAGCTCCGCGCCCTGCGGCACGACCAGTCGCTCGTGGGCCATCGCCGTCAGTTCGCCCTCGCCGCAGCCGAGCGCCAGCACCGTCGCCCCGGCCCGCCGCACGTCGTGCACCCGTTCCAGCAGCGGTGCCCCCGGCCCCTCCGGCGACACCACCAGCAGCGTCTCCCCGCGCCGCGCCGCCGCCAGCCGCCCTAGGCCGACCGCCAGATGGGCCGGATCCGAGGCGCGCGCGTCATGCCGTACGAGGGTCGGGGCCAGCTCCGGCGTCCCCGACCACGCGGCCTCGTCCACCAGATGCGCCGCCAGGTGCCACGGCTCGTACTCCCGCGTGCCGACCAGTAACAGCCCGCCCCCGTGCGCCACCGCCGACCCCCGCAGCGCCCCCGCGAACCGCCGGGTCGCCCCCAGCCACTCGGTCCCGGCGAGCACTTCGCGCAGCAACGCGACACGGACGGCATCCATACGGCCGCATCCTGCCGTAACCGACCACTCGTGACCCGGAGTTCACCACGAATTCGCCCAACCTGGGCAGAGGCCTTCGTTATCCCGCGCGACCGCCCACCATGTGATACCCGCCGTGTGATGCCCGCCGCGTGAATCGGCCATCCGAGGAGTCCCCATGACAGAGACCAGCGTCCCGTTCCGCGCCGGCCGTGAGGGCTACGCGAGCTTCCGGATCCCGGCTGTCGTCGCCACCGCCGCCGGGACCCTCCTCGCCTTCTGCGAGGGCCGGGTGGACTCCGCCGCCGACCACGGGCACATCGACATCGTGCTGAAGCGCTCGACGGACGGCGGTCGCACCTGGGGACCCCTCGAGGTGGCCGCCGACAACAGCTGGCACCTAGCCGGCAACCCCGCCCCCGTAGTCCTCGACACCGGTCGCGTCCTGCTCGTCTACCTCCGCAACCACGCCGACGCCACCGAGGCCGGCATCCTGCGTGGCGAGGTCTCCGACGCCGACGGCCGCCGGATCTGGGTGCGGTACAGCGACGACGACGGCGTCACCTGGTCCACCTCGAGGGAGATCACCGCGCAGGTGAAGCGGCCGGAGTGGCGGTGGTACGCCACCACACCCGGCCACGCCATTCAGCTCGGCACCGGCCGGGTCGTCGTCCCCGCCAACCACACCGTCCCGCCCACCGGCACCGACATCGGCACCGAGGCCCGGTACAACAGCGGCCACTGCCTGCTCAGCGACGACCGGGGCGAGACCTGGCGCATCGGCTACGTCGACGAGAACACCGACGGCTACATCAACGTCAACGAGACCACCGCCGCCGAACTCCCCGACGGCCGCGTCTACTTCAACACCCGCAACGACAGCCCGTCCCCCGGCAACCGCGCCGACGCGTACTCGCAGGACGGCGGCGAGACCCTGGTGAAGCCCTTCCGCCCGCAGGCCGGCCTCACCGCCCCCATCTGCGAGGCCAGCATCCTGCAACTGCGCGACCCCGACGTCCTGCTCTACTCCGGCCCCGCCGACCCCGCCGCCCGCGCCCTGATGACCATCCGCGCCTCCACCGACGGCGGCGTCACCTGGCGCTCCGCGCACACGGCGGACGGGCTGCCCGCCGCGTACTCGGACCTCGTACGGATCGACGCCGACACGGTCGGACTGCTGTACGAGACCGGCGACTTCGGCCCGTACGAGACCATCACCTTCAGGCGGGTGCCCGTGACGGACCTCACCTGACCCATCGGGGTCGGGCGGGGCGGACGTAAAGTCGGCCCATGACCTCTACCGACAGTGCACAGCAGCCCACCGACGCCCCCGCGAAGGCCCCGGCCAAGGACCCCTGGGACCTTCCCGACGTCTCCGGGCTCGTCGTCGGCGTGCTCGGCGGGACCGGGCCGCAGGGCAAGGGCCTCGCCTACCGGCTCGCCCGGGCCGGGCAGAAGGTGATCATCGGCTCCCGGGCCGCCGAGCGCGCGCAGGCCGCCGCCGACGAGCTCGGGCACGGTGTCGAGGGCGCCGACAACGCCGAGTGCGCCCGGCGCAGCGACCTCGTGATCGTCGCCGTACCGTGGGAGGGCCACGGCAAGACCCTCGAATCCCTGCGCGAGGAGCTGGCCGGCAAGCTGGTCGTCGACTGCGTCAATCCGCTCGGCTTCGACAAGAAGGGCGCCTACGCGCTCAAGCCCGAGGAGGGCAGCGCCGCCGAGCAGGCCGCCGCCCTGCTGCCGGAGTCCCGGGTGACGGCGGCCTTCCACCACCTGTCGGCGGTCCTGCTCCAGGACCCGGAGATCGAGGAGATCGACACCGATGTGATGGTCCTCGGCGAGGTGCGCGCGGACGTGGAGATCGTCCAGGCGCTGGCCGGCCGCATCCCCGGCATGCGCGGCATCTTCTCGGGGCGGCTGCGCAACGCCCACCAGGTGGAGTCGCTGGTCGCGAACCTGATCTCGGTGAACCGCCGCTACAAGGCACACGCGGGGCTCCGCGTCACGGACGTATGAGGCGATGGGGGACACTGGTCGGCGTAGCAGTGTCCCCCGAAGGAGCCGAGTGAAATGCCGCGCCTTGGTGTCTATGCCCTGATTGTCTGTGTGCTCGCCGTGGCCGCGGCGGTCGTGTCCTTCTCCCAGGGAAGCTGGCTCGGGATCGTGTGGGTGCTGCTCGCGGGGCTGTCGTCGAACATGACGTGGTACTACGTCAGGCGGGCCAGGGACGCCCGGCGGGACTCCGTCACGAGCTGATCGAGCACAGCTCGTTCGACTCCCGCCAGAAGCGGAACAGGTCGTAGCCGCAGTACGTCTCGAAGTCGCTGATGCCCAGGCCGCGCAGCAACGCGTCGATCACGTCGAAGAACGCGACGTTGATCGACGGCACCCACAGCAGCGCGAACACGAAGAGCAGGCCGAACGGGGCGAACGGCTCCACCTGCCGCCTGATGCCGTGCGACAGCCAGGGCTCGATCACGCCGTAGCCGTCCAGGCCCGGGACCGGCAGGAAGTTCAGGATCGCGGCCGTGACCTGGAGCAGCGCGAGGAAGGCGAGCGCGAACCGGAAGTCCCGCGGCACGCCGTCCAGCGCGTCCAGCCAGAACGGCGCGGTGCACACGACGGCGAAGAGCACGTTGGTCAGCGGCCCCGCGGCCGAGATCAGACTGTGCCGCCAGCGCCCCCGGATCCGCGCGCGCTCGATGAAGACGGCACCGCCGGGAAGACCGATGCCGCCCATGATCACGAAGATCACCGGGAGCACGATGCTGAGCAGCGCGTGCGTGTACTTCAGCGGGTTGAGCGTGAGATAGCCCTTCGCGCCGATCGAGATGTCACCGCTGTGCAGGGCGGTACGCGCGTGTGCGTATTCGTGCAGACACAGCGACACGATCCACGCGGTCGTCACGAACAGGAACACCGCCAGCCCGGGCTGCTCGGCGAACCCGGTCCAGGTGGCCCAGCCCGTCACCGTCATGACGGCCAGAATCCCGAGGAAGACGGGGCTGATCCGCCGCTCGCTGCGGCGGCTGAGGGCGGTCGTCATGGGGACGGGCTCCTGGGGGACGGGGCGGAAGGACCTGCCCGACGGTACCGGGCGTACGAGCGTACGGGGAAAACGTCTCGCGGTGGGGTGGTGGTTCCGGAGAGGGTGGGGGACACGGGACATGGGGCTTTGGCGGGCCACCGGGTCCGGTGGCATGGGCGCCCGGCCGCCCCGCCGAGCCCGCCAACCCTGTGACCGCCCCCGACTCCACCAGAGACAATGGACCCCGTGCGCTATCGCATCCTCGGCACCACCCAGGCACTACGCCCCGACGGCCGCCCCGTCCCGGTCGGCGGGGCGCGGCTTCGCGCGCTGCTGACCGTGCTGGCACTGCGGGGCGGGCGGACCGTGACCGTGGGGCTGCTCGTCGACGAGGTGTGGGGCGCGCAGCCGCCCGCCGACGCCACCGGCGCGCTGCAGGCGCTCGTCGGACGGCTGCGGCGGGCCCTCGGGGCGGACGCGATCCTCTCGGCGGAGGGCGGCTACCGGCTCGCCGCCGCGCCCGACGAGATCGACCTGCACCGGTTCGAGCGGCTCGTCGGCGAGGGCACGCGCGCACTGGCCGACGGCGACCCCGCCAAGGCGGCCGGCGTCCTCGACGACGCCCTCGCCCTGTGGCGCGGCCCCGCCCTCGCCGACCTCCCCGACCGCACCGCCGAGGCGGCCCGCCAGGAGACCCGCCGCCTCGACGCCCTGCGCGCCCGGCACGCCGCCGCCCTCGCCCTCGGCCACGCCGAGCAGTCCCTGCCCGAGCTGACCGCCCTGTGCGACGGCCACCCGCTCGACGAACCCCTCCAGGCCCTGCGCCTGCGCGCCCTGCGCGACGCGGGCCGCACCGCGGAGGCGCTGGCCGCCTACGAGGACGTACGCCACCTCCTGGCGGACCGGCTCGGCTCGGACCCGGGACCGGAACTGCGGGCCCTGCACGGGGAGTTGCTCCGGCCGGCGGAGGACGCGCACCCGGGCGGGACCGGTTCGGGCACGCGAGGTGCCGGCGCCCATGCGCCGGTAGACGCCGCCCGCGGCAGCCGCGGCGCGGAGGCGGAGGCCAGCGGTTCGGGGCGTATGCCCGCAGTCCATGAGCCGGTCGGCGCTGCCGGCGGCAGCCACGGCACGGAGGTGGCCGCCCACGGCGCGGAGGCGGAGGCCAGCGGTTCGGGGCGTATGTCCACAGTCCATGAGCCGGTCGGCGCTGCCGGCGGCAGCCACGGCACGGAGGTGGCCGCCCACGGCTCGGAGGTGGAGGCCAGCGGTTCGGGGCGTATGCCCGCAGTCCATGAGCCGGTACGCGCCGCCCGCGGCAGCCACGGCACGGAGGCGGAGGCCCACGGTCCGGGGCGCACGCCCGCAGCGCCCCCACCCACCGGCAACCTCCGCGCCCGCCTCACCTCCTTCGTCGGCCGCGAGGGCGACATCGATGCCATTCGCGGCGACCTCGCCACCGCCCGGCTCGTCACCCTGCTGGGCCCCGGCGGCGCCGGGAAGACGCGGCTGTCGCAGGAGGCCGCCGAGACCGTGCGGGACGCGGCGCCGGACGGGGTGTGGCTGGTCGAGCTCGCGCCGGTCGACGACCCGGAGGCCGTACCGGAGGCCGTGCTCACCGCCGTCGGCGCCCGCGAGACCGTGCTGTACGGCGCCGGCGCCGAGGCCATGCGGGCGGCGAACGAGCGGCACGACGACCCCGTGGAGCGGCTCGCCGAGCACTGCGGCAAGCGCCGCATGCTGCTGATCCTCGACAACTGCGAGCATGTCGTGGAGGCCGCCGCCCGCCTGGTGGAGGAGGTGCTGGAGCGCTGCCCGGAGCTGACGGTGCTGGCCACCAGCCGCGAACCCCTCGGCGTACCGGGGGAGTTGCTGCGCCCCGTGGACCCACTGCCGGAGCCCGTCGCACTGCGGCTGCTCGCCGACCGCGGGGCCGCCGCCCGGCCCGGGTTCAGCACCGAGGACGACCCCGAGGCCTGCGCCGAGATCTGCCGGCGGCTCGACGGACTCCCGCTCGCCATCGAACTCGCCGCCGCCCGCCTGCGCATGCTGACCCCCCGCCAGATCGCCGACCGGCTCGACGACCGCTTCCTGCTGCTCACCTCCGGCAGCCGCACCGTCCTGCCCCGCCAGCAGACCCTGCGGGCCGTCGTCGACTGGTCCTGGGAGCTGCTGGACGAGGACGAACGGGAGGTGCTGCGCCGGCTGTCCGTCTTCGCCGGCGGCTGTGACCTCGCCGCCGCCGAGGCCGTGTGCGGACCCGCCGCACTGGAGGCGCTGGGCTCCCTCATCGACAAGTCCCTCGTCGTGGCCGCGCCTTCGGGCGAGGGGGAGATGCGCTACCGGTTGCTGGAGACCGTCGCCGAGTACGCGGGCGAACGGCTCGACGAGACCGGGCGGCGGGCCGGAGCCGAGCGCGCGCATCTGACGTACTACCGCGAACTCGCCCGCACCACCGACCCGTTGCTGCGCGGCCCCGGTCAGTTCGCCGCCATCGAGCGGCTGGAGCGCGAGTACGAGAACCTGCGCACCGCCCTGCGGCACGCGGTCGCCGGCCGCGACGAGCAGGAGGGGCTGTGCCTGATCCTGTCACTGGTCTGGTACTGGCAGATGCGTGACCTGCGCGTCGAGGCCCGCAACTGGTGCCGGGACGTCATGGCCCTCGGCCCCGACCCGTTCGCCGAGCCCGCCACCCCCGCCGCCCCCGTCCGGGAGCGCTGCACCGACACCCCGCCGCCGTGGACCGGGGAGATCCTCGAAGAGGCCCGGCGCGGTGTCCACCTGGCTCATCTCGCCTGTATGGACACCGAGCTGGACGCCTGGCAGACCCCCGGGGCGCAGGCGAAGCTGCGGGCCATCGCCGCCACCTACGAGCCGGGGATGCCGCAGACCTGCCGCGTCCCCGGCTCCCTGTGGGTCTTCGCCGTCATGCTCACCGGGGACATGGAGCGGATGCGGGTGGTCGTCGACGCCACCGTCCGTACCGCGCGCGAGACACCCGGATACGAGTGGGAGCTCGCCGCGGGCCTGCACTGGCGCGCCAATCTGCTCGCCAACCGCAGCGACTGGGCCGGCGATGCCACCCGCGACGCCGACGAGGCGCTGGAGATCTACCGGCGTCTCGGCGACCTGTGGGGCACCGCCGAGGCGCTCTCCGCGCGGGCCGAGGCCCATGAGCGCAAGGGGCGCTTCGACATCGCGGGAGCCGACTACGAGGCGGCGATCGAGATCGCCGAACGGCTCGGTGCCCGGGCCCAGGGGGCGGTGCTCAAGGCCCGGCTCGGCAGCGCGCTGCTGGAGACCGGGGAGGGCGAGCGCGGTGAACGGATGCTGCGCGAGGTGATCGCCGCGAGGGACGGGGTGAGCAACGAGGGGATGCCCGCCGCCCGGCTCTTCCTCACCGCCCGGCTCGGCATGACCGGCCGGATCGCCGAGGCACGCGAGCAGCTCCGGCTGCTGCGCGAGGAGTTCCGTATCGCCCACTTCATCCTCTTCGACGCCTTCATCCTCGGCTCGGAGGCCTGGGTGGAGGCGGTCGACGGCCGGTACGAGGACTGCCTGGCCAAGGTCCGCCAGGCGCTGGAGCGCTCCGCGGAGCCTTTGTCCGAGGCCATCGCCCCGCACATGCGGGCCTTTTACCTGCACATCGCCGCGATCGCCCTCGCTCATGTCGCCGACGGGAGCCGCGCGTGCGACGGCGCCCGCTGTCTGGCCGTCGGCGACGCGTTTCTGCCGGCCGGGCATGTCGCTTCGTCCATCGAGCGCGAGACGCACGCCAAGGCCGAGCGGGCCCTGCGCTCCGCACTCGGCGACGAGACCTTCGAGGCGGCGTACGCGGAGGGCGGCGGCCTGACCCCCGAGGAGGCCGCCACCCTCGTCTGACGCGCGAGCACGGCGTCCGCGTCAGCTCTTGGTACGGAACTTGTGGATCGCGACCGGCGCCATCACCGCCGTGATCGCCACCGACCAGCCCAGCGTCACCCACAGGTCGTGCGCGACCGGGCCGCCCACCATCAGCCCGCGCGCGGCGTCGGCGAGCGTGGACAGCGGGTTGTAGTCGGTGAAGGCCTGCAGCCAGCCCGGCATCGAGTTCGTCGGCGCGAAGATCGACGAGCCGAACTGGAGCGGGAACAGCACCAGGAAGCCCATCGCCTGCACGGACTGGGCGTTCTTCAGGACCACGCCGAGGGTGAGGAACACCCACATGATCGACGAGGCGAACACCGTGGACAGCCCCACGGCCGCGAACAGGCCGGGCCAGTTGTTGATGTCGAAGCCGACCAGGACGGAGACGATCATCAGCACGGTCGTCGCGAACAGCATCCGCAGCAGCTCCACGGAGATCTTCGCGAACAGCACCGAGCCGCGTCCGATCGGCAGCGACCGGAAGCGGTCCATGACGCCGGAGTTGAAGTCCTGGCTGAACCCGGTGCCGACGCCCTGCGACAGCGTCATGCTCATCATCGCGATCATGCCGGGGATCACGTACTGCACGTACCCGTCCTGACCGCCGCCGAGGGCCTGCCCGATCGAGCCGCCGAAGACGAACACGAACAGCAGGGTGAAGACGATCGGCATCAGCAGCGCGTCGAACATCGACTCGGGATCCTGCCGGATCCACAGCAGGTTGCGGCGTACGAGGGCGCCGGTGTGGCGCAGATGGCCGCGCAGCGGGATGCGGGCGTCATTGGTGGAGACGGTGGTGGCGCTCATACGGCGACCTCCTCGCGGTCGTCGGCGGGCACGGTGTCCTGGGGCGCACTGGCGCGGTGGCCGGTGAGGGAGAGGAACACCTCGTCCAGGCTGGGCAGTTCGGTGGTGACGGAGGCGAGCGTGACCCCGCGCGCGGTGATGGCACCGACCACGGCGGTGAGCTGCTCGTCGCTGAGGATCGGCACCAGGAGGGTGCCGGTGGCGGTGTCCACGGTGGTGGTGGCGAGCCCGGTGATGCCGAGCTCGTCGAGGTACCCGGCGAGCGGGCGCAGTTGCAGGGCGTCGACCGGGCGGACCCTGAGCGTGCGCCCGCCGACCTTGGCCTTCAGTTCCTCGATGCCGCCGGCCGCGACGACCTTGCCTCGGTCGACGACCGTCAGCTCGCCGGCCAGTTGCTCGGCCTCCTCCATGTACTGCGTGGTCAGCAGCACGGTCACCCCGTCCCCGACCATGGCCTTGACCTCGTCCCACACCTCGTTGCGGGTCCGCGGGTCGAGTCCCGTGGTCGGCTCGTCCAGGAAGAGGACGGAAGGCCGCCCGATCATGGAGGCGGCGAGGTCCAGCCGCCGCCGCATACCGCCGGAGTAGGTGGAGGCGGGCCGCTTGGCGGCCTCGGTCAGCGAGAACCGCTCCAGCAGCGCATCGGCACGCGCGCGTGCCTCCTTGCGGGGCAGATCGAGCAGCCGCCCGATCATGTACAGGTTCTCCCACCCCGGGAGCTTCTCGTCCACGGACGCGTACTGCCCGGTCAGCCCGATCACCCGGCGCAGTTGCCGGGGCTGCCGTACGGCGTCGTATCCGGCGACGGTCGCCTGCCCGGCGTCCGGCGCCAGCAGCGTCGACAGGATCCGCACCAGGGTGGTCTTGCCCGCTCCGTTCGGTCCCAGCACCCCCATGACGGTGCCCTCACGCACATCCAGGTCCACACCGTCCAGAGCCTTGGTCTCGCCGTAGTGCTTGACCAACCCCCGCACGCGGACGGCGCTGCCCGCGCCGCCCGGCTTGTCGTCGATTCGCATCATGGGGACGACGGTGCCAGGCGGTACCGACAAATTACCGACAGGTCACCGACACGCCGGTTCGGCAGCGCCCCAAAGGGGCGCGGGGCTGTATCGATATGCGGCTCCGCCGCGTGGGCGCGACCAGCCACAACGGCGCCGCACCCGACAAACTACACAGCGCGGCAAATCCGTAGTCGCACCGCCCACACAGAAGCTAGCGCCGAACCGCCTCGCCCCGCTCCGGCACACGCCCCGCAACCACCCGCTCCCGCTCAACCCGCGGAGCGCCCCGGCGCTTGTCCACCGCGTACGCGACCCCCGCGACCCCCAGCCCCAGCACGGCCAACCCCGCCCCGGCCACCGCAGGAGACGTAATCCCGAACCCCGCCGCAAGGGCCAGCCCCCCGATCCAGGCGCCGCCGGCATTCGCCAGGTTGAACGCGGCCTGGTTGGCCGAGGAAGCCAGGGACGGGGCGGCCGACGCCTTCTCCAAGACCATCAGCTGCAGCGGGGAGCCCGTCACGAAGGCCGCCATGCCGAGCAGGGCCACCGCCAGGGCCGCGCTCCACGCCGCCGACATCATCAGCGGGAACAGCCCCAGCACCGCGGCCAGGGACAGCAGCCCGCCGAACAGCGTCCCGCGCAGCGCGTGGTCCGCCAGCCTGCCGCCCAGCAGATTGCCCGCCGTCGCGCCCACGCCGAACAGCGCCAGCAGCAGCGTCACACTGGTCTCGGCGTACCCGGCGGCGTCGGTCAGCATCGGCGTGACGTAGCTGTACGCGGCGAACAGCGCGCCGAAGCCCGCGACCGTCGTGCCGAGCGCCAGCCACACCGGCAGCGGGCGCAGGGCGGCCAGCTCGCCGCGCAGTCCGGCGGCCGGAGCCGCGTGCGCCTCGGCGCGCGGGATCAGCAGCGCCAGCGACGCCATCGCCGCCAGGCCGATCGTGCTCACGCCGAGGAACGTCGCCCGCCAGCCCAGGTGCTGCCCCATCAGCGTGGCCACCGGCACGCCCGCGACGTTGGCCACCGTCAGGCCCAGGAACATCAGCGACACGGAGCGTGCCTTGCGCTCCGGCGCCGCCAGGCTCGTCGCCACGACCGCGCCGACGCCGAAGAAGGCGCCGTGCGGCAGGCCGCTGAGGAAGCGGGCGGCCACCAGCCAGTGGTGGTCGGGGGCGAGGGCGGACAGCGCGTTGCCCGCCACGAACAGGGCCATGAGGCCGATCAGGACGGTGCGGCGGGACATGCGGGCCGTGACCGCCGCGAGCAGCGGGGCGCCGATGACGACGCCCAGCGCGTACGCCGAGACCAGATGCCCGGCGGTGGGGATCGAGACGTGCAGGTCGTTCGCGACTTCGGGCAGCAGGCCCATCATCACGAACTCGGTCGTACCGATGCCGAAGGCGCCGACGGCGAGGGCGAGCAGTGCCAGTGGCATGAAGAGAGCCGTGCCTTTCGAGGGAGGAGCGGAGTTCCGTAATCAGCTTATGTTCAGCTTCGGAACAAACCCTCTAGGGCCAGGTATTCCTCCGGTTAAGAGGACGTGGCGACCTTCACACGCGCCGCCACCGGCAGATGGTCGCTCCCGGTCTGCGGCAGCGTCCAGGAGGTCATCGGCTCGACGCCCTTCACCATGATCTGGTCGATCCGCGCCATCGGGAACGACGCCGGCCAGCTGAAGCCCATCCCGTTGCCAGAAGCGCCCTGAGTGGAGCGCATCTGGGCGGTGATGGCGCGCAGCGCGCGGTCGTTCATCGTGCCGTTCAGGTCGCCGAGCAGCACGACCTTGCTCTGCGGCTCGTCGGCGATGGCCTCGCCCAGCGCGTCGGCGCTCTTGTCGCGCTGCCGGGCGGTGAACCCGGCCTCCACCTTCACCCGCACCGACGGCAGATGGGCGACGTACACGGCGAGCTGCCCCGACGGCGCGTTCACCACGGCCCGCATGGCACGGGTCCAGCCCAGCTCGATGTCGACGGGGTTGACGCCGCTCAGCGGGTACTTGCTCCACAGCCCGACCGTGCCCTGCACCGAGTGGTACTTGTACGTCGACGCCATCGCCTTCTCGTACGTCGGGACCGCCGCCGCCGTCAGCTCCTCCAGGGCCACCACGTCCGCGCCGGACGCGGCCACGTCCCGGGCGGTGCCGGACGGATCGGCGTTGTCGGCGTTGACGTTGTGCGTGGCCACCGTCAGATCGCCGCCGGCGCCGGTCTTGTCGGTGAGCTGGCCGCCGAAGAGGTTCAGCCACACGATCGCCGGGACCAGCACGGCGATCAGCGCGGTCGCGGATTTGCGCACCAGGGCCAGCACCAGCAGCACCGGGATGAACAGGCCCAGCCAGGGCAGGAACGTCTCGGTCAGACTGCCGAGGTTGCCGACGGCGTTCGGGATCCGCGCGTGCAGCAGCATCACCAGGGCGAGGATCACCGCGAGGGCCGCCAGTACGATGCCGCGCCGCCAGACGCGCACATCGCCGCGCCATCCCGCGACCAGGCGATTGAGCAGGCGCCGGACCCCGGATTCCCGGCGCTCGGGTCCCGAGCCTCCGCTGTCCGTCTCCGTCACGTACGCCTGCTGCGCCATACCGTCGCCTCACTACCTGCCGTGCACACCGTCGTCCCCCCGCGCCCAAGGAAACCCTAGGGGATGATCGGCTCCGTCCCTGCCGTACTCATGACGGCCGTACGGGGGCGAGGACGTACAAGTCGGCCGCGCGAGTTCCGGTTGCCGCGGGGAAAGCGCGCTCTGTGACGAAACGCGCACATGCGTGCTACGGGGTCGGTGAACTGACGGGGCGTAGACCCTCCAGCACCGCGTCGACCATGCGCTCCGCCAGCCCTTCCGGGAGGTCGGCGTCCGGGCGCATGACGGCGCGCACCAGCATCGGGCCGAAGACGATGTCGTTCATCACGTCGACGTCGATGTCCGTGCGCAGTTCGCCGTTCTCCTGCCCGCGGCGCAGGATCTCGTGCTGCCTCCTGCGCCGCGGCTCGACGACGATGGCGTGATATGCGTCCCAGATTTTCGGGCTGTGCTTCATCTGCGCGATGACGTTGTGCAGCAGCACCGACGAACGGCTCATCAGGCCGCGCCGGCGCAACTGCTCGAGCAGCGTCACGAGATCGTCGCGCACCGAGGTGCCCGGCAGTTCGGGATCCGGGGGCTCGGCGGCGCGTACGACGTCGACGAACAGCTCCTCCTTGCCGTTCCAGCGGCGGTAGATGGTGGCCTTGCCGACGCCGGCGGTACGGGCGATGCGCTCGATGGACAGCTCCGAGAGCGGCACGCCGTCCTCCAGCAGTCCGATGACGCCCTCGATGATGGACCGCTCCACGGCCTCGCTGCGGGGGCGGCCCCTGACGGGCCCGTCCTGCCGGGGATGACTGTCGGCGAGGCTCACTGGTCGGTCCTTTCGTGGGGTGTGCTGATTGTCCCCCGGGCGTGCCGTCTCCGTCGGCCACGACGGCGTCATGGGCCCCGTCGGCCACGACGGCGGCATGGGCTGGCACCCCCGCTACTCCGAGTACTCCGAGGCCACCAACTCCTGCTTCTCCTCGCCCTGCTGAGGCGCCGTGGGCCGCCCCGGCAGGAACAGCGCCACGACCACCGCGCCGAGCACCGCGATGCCCGCTCCCCACAGCGCCGTGATGTGCATGGCGTGCAGGAACGCGTCGTGGGCCGGGCCGACCAGGGACTCGCCCCGCGTCCCGAGCCGGGCGGCGACGCCGAGGGTGGCCTCGATGGACTCGCCCGCCGTGTGCCGTACGCCCTCCGGAAGCACCGCCAGCCTGTCGTCGATGCCGTCCCGGTACGCCGTCGACAGGACCGAGCCCAGGACGGCGATGCCGAGGGCGCCGCCGACCTGCCGGAAGGTGTTGCTGAGCGCGGAGGCGGAACCGGCCTTCTCACGGGGCAGGGCCTGCATGATGACGACGCTGATCGGGGTCATGATGTGCGCCATCGCGGCGCCCATGAGGAAGAAGACGACCTCGAGGAGCCAGATCGGCGTGTCCGCCTCGAACGTGGCGAACGCGGCCAGCGCGGCGGCGATGAGCAGCATGGCGCCGGTGGTCGTGGCCCGGTTGCCGAACCGGTCGACCAGCAGCCGGGCGCGCGGCGCGAAGATCATCTGGGCGGCGGCGAGCGGCAGCATCAACAGGCCGGTCTGCAGCGGCGTGTAGCCGCGCACGCTCTGGGTGTAGAAGACCGAGAAGAAGGTGACGCCCATCAGGGCGAAGAAGACCAGCGCGATGACGCCGATCGCGGCGGAGAACACCTTGTTGCGGAAGTAGCCGATGTCGATGGACGGATGGTCGCTGCGCTTCTCGAACACGACGAAGGCGGCGAGGACGGCGAGTCCGGCGGCGATGGTCGCGAGGACGGTCGGGTCCGTGAAGTCGGCGAGCTGGCCGCCCTTGATGATGCCGTAGACGAGCAGGACGAGCCCGACGACGGAGAGCACCACCCCGATGGGATCGATCCGCCCCGGCTTCGGATCGCGCGAGTCGGGAACCAGCCACAGCATCAGCCCGAGCGCGAGGACCACGATCGGCACGTTGATGAGGAAGACGGACCCCCACCAGAAGTGGGCGAGGAGGACACCGCCGGTGATCGGCCCGATGGCGATGGCGAGCCCGACGCCGCCCGCCCAGATCCCGATGGCCTTCGGCTGTTCCTCCCGCTCGAAGACGTGCATGAGGACGGCGAGCGTGGCCGGCATGACGAAGGCGGCGCCGAGCCCCATCACCGCGCGGAAGGCGATGAGCTCGCCGGGCGAGCCGGAGAACGCGGCGAGCGCGGAGCCGACGCCGAACACGGCGAGCCCGCCGAGCAGCACCTTCTTCCGGCCGAGCCGGTCGCCGAGGATGCCCGCGCTGAACAGCAGGCCCGCGAAGACGAGCGTGTAGGCGTTGATCGCCCACTCCAGCTCGCTCTGGGTGGCGCCGAGGCCGGTCGGGGCCGGGGTCGAGATGGTCTTGATGGCGACGTTCAGGATCGAGTTGTCCAGCACGACGATCAGCAGGCTCAGCATCAGCACGCCGAGGATCGCCCAGCGGCGCCGGTGCACCGCTTCCGGTATGCGGGTGGCCGGGGCGACGGGAGAAGTCATGCCCCCGAACATACCCTCTTTACGATACGGCACCGTCTCGTATCGTATTCTCTTACCGAGAATTTACGCGCGGGCGGAACTCACAGGAGGGGGCCTGGCAGCGGCTGGCACGAAGTGCCACCATGGAGGGGATCCGGGGACGCCGTCAGGGCGCCTCGAGATGACATGAAGGAGCCGTTGCCATGACGCAGCTTTCGGCTGCCCAGACGCCTCAGGCGAAGCCCTCCGACGGCAGCAAGGCGCTGTACGGGGGTCTCTACGGAGGAAAGCGCACCCGCCGCATCACCGTTCGCGACATCGCCGCCGCCAAGGAGCGCGGCGAGAAGTGGCCCATGCTCACCGCGTACGACGCGATGACCGCGTCCGTCTTCGACGAGGCCGGTATCCCGGTCATGCTCGTCGGCGACTCGGCGGGCAACTGCCACCTGGGCTACGACACCACGGTCCCGGTCACCCTCGACGAGATGACCATGCTCTCGGCGGCCGTCGTGCGCGGCACGTCCCGCGCCCTGATCGTCGGCGACCTCCCCTTCGGCTCGTACCAGGAGGGCCCGGTGCAGGCGCTGCGCTCGGCGACCCGACTGGTGAAGGAGGCCGGCGTCGGGGCGGTCAAGCTGGAGGGCGGTGAGCGCTCGCACCGCCAGATCGAGCTGCTGGTCGAGTCCGGCATCCCGGTCATGGCCCACATCGGCCTGACCCCGCAGTCCGTCAACGCCATGGGCTACCGCGTCCAGGGCCGCGGCGAGGAGGCGGCCGCGCAGCTCATGCGGGACGCGAAGGCGGTCCAGGACGCGGGCGCGTTCGCGGTCGTCCTGGAGCTGGTACCGGCCGAGCTGGCGGCCGAGGTCACGCGCATGCTCCACATCCCGACGGTCGGCATCGGCGCGGGCCCGCAGACCGACGCCCAGGTCCTGGTCTGGACGGACATGCTGGGCCTGACCGCCGGCCGGGTCCCCAAGTTCGTCAAGCAGTACGCCGATCTCCGCGAGGTCATGGGCAACGCGGCGAAGGCGTTCGCGCAGGACGTGGTCGGCGGATCGTTCCCGCGGGAGGAGCACTCCGTCCACTGAGCCGAGCCGGGTGGGGCCTGCGCCCCGTTGAACCACTGCGGCACCACCGTGACAGCCCGCCGATCTTCCCCCGTCGGCGGGCTGTCCCCTTTGTGGCTGGGGTGTGCGAGTCCGGGCCTCCGGGATCCCATCGAGGGCGCGTCGTGATGTGTCCTCACGCGTACGCGGCAGTTGTTCGGCCTCGCCGCCGCCTTATGCTCGCAGGCTTGTCCGGCCGCAACCGGGCGCTCGCCTACGCGCACCTCGTTCATGCCCAACTCGGGCAGCGTGAGCCGGAACTTGCTGTGGCCACGGCCCACGAGATCCCCACGCAGGCACGGCACGGACGTATCACCGGGCTGCTGAATGCGTTGGTACCACGGTCTCGATCACTGACTCTCCGACCGGACTTCGGGAGCCGGCCCGCTCAGCGATGAGCCGCCGGTAGTTCGGGCACTGGGTGACGTCCTCGTGGCCGCAGTTCAGACCGCCCTCAATGAGCCTCGATGAGGCCTGGGCCGCTGCGATTTTGGACCGGAGCTCTTCGGCCGCGGGGCGCAGGATCTCGTGCCGGGTGGCGCGGTCGACGGTTGCGGACAGGCTCCTGATGGTGTTCAGGCCAAGGCCGGCCTCCTTCAAGAGGAGGATCGTCGCCACGCGGGTGAGGTCGTCCGCACCGTAGCGGCGGCGCCCGCCGGCGTCCCGTCCGGGGTGCAGCAGGCCCATCGCCTCCCAATGTCGCAGCACGTGCGTGGCAAGACCGAAGCGTGCCGCGAGGGCGCCGATGCTCAACGTGCCGGCGCCGCCGTCTTCGCTTGACTTCATGTCGACATTAAGTCGCAGCATGACGTCCATGTCCAAGAATCAGGAAGCGGTGGAAGAGCACCGCGACACCGAAGCCCTACTGGCTGTCCTGGACGCTGCGGACGAGATGCCGAGCGCCACTAGGCTGCGGGCCCGCTCCTATGAACTGCTGTCTCTCGTCCCGGGCTCGACCGTCGTGGACGTCGGCTGCGGCGCCGGACGAGCCGTCGCCGAGCTGGCCGAACGCGGCGTCCATGCGGTGGGCGTGGACCCCAGCCCGAGGATGCTGGCCGCGGCCCGGGAGCGGTGGTCGGGGACCGAGTTCCGGGAGGCGGGGGCGGAGGATCTGCCGTTCGCCGACGGAAGCGTGCGCGGCTATCGTGCCGACAAGGTCTTCCACGTACTTCAGGAGCCAGGGCGCGCGGTGACGGAGGCACGACGGGTCCTCTGCCCGGGCGGCAGGATCGTCCTGGTCGGTCAGGACTGGGACGCCATCATGATCGACTCGGATGACGCGGCGCTCACCCGCACGATCGTGCACGCCCGCGCCGACCTGCTGGGCACGCCCCGCGCCGGCCGCCAGTACCGCGGCCTGCTCCTGGCCGGCGGCTTCGACGATGTCACGGTCGAGGTGCACACCAGCGTGTTCACCGACCCCGCGATGCTCTCGCTGCTCGTCAGGCTCGCCGAGCCGGCCTGCGCCAGCGGCGCCGTCGGCCGTGACCAGGCGGACGAGTGGCTCGCCGAACAGCGCCGACGCGCCGAGGCCGGCCGCTTCCTCGTCGCCATTCCGTTTTTCGTGGCCTCCGCCTCCGCCCGCAATGTGCCGTGGGGCTGACACTCCGCGACTGTCAGCCCCGCTCACCGAATCAGTGGGAAACCCGCTCTGACCTGCCCCTACAGCACCGGCAGATTCTTCCGCAGCTCGAACGCCGTAACCTCCGACCGGTACTCCTCCCACTCCTGCTTCTTGTTGCGCAGGAAGTGACGTTGGCCCGGAGCGACCTCGCGCGATCGCCGGCGGCGCAGGACTGACCTGTGATCGAACGGTCGTCATTGGTCGTTGTTGGTCGCTGTGGTCCACCCTTCGACGGCCCACAGACGGCCCCGGACGGCCCGTCCGAGGTCCCCAGCGAGACAGGCAGAGAACTGCGAATCGTGTCGCGCTCACCTGCCAGAGGGAGCTAGCTTCTGGACATGGACTCCGTTCTCTCGCATCGTAGCCTCTACTGGGGGGCACACAAATTCGCTCACTCAGCGATGGACGCGCATGCCCGCCATGACCAAGAGATTTTTCTGCTTCACGCAGGGGTCAGCATTGAGAGGCTAACGAAGGCGGTCCTATCAAAGACGAGCCCGTTCCTTTTGATGGAATTGAAGGGCAATGATGACACTCTCTTTCAGCTTGCGGGCCTTAAGGAGCTAACGAAGGTAAGAACTGCTGGAGCGTCGCAAGTAATCGGGCGACTGAGAGCAATGGACGTTCTACCGAAGAAGGACCCTGACCTAGATGAACTAATCGAGCTGAGAAACGGCGTGGCGCACCTTTTGACTAACTCTTCTGAGTCATTCGACGCCTTGGGCACGTTCGCCCGCGTAAGCAATACATTGCTCCCTCACCTGGATATCGAACCGGCTGAATTCTGGGGCACTTGGAGTGAGGCCATCGAAATTGCTCTCAGTGAATCTCTCGCAGAAGTTGCACGCGAGATTCGCGGGCGCATCGAACAGGCAAAGTACCGCCTGGAAAGACGCCTCCACGGTGTACCGGCCGATGCCGTTGACATCATCTACAGGAATGCGAATGACGCGGCTGAAGCGGGAGGTTTCGGCGTGCGCGTCGAGTGCGGAAACTTCAGCTATCATTCCCCTAGGGAGTGCCCAGCGTGCCGCTGCTCAGGACATCTTGTGGTCACGCTCCCTGGAATTGGAGCCACCCCGGAGGGTGATCCGAACCGCAGCTTTCACTGTCCTCTATGTGATTTCAGCGCCTATGGCGTTGATGAAGTAGCAGCGGCCGGAATTGCGCACAGCGAAGTATTCTTCAGCGACAGCGGGGAGCCGCTCACCGCTCTCGACCCCTCCGTTCTCGAAGAATACGTAACGTATGGAATGCTCGACCATTCCGGTGTCGCGAAAGCTGTGCAGGTTTTCGCAGAGCAAGCAGCAGCGGCCCGCCCTACTACCTCATGATCTGCGTCCGCAGATCAAGCTCACTTCGGGGCCCGGACACTCTGTCCGGGCCCTTCGTGTCGGTCGCCCCTCAGACTCGTACCGGTCTTGAAGCGCGCGCGGTCAACTACCCGCCCCATCACGGGCTCTGTACCGTGAAACCGGCCCCCAACATCCAGCAGGAGGCAGCACGTAATGCGTGGTCTTGGGGATCACCTCAGCATCGGTGAGCGCATCGCGTTCTACCGGAAGCGTCGCGGCTACACGCAAGAGGTGCTCGCCAGACTGGTCGGGCATAGCGCTGACTGGTCATGATGAGCGAGCATGCGAGAGGGCCCGCACCAAGATGCGGGCCCTCTCGCGTCGTCCGAGCTGCCTACGCCTCGGTCCACTCGTGCGTGAGGAGTGAGTACAGGACACTGTCCCGCCACTCGCCATTGGTGAAGACGTGATCCCGAAGGACACCCTCGCGGGTGAAGCCGAGCTTCTCGACAACCCGGATCGAAGCACGGTTCTCGGGGCCTATGGCAGCGCTGATGCGGTGCAGTCCGAGCTCACCGAAGCCGAAGCGGATCATCGTGCGTGCCGCATCGGTGGCGTAGCCCTTGCCCCACTCGGAAGCCGCGATGGCGTAGCCGAGCTTCCCGGCCTTCACGCCGCTCAGGCCGATGCGGCAGAAGCCGATCATGTGGTCGCTCGGGGGCGCGACGACCGCGAGGTAGTACTCATTGCGTGGCCGGATCTCTGTCCGGCGACTCAGCGCACCTTCGATCATGGCCCGCGCCCCCTCGCGGTCCCGACTGTCATACGACAGCCACCGCGTGACCCGGTCATCGCCCACGATCTTCAGCGCGTCGTCGGTGTCATCGAGGCTGAATTCCCGGATCACGACGGCGTCGCCCTGGAGTCGGATGTTCTCTGGCACGTACGGCTCCTTAGCGAGGCAGGGCCTTGAGCGGGGTTCGGGTGAACATCTCGATCCTCTCTTGCAGCTCGCTGCCGGGCGCGGCGAGCGTAGACCGGCTCAGCGCCTTGTGCACACGCAGGGCGCTGTGGACGATGCCATTGATCCGGTTCTCCTGATCCAGATCGAGGATCGGACTCACGGCGTCCTCGGCGCCTTCGAGATCACCCAGACCGATACGAGCGATAGCAAGGTCAGCCCTGCTGCCTGCCGCGTCTCCGAAGGCCCATTCCGGGCTATCCTCGTCCGCGTATGCGTCAACGGCTTGCTCACCGTACTCTTGCGCGGCCCGCGCTTCCGAGGGCAGCCACGAGAGAGCATCGGCCGCGTAGTAGATCTGGCGGGACCGGCCGAAGGTGCATAGGCCGCCCAACTCATCCACCTCGTCAGACCGTACGGCGTCCCAAGCCTCCTCGGCTTGACGGATCGCCGCATGGGTCTCCCCGGAGTTGCCGAGCGCGGCCCATGCGCGGGCGGCGCTCACCGGGAGCCACACAGCGGCCGTGCTCTGGCTGCGCAGCGCGAACTCAGTCCCGGACTGGGCGTACTTCACCGACTCGCGCGGTCGGCCAGCCCAGTAAGAGATGAGGGACTGAAGGCCGCGAATCCATGCGCGCAACCCGTTGTGGTCCGCGTTCTCGGCACAGAGATAGGCGGCGCGAGCCTGCGTCATCGCCGCGTGCGGGTCGGCCAGGTCGTGACTCGCCTTAGCCAGCAGGCCGCTGGTAACACCCGTCAGAAAGTAGATCTGACGGGACTGCTCGGGGCGCTGGCGCTTCTCCAGCAGGGTGTACAGGGTCTCTTGGACCTGAAGCAGGTCGCCCAAGAGCTCAGACAGTGGCCGCTGGGGGTAGTCGGTCGCGAGTCGCCGGACGTCATCGTGGATCTGTTCCATTGCCTCGTTGGTGAGGTCCCCCTGGTTCGCTGTGAGGGCGAAGTGTTTGGCCCGTCGCGCTGCCAACGTGATCAGCTCCTTGTCGATGTCGGGCTGGCCGGCTGCGACTACCAGTCCCGAGGGCGTTGTTGCCGCCGCGTGGGAGGCCGAGGCTTCCCAGGGGCGGAGTAACTCGTTCAGCGGTTTGCCGAACATTGACTGCAAGACACGACGGGTCACGGGAGTGGTGTTGCTGCGCTCGCCGCTTGCGAGGCGCCGCAGATGTCGGGTACTGAGCGTCGCGTCCTCATTGAGCTGCTGCGCGATGCGATCGAACTCTGCGGCGATTTCCTCGTACGTGCGGTCCTGCTGCCAGAGCAGGTGTTCAAGCACGGTTCGTGGTTCCCGGCTGCCCCTGTTCGCGTTGCCGGCCACGGGCGCCCTCCCTGTGTCGCGTGTCCTACATGCCCTCAGTGTCCGTCGGTGACGGAGGCGTGTCCGGGCCTGGTCCGGTTGAGGTCCGCCACTGGTCCACCAGCGGTCCGCACCAGGCCCTCGTGTGGTCATGGTCGCCTATTCGAGAGTCGTCGTCAGGAGGAATCAACGATGACTCAGTTCACCGATGCATCAGACGAGTTGGGGTCGGTCCGGGCCTCAGGCAGGATGAACGCGTTCTTCAAGGGCCGTGACCCGTTCCTTGAGCTGTGCAACCTCAAGGCGGAGCTCCTCAAGTTCTGTCGGTCCGCCACGCTCGACGAGGCCGGCGAGTTCAGCCGAGACGCGCGCAACCTCGGCTTGCAGGTCGGCGAGGCGTTGAGCCGCCTCGCGGGGCCCCTGCTCGCCAGGGGCGGTCTCCCGGACGTAGGTGCCGCTCCCCGAGCGGCCTTCCACCAGTCCTTCGTCCCGGAGCTGTGCGTAGGCGTTCTGCACGGTCATCAGCGATACGCCGAGCTTCTTGGCATAGGCCCGGCCGCCGGGGAGCCGGTCTCCAGGACCGAACGTCCCCGCGGCGATCTCGCCTCTGATCCTGGCGGCGATTTCGCGGGCGTTGGGCTTTCTCTTCGACTGTGAGTCCACCCCAAAAGCGTACTTGACCTAGGTCGCTTGGAATCAGGTCGCGCGAGCCCTTGACGGCCCGCAAGCGACCTAGGTAGCTTTCACGACAACGGCAAGCGACCTAGGTCGCTTCGCTTCCTTGGTTCTTTGGCCAGGGGAGTTGCCCGATCCCGACGTGTCCGAACGCGGACGCAGAAGGACTCAGCACGACCGTACGAACGCAGAGGGCGGGGACGCTGCAATCCCGCTAAAGGCCAGGCAGAACAGGGTTTCGGCCCGTACTGGCGAGGTGGCCCGGTGACCGCGAGCAACGGCCGGAGAGTGGGGACACGGTCCCCCTTGCAGTGCGTATCCCCTGTTCAGCGGTCTGAAGGAGTGGCAGTGAATCGACGAAAGCGATGGGCGCGGCCGTGATCGACCGGCACGGCGGCGCCGTTCCATCCCAACCCGTGAGCGCCGCAGGGTGCAGCGGGCGACCGGTCACCTTCCACCGAATCGCGGCGGCTAGCGTCGCGCCGGTTGCTCGCCCTGTCCGTCCGGGAGTTCTGCGGAGCGGTCCCGTACGGACGGGGTTGAGGGGAGCCGGAGCCCCGGTGTCCGCGACGTTCCGGAGCAGTTGCCGTCTCACCAACATGCCTGCGACTGCTCCGGCTCCCAGTCCCTCCAATCAGGAGCTTCCATGACCGAGACTTTCGAGACCATCCGCTACACCGCCGACGTTGTCGTCACCACGACCGACGGGTACGTCTTGCTGATCGAGCGCGGCTGGGACCCGTTCAAGGGTCAGTGGGCGCTGCCTGGCGGCCATGTCGACCCCGGTGAGACGAGTCGCGCTGCGGCTGCCCGTGAGCTTGCCGAAGAGGCTGGCGTGCACGCGATGCCGGAAGAGCTGACCCAGGTCGGCACGTTCGACCAGCCCGATCGTGACCCGCGCGGCAGGTACGTCACCGTTGCCTACCACCTGACCGTCATCCTCGGAACGATCGTCGAGGCTGGCGATGACGCGACCAACGCCCAGTGGTGGCCCTTGAACGCGCTTCCGCCGCTCGCGTTCGACCACGCCGACATCCTCCGCGCGGCTGTGGAATCGACGCTCTGAGACACCACGCCTAGGAGCCACCCCTATCGCCCCGGCATTTCGCCGTGAGGGCGCCGGATCGAATCCGGCCCGGGGCACCTTCCCCTGCCGCGCTCGCGGCTCGGGTTCTCCGGAGCAGTCGCCGTCTCACCAAACGCCTGCGACTGCTCCGGCTCCCAGTCCCTCCAACTCAGGAGCCCTTATGCGCACCTACATCGGCGGTCATCAGGCCGTCTCCATCGACGACTTCATTGAACTGGCCCTCGGTACCCCGCCGGAGCTGTGGCTGGGGGAGGAGGGCGAGACCGAGGAAGAGCGCGCCGCCCGGCTGGACGCGGCGTGCGATATCCTCGCCGACAACCCGGAGCTCCCGGACGACGTGGCCCGCATCGCCGCCGAGGTGATCGAGACGCACGTCCCGGAGCTGTTCAACGTCGTTCCGCTGGTCCGTCCGGCCGTGCGTCGTCGGCCCTCCCGGAAGGGAGCGGCGGCATGAGCGACCCGGACACCCGCGCCCTGCTCGCCGTCGCGCATGCGGAGGTGAAGGCGGAGATCACACGGACCGACACCAAGACCGGTCTGTTGCTGGCGTTCGTCGGCGCCGTGCTTGCCGGAGCTTGGACGGTCGCCCGTGACCTGCCGATGAGCCTGCCCGCGTACGTGGTGGGCGGGCTCGGTATGGCGGTGCTGGTCGCAGCGGCCGGTCTGCTGCTGCGGTCGGTGCGGCCGAACGTCAAGGGGCGGCACGGCTTCCCGCTGTGGGCCACCCTGACTCCCGAGCAGATCAGTGATGCCGTCTCCCGTGATCTGGCTGCCGACATCGCGGGTCTGTCCCGCCTCGCGGTCGCCAAGTTCACCTGCCTGCGTCGCGCGGTCGACGTGACCTGTGCAGGTGGCGCCCTGCTCATCCTGGCTGCCCTGCTCGCGGTCGGGGGTGCAGCATGACTGCCACCGAGACGACACCCACTGCCCGGCGTCCGGCGGTGCCGCCGCTGACGCGCCCGGAGATGGGCCTTGCCGGAATCGGCGCGGCTGCCGCGGCCGGGGTCGGCGCGCTCGGTCTGATCTCCTCGTTCGACGCCGTGTCGGCCGCTGCTGCCCGCTGGGGTTTCGGTGAGCCGTGGATGCTGCCGGTCGGGATCGATGTGGCCATTCCGGTGTTCACCGTGGCCAACCTGCTGTTGATCCGGCTGGACATGGCGCTTGCCTGGGTGCGGTTCGTGCCCTGGGTGCTCACCCTGGTCACCTGCGGGCTGAACGTCGCGGCCGGGCACTCGCTCATGGCGAAGGTCGCGCACGGCACGATGCCGCTGCTGTGGGTGGTGTTCTCCGAGATCGGCGCCCACGTCTACGCCGTGCGGATCGGCGCCGCTACCGGCCGCCGCATGGAAAAGATCCGGTTCTCCCGCTGGTTCCTGGCGCCGCTGTCGACGTTCGCGCTGTGGCGGCGCATGACGCTGTGGGAGGTCACCTCCTACGCCGACGCGCTCGCCCGTGAGCGGGAGCGAGTGTTGGCCCGCGCGGACCTGCGCGAGCGCTACGGCCGCAGGTGGCGCAAGAAGACCCCGCGCCGTGAACGCGCGCTGCTGCGGATCGGCGAACTGGCCCCCGCCGGCACCGACATGCCGCACGAACCGGAGCCTGAGCAAGCCCCGGAAGAGCCCAAGGGCGAGGCTCCCAAGGCGCCGCGCAAGCGGCAGACCGGCAGCAAGGCCAAGAGCAAGACGCCGCAGCGCACCCCGGCGGAACTGCTCGCTGAGGCACGCACGATCACGGCCGACTGGACGGACGCCGCGATCAATGCCGAGGCGCTGCGCAAGGCCCTGCACTGCGGCGCCCGTCCCGCCCGGCAGGTGCGTGACGCCCTGCTCGCCGAACGCGCCGACGGACGCGCCCTGCGCCCCGTGGACGCTCCCGAGGACGACGCGTCCGGCGACGGAGCCGAGGGGGTGGCGGCGTGAACACCCTGGCCACGGTCCTGCTGTCCGCGCTGCCGCTCGCCGCCGGGTGGGCGGTGCATGTGTGGTGGCTGCGCGCCTGCCTGAACACGGCACGGCGTGACCCGCTCACCGGGTTACGCACCCGGGACGGCTTCACCCGCCGCGCCACGGCCCTGCTCAAGGACCCGCGGGCGGTCGTGGTGCTGGCCGACGTCGACAAGTTCAAGCACATCAACGACACCTACGGGCACCCGGCCGGGGACGCGCTGCTGAAGGCGACCGCCGACCGGCTCGCCCACCACGTCGGCCGTACCGGGGTCGCCGGACGGCTCGGGGGCGATGAGTTCGCCGCCGTCCTCATCGACGACCACGGCACCGCGGCCGACCTGCTCGCCGTGCTGCACGGCGTACTCGCCCGGCCGGTCGACGGCCAGGACCCCGCCGTACACACCACGGTCTCGCTCGGCTGGGTGCGCGCCGCCGACTTCCCCGCCGACGACCTCTCCGGGCTGCTGCGGCGGGCGGATGAGGCGATGTACGCGGCCAAGCAAGCCCGTGCCGGAACCCGCCGCGCCGGGCTCGGCTGGCTCTTCGCCACCGTCACCGGCCGCCGCGCCGGCCGCACCGGCGCCCGCCAGGACTCGCCGGTCGTGGGGATGGCTGCCTGATGTCCGCCTACGCCAAGTGCTTCGACCCGACCGGCGCCCGGTTCGGCGTACCCACGTACCCGTGGCAGTTCGCCCCGGACGGCTACGCCACCCGCCGCCAGCTCCGCGAACGCGGGCTGCGCCCTGGTGGTCAGCCGGTCGCCGCGCAGGTGATGCGCCAGCACCGGGGCCGCAAAGCCGGGGTACAGGTCGCCTACCTCTACCGCGTCGACCGCGCCAAGCCGGTCCGGCCGATGACGTCGCGCAAGTGGGGCGCGCTCGCCCTGGCGATGCTCGCCCGCCGCACCTGCCCGAAGTGCGGCGTCACCTACAGCTACTGCCTGCCGACCTCGCTCGGCATGTGCGTGCTGTGCGCCTACCCCGACAACTCCCAGTCCGCCAACTGCACTTCCCCGAGGAGGGGTTGACCCATGGCCAAGCCCAACACCCGCCGCGTGGACCGCGAAATCCGGCAGGCGGAACGCAGGCTCGAAGCGGTCCGCAAGCAGGAGATGTGGCCCCTGACCGGCCGCGAACGCCGCCAGGTCGTGTCCGCCCTGGCGGGCGGCTCCGTTCGGGTCGTGCAGGGCAAGAGCCCCGGCCGCGCGGAACGGAAGCTGGAGACGCTGTGGCAGTCGGTACTCAACCGGCTCACCACGGAGCTGAGCGCGTTGCAGACCGAGCGGCAGCGGATCGTCAACGAGGCCGCCACCGCCAAGGCCGCCAAGAAGTCCTCAAGCTGGTGGTGAGCATGGACCGCCGCTGCCCCGCCGCCCATCCCGAGGACCCGACCGAGTGCATCGGCCCCGTCGTGGTGACCGTGCTCGACACGGTCAACGCGGGCGCCGACGGGTGCGAGCACCACGCCGCCCGGCTGCTGGCCTCTCTGGAACGAGGCCGCGTCTACGCCCTGCCGGACGCCCCGCAGGGCGCCGCCATCCGCGTCTTCACGGCTGCCGACGGCATCCGCCCGTTCTGCTGGGTCGACGGTCCGCGTACCGAGCCGTCCCAGCTCAGCAACGCGGAGAACCGCAAGCGGCACGGCCGCCGCTGACCCGCCCGGACAGGTGGGGCAGGAATCCTGCCCCGTCCGGCTCACTCCGGCACTCACCATCGCGTCACGGGCCCGGCCGCCCACCTCCTACAGCGTCGGCCGGGCCCGCTCTCCCTCACACCGGAAAGTGGAAGGAATCTCAGTGAAGCACCCCGACGACGACAACGAACTCTTCAACCGGCTGGAAGCCGAGATGGCGGCCGACTCCGGGGGCGAGGTAGTCGACCTCGACAAGGCACGGTCGGCCCGCGCGGAGTCGGCCGACCCGACCACCCGACCCGACGCCGACCGGTCGCCCGACTCCGACACCGCGCGGTCGGGTGCCGAGTCGGCCGACCCGACCGCGCCCGTGATGGTCGACCAGCCGACTCCGCGGGCGACCGGTCCGGGCTACCTCGGTCGGCTCGCGGGAGCGCACCGCCGTGCGGTCGTTCCCGAGTGGCTGCGGTCGGTGGCAGAGCTGCGGACCGCCGCCGCGTGGGTGGCCCGCCACTACGCCCACTCGGTCGGCTACCACGCGCTGCGGGCCCCGGTCTACGCCGCCCGCCTCGCCCTACAAGCCCCGTCTGGCGCCGCGAAGTTCGTGGGCGGCACCATGCGGTGGGTGGCCGACCGCGAGGGCGAGCCGGTCCGACTCGCCGCGGTCCGCCGCGAGGACGCAGCCGAGTACCTGAAGCTGTCCCGGCAGCGCGACGGACGCGTCCGACTGCGCACCCTCGTGGCCGTGCTCGGAATGTTCGTCGGGCTCGGCGCCGCGCTCGCCATGTACGTGCTCGCCCCCGACTGGCTTCAGGCGGTGTCGGTGAGCGCGGTCGTGATGGCGCTCGGGTTCGCCGGCCGCCGCGCGGATGACCCGGTCATCCACCGCGCGGTGGAACTGCCCAAGGCGGTCAAGCTCACCAGTGACATCGTGCTGCGGGCACTCGGCTCGCTCAGCATCCCCGCCATCAACCAGGCACAGGCCAAGGGACGGGATGGGTTCGAGTTCACCGCACCCATCACCCGCGACGGCCCCGGATGGCGCGCGGAGGGCAACCTCCCCTTCGGCGTGACCGTGACCGACGTCATCGAGCGTCGCGACCGGCTCGCCTCCGGCCTGCGCCGCCCGCTGGGCTGCGTGTGGCCCGAAGCGGTGCCGGATGAGCACACCGGTCACCTCGTGCTGTGGGTCGGGGACCAGGACATGTCCAAGGCGAAGCAGCCCAAGTGGCCGCTGCTCAAGTCGGGTTCGGTCGACCTGTTCAAGCCGGTCGCCTACGGCACTGACCAGCGTGGACGCTGGGTCGAAGCCACGCTCATGTACATCGCGGGCGTCATCGGCGCCATCCCGCGCATGGGCAAGACCTTCCTTCTGCGTCTGCTGCTGCTCATCGCCGCCCTCGACCCGCGGGCAGAGCTGCACACCTACGACATGAAGGGCACGGGCGACCTCGACCCGGTCGGCGACGCCGTCTCCCACCGCCACGCCGCGGGTGACGACGACGAGTCCATCGAGTACTGCCTGAACGACTTCCGGGCCCTGCGCGAGGAACTGCGCCGCCGTACCAAGGTGATCCGCTCGCTTCCGCGGGATGTCTGCCCGGAGTCGAAGGTGACCAGCGCCCTTGCCGACAAGCGCTCCCTGGGTCTGCACCCGATCGTGATCGGGGTGGATGAGTGCCAGGTGCTGTTCGAGCACCCCGAGCACGCCAAGGAGTTCGAGGAGATCGCCACCGACCTGGTCAAGCGCGGTCCGGCCACCGGCATCGTGCTCCTGCTCGCCACCCAGCGCCCCGACGCCAAGGCACTCCCGACGGGCATCTCCGCGAACGCGTCGGCCCGCTGGTGCCTGAAGGTCATGGGCCAGCTCGAAAACGACATGGTGCTCGGCACGTCCGCGTACAAGCGCGGGGTGCGGGCGACCATGTTCGCCTGGGGTGACAAGGGCATCCACTACTTCGTCGGTGAAGGCTCCGACGCCCGGATCGTGCGCTCCGTCTACATCGACGGCCAGGGCGCCGAAGCCATCGGCGCCCGCGCCCGCCGCCTGCGCGAGGAAGCGGGCACGCTATCCGGGCACGCGCTCGGGGAGGCACCCGAGCCGGTCACCAGCGCGTATGACCTGCTGCGCGACATCCTCGCGGTGGTGCCGGCCGATGAGCCCAAGGTGTGGTCCGAGACCGTCGTCGCCCGGCTCGCGGAGCTGCGTGAGGAGGTCTACGACGGCTGGGACCCGGAGGGACTGGCCGCGGCCCTGAAGCCGCACGGCGTTTCCACGATCCAGGTGGGCCGCCGTGTCAAGGGCAAGGTCGTCAACCGGCGCGGCATCGACCGCTCCCACATCGTCGCCGCGATTGCGGAGCGTGACGGAAAGCGGGACGCGGGCTGAGGTTCCGGGGCCGCTAGCGCTAGCGGCACACCCCGCTAACGTTAGCGGCTCCGCTAGCGCCCCAAACCTGCTCTGATCAGGTCGCTAGCGGATAGCGGCCCACCTGCGGAAACCCCTGAAACCCGCCTGGAAGGGCCCCTCATGACCCCTGCCCTGCTCGCTATCACCCTCCTCATCGGCGTCACGCTGTGTTACGTCGCCGTGTGTGCGGCCTCGCCGTTCGGCAACTGCCGCAAGTGCCACGGCTGGGGCTTCGTCATGAAGACCAACCGCAAGGGACGGCTCAAGCGCGGCAAGGACTGCCGCCGCTGCCATGCGACCGGCAAGCGCATACGCGTCGGCCGCTGGCTCTACAACCGCTTCGCCCGCATCTACCGCGCGGGCACCGACACCCGCCCGGAAGGCTCCCGATGATCCTGAACATTTCCGCCGTGCTGCTGTTCGGCGCCGCGTCCGCTCTCGCCGTCAAGACCCGCTCCGCCGGGGGCGGCGCGGCCATCGTGCTGTTCCTGTTCGGATTCTTCACCGCTGGGACCGGCGCGTACGAGCCCATCCACAACCTCGTGCAGGCATCCGCCGACGCCCTGTCCGCGCTCGGCAACTGACGGGAGAGATCTCGTGAACGAACCCACCACCGCCCGGCACTGGCTCGCCGCCGCCGCGCCCAAGGCCGCGCCCGCCATCGCCACCACGACCGTGCTCGCACTCGCCCGGATCTGGAACGCCAACGGCGCCGAACACTCCGTCGGCAACGCCGTGCTCATGGCCGCGCTGTCCCTAGGGGCCGCCGCCGCGGGCGTGGTCGCGGGCAACACCACCGGGGACTCCGTGCTTGTCGGGACCGCGTTCGCCGCCTCCGGAGCGCTCGCCTTCGCCGGGGTCGCCGGATACGCCGACGGGCTCCCGCTGCCGCTGCTGCTGTGGTCGTTGGCCACGGCCGGCGCCTACGGGCTCGCCGCACGGTACTGGCGCACCGACCGCCGCGAGACGGTGGCGTACGAGCGGCAGACGAGTGAGCGGCGCGAGGAGTACGCCCACATCGAGCGCGTCGAAACCCTCCGCGCCACGGCACAGATCGAGGTGGCCCGTACCGGCGCCGCCTACGCCGAACAGCTCGCGCAGGCACTCGTCACCCGCGCCGCGCTGCCCGGCTTCGACCCCAAGGCGCTGGAAGCCGCTGGGCTCCCGGAGCTCCCGCAGGGGGAGCGGTGAGGTTCTACCTGACCACCCACAAACGGCACTGGGTGCGCCTGACCCGCGTGCCGCTGTTCCTGAAGTCCGAGCACTTCGCCGCCGCGGTCAAGCTCGATGCGGCGCAGGGCCCGTACGCGGTGGACTCCGGCGGCTTCACCGAACTCCAGCGGCACGGCCGCTGGACGCGTGCGCCGCGCCAGTACGTGGACGACCTGCGCCGCATATGGGAGTGCGTGGGCCCCTACGACTGGGCAGCACCGCAGGACTGGATGTGCGAAGACCTCATCATCCACGGCGGCACCGCGGGCCCGCTCACCTTCGCCGGTACACACCTGAGCGTGCGCGAGCACCAGCACCGCACCGTGGCGAACTTCCTCGAACTGCGCTCCCTCGCCCCCGAGTTGCGCATCATTCCCGTCCTACAAGGCCGCACGATCGCAGACTACGAATGGTGCGCCGACTGGTACGAGCGGGTCGGCGTCGACCTCGCCCGTGAGCCCGTGGTGGGTCTGGGATCGGTGTGCCGCTTGCAGTCCACCCGCGAGGGCGCCGCGATCGTCACCGCGATGGCCGCACGCGGGCTGCGCCTGCACGGCTTCGGCTTCAAGACCCTCGGTCTGGAACGGGTCGGGCATCTGCTCGCCTCCGCGGACTCTGCGGCGTGGAGCTACCACGCACGCAAGCGGCCCCCGCTGCCCGACCACACGCACAAGAACTGCGCCAACTGCCTGCCCTACGCACTGCGCTGGCGCACTCGCGTCCTCAGCGCGCTGCCCACCTGGCAGCAACCCACCCTCGATGCAGCCTGATCAAGGAGGAACCCGAATGAGCGCACCTTGCGGCACCGTTTCTGGCCGCACCTACAAGCGCACCCGCGTCCGCGGCTTCGCCGACTGGGCACCCCGCCCGCACGTGCTCGCCCTGGTCAACCAGGTGCGCGCCGTGCTGGATGAGAACCGCGCCTACCTGCCCATGACCGCCCGACAGGTGTTCTACCGGCTCGTGGGTGCCCACCGCTACGACAAGACCGAACAGGCCTACGCCCGGCTGCTGGAGACCCTCAACCGGGCCCGACGCGCCCGGCTGATACCCATGCACGCCATCCGCGACGACGGCGGCACCTCCGTCGGCGCGGGCGGCTGGGACAGCCCGGCGCAGTTCTGGCGCTCGGTCCGCCGTACCGCGGAGGGCTACACGCACGCCCTGGACGACGGTCAGCCGATCGCGGTGGAGCTGTGGGTGGAAGCCGCCGGCATGGTGCCCATGGTGGCCCGCGTCGCCGCCGAGTTCGGCGTGACCACCTACAGCTCCGGCGGCTTCGACTCGGTCACCGTCAAGTACGAAGCGGCACAGCGCATTTCCTGGCGGGATGTACCCACCACCGTGCTGCACCTGGGCGACCACGACCCCAGCGGCCTGTCCATCCTCGACTCTGCCGCCGCGGACATCTCCGCCTTCGTCGACGACATGGGCGCCCCCGCGCCGACCTTTTCCCGGCTTGCCGTGACAGCCGAACAGATCACCCGGTACCGGCTGCCGTCCGCACCGCAGAAAGCCACAGACCGGCGCGGCGAGCACATGCGGCACACCGTGCAAGCCGAAGCCATGAGCCCCACCGAACTGACCGCAGAAGTCCGAGCCGCCCTCGAATCCGTCATCGACCAGTCGGCGCTGGACGCGGCTCGCGAACGCGGTGAACGCGAACGCGCACAGATCCTGCGCCACCTGCCCGACACCGACGACGACCTGTAGCTACGCCCGAGGCGGGCGCCGTCTCACCACAAGCCTGCGCCCGCCCCGGTTCTCCAGTCCCTCCAAGAGAGCAGGAGACCTCCAGCATGCCCCAACGAGCTTCATTCGGCGAGGGCCGTCCGGCCCAAACCACCCCTTTGTGCACCGCGCTGGAACTCGCCTCCGTCGGCGTGCCGGTGCTGCCCCTACGGCAGGGGAAGGTGCCGTTCGGGAACTGTCGCGTGTGCGCCAAGAACGCCTGCGGCGGCCGGCCGAACATGAAGAACGCGGGCCCCTGCCAGTGCCCCGGCATCTGCCACGCATGGGCCGCCGCCACCACCGACCCCGCCGTCATCACCTCCCAGGCATGGGCCCCGGCGTGGCGTCAGGCCGTCTGCGTCGGCTACCACCCCGGCGGCGCCGGGCTGACCGTGGTCGACCTCGACAACCCGGCGGCCATCACCTGGGCACGCGAGACGCTGCCCGCCACCCGCACCGTGCCCACCACGCGCGGCCAGCACTGGGTCTACAAGGGCGTCATGCCCTCGCACAACGCCGTGCGGCCCGGCGTGGACATCAAGTCAGCCATGGCGTACGCCCGTTGGCTCGGTCCCGGCACCGGCACCATGACCGCCCTGCCGGAGGCCGTGCGCGCGCTTGCCGTGAAGGAACCCACGGTCCGGCCGGCGCCGCAGGCCCTCGCCGTGCCCGCCGGGGGCGGAGAGTGCCGCCACCGCACGCCCACCTACCTGGATCGTGGGATCACCATGGCGGAGCAGCGCATCACCGAGGCCCGCAGCGCGATCCACCACACCGTCTACCGCACCTTCCTCGCCGTGCTGTCCGCCCACGGCCGGTGCGGCTGCCTCACCGACGCCCATGTCGCCCGGCTGTTCACCGCCGCTCAGGCCAAGGGCGAATCGCCGCGGCACTGCACCGACGCGTGGACCAACGCCCGCACCAGGTTGGGACTGTGAGCATGTCCGACGACGAGAAGGACCCCGCCCGCAAGGTCATCACCGACTACGCCCAATCCCACTTCCGGTACTTCCGCACCGCCGACGGGACCGTGTACGCGCAGCGCAACGGCCACCCCGTCGCCCGCCCGATCCGCTCCCAGGGCACCACGGGCAGCCACCGCCAGGAACTCATGGTCGGCCTGTTCAAGGACGGGGTCGGCGTGTTCAACGGAACCGCCCTCAAGGAGGCGTTGGACTTGATCGAAGCCCTCGCACTGACCGAGGACGTGCAGCCCGTCCACATCCGCGTCGCCCCCGGATTCGACGGGGCGACCTGGCTGGACCTGGGCCGCACGGACGGACAGTCCGTCCGCATCCACCCCACCGGCTGGGACATCGCCGTCCCCGACCCGCGCGAGGTGTGCTGGCGCCGCACCCAACTCACCGGGGAACTGCCCCTGCCGGCCAAAGACACCAACGGCAAGGGCATCGACCTGTTGCTCCGGTTGTGCAACTTCGCCAACGCGGAGACAGAGTGCCTGGCGATCGCGTGGCTGATCGGCTGCCTCGGGCCGTCCGTGCCCGTCCCCGCACCGTTCCTCACCGGGCCTCAGGGGGCGGGCAAGTCCACGGGTGGGCGGATGCTCGTGCGGATCATCGAGGGCATGAGCGGTGACCTGCGCCGCGCGCCGAAGGATGAGGAGAACCTGATCGCGGCGGTGGCGGCCGGGTGGGTGACGGCCCTGGACAACCTCTCCCACATGACGCCGGACCTGTCCGACGCCATGTGCTGCATCGTCACCGGCGCCGAGAACGTCAAGCGCGCCCTGTTCACCGACGGGGACGTCTTCCGCGCCCGCTACCGCCGGCCCCTCCTCCTGACCGGCATCGACGTCGGCGTCATCCGCCCCGACCTCGCGGAACGGCTCCTGCCGCTGCGTTTGGAGCGGCCCCGCGTCCGGCGTACCGAGGCGGAGCTGTGGGCGGAGTACGCGGAGGTTCTGCCCGTCGTTCTCGGCTCGCTCCTAGACCTCACGGTCAAGGTCCGCGCGGTGGAAGCGGAGACCCCCACCGACCTGCGGATGGCGGACTTCGCGCACCTGTGCGCGCAGCTCGATGCGGCCACCGGCCTGGGAGCTCTCACCGCCTACCGGGCCAGTCTGGACGACCTGAACGACGACGTGATCGAGGGTGACCTTCTCGCGCAGACCGTCCTCAGGCATGCCGACACCATCGAGCCGGGCGCGGCGCAGCGGATGACCTCCACAGAGTGGCTGCACCACCTCAGCCGCCTCTATGCGGGCGAGGACTTCCGTCCCCTGCCCAGGGGCTGGCCGACCACCGGAAAGGTTCTCTCCGACCGGCTCAAGCGCCTCCAGCCGACGCTGGCCGCTCGCGGTGTCCTCATCGACACCGGCCGCACCAGCGAGGGCCGCTACCTCGAAATGACCCGCCTGGCCACCGCGCCCTCACATCAGCAGCAGCGGATGGTCTGACCGCGCTCGCGGGTCGCCCTGGACAAGCAGTAAGGGGCCGCTTCGCGGCGCGTCCTTTGGGCGGCGTTCCGCCGAACTGCAAGAAGAGCACGCGGGGCGACTGGTGCTCTTCTTGCTTGCTCCGGCGGCACCGCCGCCGCCCAAGGATCGTGCCGCGAAGCGGCTCCCTCTTCACGCGCTGAGGCGCACCGAACTACAACAGACACCCCCTCTCTTGTCCTAAGAGGAAGGACGCTGCGTCATCTGCGTCATGCAGACGGAAAACCGGCCCCTGGCCTGCGGCTACAGCCATGACGCAGACGGCGACCTCTGCGTCATCCTGCGTCATCTGCGTCATCCGATGACGCAGACCATGACGCGGCGATGACGCAGCCCCAAGCCGCTGCGTCACACAAAGCCGCAGGTCACAAGCTTGCATGACGCTGATGACGCAATGACGCAGAAATCCGAACCTCGGACAGACGCGGCCACGCCCTCCCCGCTTGGAGTCCCTATGGCAAAGCCGACAGACCCCGACCCCCGCGCCACTCTCCGAGGCGGCCTCCCCGACCGGTACCTCACCCCCGACGACATAGCCGAGATGTTCGAGGTGCCCATAGAGACCGTCTACCAGTGGCGCAAGAAGCGCACCGGCCCGCCCGGCTTCCGCATCGGCAAGCACCTTCGCTACGACCCCGCCGACGTGCGCACATACGTCACCCAGCGCAAGAGCGCGGACCAGGCCGCCGCCTGACGCAGCTCAATCGCACAGCTCAACCCCCAGGGAGGGCCACGGCGTGGCCCTCCCTTCCGCATGCCCTGAAGGGACAACGCCTGATATGGCCGGCCACATCCAAGACCGCTGGTACAAGGTCGAGAACGACTCCAGTGGCAAGCCCCGCCGTGTACGAACCGACCGCTACGGCACTGGCCTGCGGTACCGCGCCCGCTACATCGGTCCGGACGGGACCGAGAAGAGCAAGTCATTCCCCGACGGGCAAAAGCGACTCGCTGACCAGTGGCTCGCCCATATCGAGGCGGACATGTCGCGGGGGCAGTACCTCGACCCCGCCGCCGGCCGTGTGACGTTCGGGCAGTACGCCGAGAAGTGGCTGAACACCCAGACCACCGACATGACCACGCGAGAGTCAGTCGAATCCTCGATTCGTGGCCACGCGATCCCTTACCTCGGGTCGCGACCGCTCGGTTCCTTCAAGCCGGAACACATTCGGGACTGGCTGAGCGAATTGGAGCGGGCCGTATCGGCGTCGTCGTACCGGCGTGTGATTTACAACAATGTGTCGACGGTCCTCAACGCGGCTGTCGACGACGGTCACCTGACAAAGAACCCCTGCCACGCGCAATCCGTGCGGCCCCCTGCCGCAGGGCAGGGTCGCATCGTGCCGTGGAGCGCTGAGCGCACCTTCGCCGTGCGGGCAGCCCTGCCAGAGCGCTTCCGCACAGCGGTCGACCTCGGAGGCGGCTGCGGGCTCCGACAGGGGGAGATCTTCGGGCTTCCTGTCGATGAGATCGACTTCGATTCCGGATGGCTGCACGTCGTGAACCAGGTGAAGGTGACGAAGCAGGGTCTCGTGTTCGCCCCGCCGAAGCGGAACAAGTTGCGCGACGTTCCCTTGCCCGACCGCGTGGCGCAAGTCCTCAAGCTGCACATGGAGGCGTTCCCGCCGGTAGAGGTCACCCTGCCGTGGCTCCGCCCGGACGGTCCGCTTGTCACTAGGCGGCTGCTGTTCACCCGCCTTGATGGCACAGGTGCGGTTCGGCGGACCGATTTCAATGACCGCGCATGGAAGCCCGCTCTCGTCTCGGCCGGAGTCATCCCCGCGCCGAAGCAAGGCGAGCGCTACCAGGCAGCCCGCGAACACGGCATGCACGCCTTGAGGCACTTCTACGCATCGGTTCTGCTGGACGCCGGCGAGAACATCAAGGCACTGAGCAACTACCTCGGGCACAACGATCCGGGGTTCACGCTCCGGGTGTACACGCACCTCATGCCGAGCAGCGACGCACGGGCCCGGAAAGCCGTGGACAGCCTCTATGAGGGCACCGATCCGGCGCCGGACGGCCCAGAGACGGCCCAGGGGCAGTGAGACGCTGTGAGGCCGACGGTCCGAAACCGTCGGCCTCACTCACTCGATCAGCAGGAAATCCGCTCTGACCTGCCCCTACAGCACCGGCAGATTCTTCCGCAGCTCGAACGCCGTCACCTCGGACCGGTACTCCTCCCACTCCTGCTTCTTGTTGCGCAGGAAGAAGTCGAAGACATGCTCGCCCAGCGTCTCGGCGACGAGGTCGCTGCGCTGCATCAGGGCCAGGCCCTCGCCGAGGTTCTGCGGGAGGGGCTCGATGCCCATCGCGCGGCGCTCCGCGTCGGACAGGGCCCAGACGTCGTCCTCGGCGCCGGGGGGCAGTTCGTAGCCCTCCTCGATGCCCTTGAGGCCGGCGGCGAGGAGGACGGCGTAGGCCAGGTACGGGTTGGCGCCGGAGTCCAGGGAGCGGACCTCGACCCGTGCCGAGCCCGTCTTGCCGGGCTTGTACATCGGCACGCGGACCAGGGCCGAGCGGTTGTTGTGGCCCCAGCAGATGTACGACGGGGCCTCGCCGCCCGCGCCGGCGGTGCGCTCGGCGCCGCCCCAGATGCGCTTGTAGGAGTTCACCCACTGGTTGGTGACCGCGGAGATCTCCGCGGCGTGCCGCAGCAGACCGGCGATGAAGGAGCGGCCGACCTTGGAGAGCTGGTACTCGGAGCCGGACTCGTAGAACGCGTTCCGGTCGCCCTCGAACAACGACAGGTGGGTGTGCATGCCGGAACCCGGGTGCTCGGAGAACGGCTTCGGCATGAACGTCGCGTGGACGCCCTGCTCCAGCGCCACCTGCTTCATGACCAGGCGGAACGTCATGATGTTGTCCGCCGTGGACAGCGCGTCGGCATAGCGCAGGTCGATCTCCTGCTGGCCGGGCGCGCCCTCGTGGTGGGAGAACTCCACCGAGATGCCCATCGACTCCAGCATGGTGATCGCCTGGCGGCGGAAGTCCATGCCGACGTTGGTCGGGGTGTGGTCGAAGTAGCCCGAGTTGTCCGCGGGCTTCGGCCGTGAGCCGTCCAGCGGCCGGTCCTTCAGCAGGAAGAACTCGATCTCGGGGTGGGTGTAGAAGGTGAAGCCGAGGTCGGAGGCGCGGGCCAGGGCGCGCTTCAACACGTACCTGGGGTCCGCGAAGGACGGCGAGCCGTCCGGCATGAGGATGTCGCAGAACATCCGGGCCGTGCCGGGCGCCTCGGCGCGCCAGGGCAGGATCTGGAAGGTCGACGGGTCCGGCTTGGCGATCATGTCGGACTCGTAGACCCGGGCGAAGCCCTCGATGGCCGAGCCGTCGAAGCCGATGCCCTCGTCGAAGGCCTGCTCCAGCTCGGCGGGGGCCACGGCCACGGACTTGAGGAAGCCCAGCACGTCCGTGAACCACAGGCGTACGAACCGGATGTCGCGCTCCTCCAACGTCCGGAGCACGAACTCCTGCTGCTTGTCCATCTTGCGCTTCCCCATCCTTGCTGGTCAGGCCGCCTGTCTCCGGTACCGCGGAAGGCGGTCGGGCACACCTGAGCATCACACAGCCGCGTTTCGCGCGCGTTGCCGACCTTGATCGCCCGGGCGACCCGGCCCCGAACGCCACGCCTGCGGCGAGCGTGCTGCTCCTGAGCCCATCTTGCCTGCTCGGATCGACATCCGTAATGCCCGGCCCCTCGGGACCCACCTCGCGTTAATTGGAATTTTGCATGCAAGTTTCAACGGGCCGGCACACGGCCGCTCGCACGCCGCCGATCGAGCCTGAGGAGACCCGATGCGGTCCGAGCAGTCCGCCGCCACCGTGCGCGCCGCCGCCCGCCCCGAGCTGCTGCGTACGCGGAGAAGCTGGCGGAACCGTCCGTCCACTCCTTCTATGAGACGGACGCCGACCGACCCCGCCCGGCAGTCCCACCGCCCGGCCTGGTCGACCTCACCGACATCGACGTACCGCGGGGCACGCGCGCGTACCTGTGCGGTCCGCTGCCGTTCATGCGGCGGTGCGGACGCAGGTGATCGGCAAGGGCGTGGCGCCGGCCGACATTCACTACGAGGTGTTCGGGCCGGACCTCTGGCTGGCGCAGGAGGGCTGAGGCGGGCCGGCTCAGGGGGCGCGGCCGATCTGCAGCAGCAGCGGCCCGGTCGGGCCGGCGGTGACGTCGGCCACCGTCAGCGGGTCCAGCGAGGCGTAGAAGGCATCCTGGGCCCGCCGCAGGGCGCCGCGCAGTCGGCACGCGGAGTTGAGCGGGCAGGGCTTGTCGCCCTCGCACTCGACGACGTCGCCGTCCCCCTCGAAGGCCCGCACGATCGCACCGACCGAGGCGCTGCGGCCCTGGTCGCTGAGCGAGAGCCCGCCGCCGCGGCCCCGGCGGGCGTCGACCAGCCCCATGCGCTGGAGCTCGGCGACCACCTTGGCGGCGTGCGTGTACGGCACCTCCACGTCCGCGGCGACCTCACGGGTCGTCGGGGCGGCGTCCCCCAGGACGGCGAGCCGCATGAGCAGGCGCAGTGCCAGGTCGGTGGAGCGCAACAGCCGCATGCCGGGTAGCGTAGATATGCGCATTGGCGGTTCAAAATGTCGGCCGCCCTACAGAAGGTCACACCTTCCCCATTACGATCAGCGGACCCGACCGTCCCTTTCCCCAGAAGGACAACGCCTCATGGGCTCCGCCAAGAACAAGAGCAACGCTTCACGCAAAGCGCGAATAGCAGAGATGCGGCGTGCCGAGCAGGCTCGGGAGCGCCGCAACCGCATCCTCACGATCGTGGCCAGCGCGGTGGTCGTCACCGGTCTCGTCGTCGGCGGAGTCGTGCTCGTCCAGTCGCAGTCCGACGACAGTGACACGGCGGCCGACGCGAAGACCAGCGGCAAGTTCGTCACCGGCAAGGACGGCGTGCGGACCTGGGAGGGGACGCTGAGCCGCAACCATGTCGCCAAGAGCGTGAAGTACCCCTCGGAGCCCCCGGTCGGCGGCGACCACAACCAGGTGTGGATGAACTGCAACGGCGACGTCTACACCAAGGCGCTGAAGAACGAGCACGCCGTGCACTCGCTGGAGCACGGCGCGGTCTGGGTGACGTACACCTCCAAGGCGCCCAAGGCCGATGTCGAGGCGCTGGCGGCGAAGGTGAAGCAGACGCCGTACACGCTGATGAGCCCGGACGAGAAGCAGAAGGACCCGATCATGCTGACCGCGTGGGGTCACCAGCGCAGTGTGACGAGCGCGGACGACCCGAACGTCGCCAAGTTCTTCGAGGCGTACGTCCAGGGTGAGCAGACGCCCGAGCCGGGCGCGGCGTGCACGGGTGGTCTGTCGGAGTGAGAAAGCACGTCGGCTGGACAGCGGGGACCGCGGCGGCCGTGCTCGTCGCGGTCGGCGCGCTCACGTACGCCGTCACCGAGGACGGCGGTTCGAGCGATACGCCGGGCGGCGACTCGGCGGACGCCGGGTTCGCGCGGGACATGGCGGTGCACCATCAGCAGGCCGTGGAGATGTCGTACATCGTGCGCGACCGCACGGATGACAAGGAGGTGCGGCTGCTGGCGTACGACATCGCGCAGACGCAGGCCAACCAGCGCGGCATGATGCTGGGCTGGCTGGATCTGTGGGGGCTGCCGAAGGTGTCGTCGAAGCCGCCGATGGCCTGGATGGGCATGGGCGACATGCCCTCCGCCGGGGAGGGTTCGCTGATGCCGGGCATGGCGACCAACGCGGAGATGGAGAAGCTTCAGGGCCTCAACGGCAAGCAGGCGGAGATCCTCTTCCTCCAGTTGATGACGGCCCATCACAAAGGCGGCATCCACATGGCCGAGGGCTGTGTCGACAAGTGCTCGGTCGAGGTGGAGAAGCGGCTCGCCCAGGGCATGGTCGACGCGCAGCAGTCGGAGATCGACCTGATGGCGGACCTGCTGAAGAAGCGGGGCGCGAAGCCGGAGTCGTAGTGTGTACGGCTTCGAAATGGCGTTGTCATTAGGTTAGTTGGGACCTTCTTGGCCCGGGCATTCCCCCGGCCTGAACGGTTCGTCGGTTGAGTGGCCACCGTCGGGTGATCCACTCGCAGACGAATCGCACAGGGGGTTCCATGAGATCTCGACGTGCCGCGCTGCGCGCCTGGGTGAGTCTGGCGGCGACACTGCCCCTTCTCACCGGCGCGCTGGCGCTCGGCATACCGGCGGCGCACGCCGCGGACGACCCGGTACGCGACAGGCTCGCCGGGACCAAGCCCGCGTGGGCCACGGCCAGGGCGGACAAGGGTGCGGCCTCCGACAGTGCCCGGGTGTCCGCGCGCGTGTACCTACGGGGCCGGGACGCGGCCGGGCTCGCCGCGTACGCGAAGGCCGTGTCCGACCCGGCGTCGGCGTCGTACGGCAAGTACCTGAGCGCGAGCCGGGCGCGGGCTCGCTTCGGCGCGACGAAGGCCCAAGTCGCCGCCGTCAAGGGGTGGTTGACGTCCGCCGGTCTGAAGGTCACGGGCGTCACGCAGCACTATGTCGCCGTCACCGGTGATGTGGCCGCCGCGGAGAAGGCGTTCGGCACCGAGCTGCACAACTACACCAAGGGCGCGAGGACTTACCGCGCGCCCGTGACGACCGCCTCGGTGCCCCAGGCGCTGAAGGACGCCGTCCTGACCGTCACCGGCCTCGACGACGCCCCGCACCTGACGAGCCACCAGGACCGGCTCCCGCCGCCGGAGACGGTGTTCCGCAACTCCGGGCCGTTCTCGGCGTATCACGGCTCGAACGTGGCGAAGACGCTGCCGGACGCGTACGGCACGAAGATCCCGTACGCCGTCAAGGGCTACACCGGCCGGCAACTGCGTGCCGCGTACGGCGCCGGCGAGCGCACCGGCAAGGGGGTGCGCATCGCCATCACCGACGCGTACGCCTCCCCGACCATCGCCTACGACGCGGCGACCTATGCGAAGCGCAACGGCGACGCGGCCTGGAGCGCGGGTCAGCTCCACCAGGTGCTGCCCGCCAAGTACACGCACACCAAGGAGTGCTCGGCGGCGGGCTGGTACGGCGAGGAGACCCTCGACGTCGAGGCCGCGCACGCGGTGGCGCCCGGCGCGCGGATCACGTACGTGGGCGCCGCCTCCTGCACCGACGAGGACCTCCTCGACTCGCTCGGCAAGATCGTCGACCACCATCTGGCCGACATCGTGTCCAACTCCTGGGGCGAGACCGAGGACGCCCAGACGCCCGACCTCGCGGCCGCCTACGACCAGGTCTTCCAGTTCGGCGCGGTGGAGGGGATCGGCTTCTACTACTCCTCCGGCGACGACGGAGACGAGGTCGCCGCCTCCGGCACCAAGCAGGTCGACATCCCGGCGAGCTCGGCGTGGGTGACGGCGGTCGGCGGCACCTCGCTGGCGGTCGGCAAGGGCGACACGTACCTCTGGGAGACCGGCTGGGGCACCGAGAAGGCGGAGCTGTCGGCCGACGGCAAGAGCTGGACCGGCTTCCCCGGCGCGTTCACCTCGGGCGCGGGCGGCGGCACCAGCAGGACCGTCGCCGAGCCGTCCTACCAGCGGGGCGTGGTCCCGGACGCGCAGGCCAAGGCGTACGACTCCGCCGGCAACCGCGTGGTCCCGGACATCGCGGCCATCGCCGACCCGAACACCGGGTTCCTGGTGGGCCAGACCCAGACCATGCCGGACGGCAGGACGCGGGCGTACGACGAGTACCGCATCGGCGGCACCTCGCTGGCGGCGCCGGTCATCGCGGGTGTCCAGGCCCTGGCCCAGGAGGCCCACGGCGGCAGGCCGCTCGGCTTCGCCAACCCGGCGATCTACGCCAGGTACGGCTCGACGGCGTACCACGACGTCACGGACGATCCGACGGGATCCGGGCTCGCGGTGGCGCGCGTCGACTTCGTCAACGGGTACGACGCGACGGGCGGCCTGGCCACGTCCGTACGCAGCCTCGGCAAGGACAGCTCGCTGAGCGCCGTGAAGGGGTACGACGACGTGACCGGGGTCGGGACGCCGGCGGGCGGTTACGTGGAGTCGTACCGGCGCCGCTGACCTGCGAGATGCGTCAGGGGCGGCGCGGGCTGGCCCAAGGCAAGGCGCTCGCTCCGCCCCACGCGGGACGTGACGCCCTTCGACTTGATGGGCAAGTGGAAGACCTCTTCAAAGCGTCTCTGATCAGCTAAGTGATCCTGTGTGATCCGCAGGTTGTGGATCGGCTGGATCGATTCCCACCGTGGCGGGCTGGCGTGGGCGTGGAGGTGGAATCCTGCGCCCAGTGCTGCCCCTCTTGGCCGGTGTCGGCGGTTGGTGGGTGTGCTGATCGTCTTCACGCCCTGGTGCCGGTGGGCTGCGCGGGGCAGCTGTCTCCGGCCCGTGTGAGCGTGTCCCTCCGGACGCTTGCCCGCCGGCCCCGAGGGGCTGGTGGGGGAGGGTGCCCTGCGTCGCCTGGGCGCGGGGCGTGGGGTTCTGCGCCGGGTGGGTCCGGTCTTGGATCGGTCCCGGCGAGTTTCGGTGGTGGCAGGTTCGACCACTGCGGTGGCTTCGAACTTGTCGGCCACGCTGCGGATGACCATGGTGCCGCTGGGACGGTCTACTACGGTCTTGGCCTGGTGGGCGAGCCCGCGTGCGGCGATGCGTTGCCACGCCCCCATGTCGCGGTCGCCCTGCCAACCGCACTCGGGGTTGGGACAGATGGCCCACTTCCAACCGGGTGTGGTGGGCCGGTCGGGGGCTTTGCGGTGGCGCAGCGGGACCAGGCAGCGGGGACAGTGCCGAGAGGTGTTTCGGGCCGGGACAGTGACGACGGCGATGCCTGCCTCGGCGGCCAGGTGCCGCATCCGTTCCACAATTTGCCCGCGTACGGCCTGGGAGAGGCGGGTGTTGAGGGTGCGGCCCATGCCCCGGGCCTCCATCGAGCGGAGGTCCTCGACATAGATCACGCTCGCACGGGCGATGATTGCCTGATCGACCGCCCAACGGGCAGCGGACCAGGCCAGGGCGTCGTTCAGGTGCGACCGCCGGGCAGACACGTGCCGGATTTCCTCGGCCAGGACGGCGTGTTTACCGGTCAGACGGTGCTCGTTGGTGTCACCGATGAGCCGGTGGTAGTGGTCGGTCTTGGCGTGCAGAAACTCGGATGTACGGCGCAGCCGGTGCTGCTTGGCCAGCACACCGCCCGCTCGGAACTGGGCGCCGGAGCCCAGCGCGGCGATCGTGCCGTTGCCGTGGAGCCGGACGGCACCGGCGCTGAGCAGGGTGTTCAGACCCCAGTCCACACCCAGCGCCACGGTGTGCCCGGTGCGCCGGGCCTTCGGCACGGCATGGGTGTAGGCGAGATCGGCCCATACCCGGCCCCGGTGGATGCGGAGGGTGGGCAGGTGCAGCATCGCGCCGGGCGGGACAGTGGGCGGCAGCGTGATGGGGCACGCCACCCACGTCCAGTCCCGGTAGGAGCGTGGGTCGGGGCGGGTGGGCAGTTGCAGCCGCAGTAGCGCCCGGCCCGGGTCGTCGGCGCGGGCGATGGTGGCCTGTTGGCCGTCACAGGCGGACAGGAGCAGCATTCGCGCCGCCTGGGGGGCGGTCTCCATCTCGAACACGTCGGTCGGCAACCGGTCGTGCCTACTCCGAAAGGCGGCGATCTGCCGGGTCCGGGACCTGATCGCACCGGAGGGCAGGTACCGGCCGTCGGGGATCGATTCGCGGACACTGTCCCATTCGTCAGGCGTCCGCTTCGCGGGGTCGGCGGGCCATGTCTCGATCACTCCCGTGGTCAGGTGGGCCCGCCAGGCGGCCGACCGCAGCAGGCGCCCGGCCTGCTCCTGGGCCATGCGCACGATCCGATCGTTGACACGGATGCCGTCGGGCGGGCTGATCGTCCAGCCCAGACGCCTCAGCGCCATCCACGCCTGTGACGGCAGTCCGCGGCCCGCGGCGTCCGCACCCGAGTCCAGAACGTCCACATCGGCGGCATTCCAGTGCGTGGCCAGCAGCTCGGCGACCATGCCGGACACCAGATCCGCAGCCCAGCCCACCTGCTCTGCCAGCGTGGCGGCCGACAGCATCTCGCCCGTCTGCTCCACCACGCCGCTCCACAGCCGACCACCGGCACAGGCCGTGCGGGCCGTCTCCCCCTCGCCGAGTGGCAGCCTCCGTCTCACTGGCCCCTCCCCTCGCCTGTGGTGCTGTCATCCGATCAACGACACGATCGGGGAAAGGTCACGCATTCGATCCACGCACGCACGCACGCACGACAGGGTTATGGCACATCACTACAAAACCCAAAGGAGAAGCTGAGCTGTGGCCGACCCACCCACCGCACGATCCTCGACGAACTCGCGGGACCGTGTTCGGGCAGGGCCGGTACGGTGGGCGCGGCGGCCCTGGGGCACGGAGTACGTCGGCGAGTGAAGCCCCGCGCCCCTCCGTCGTGTCACCGCCCGCGCTCGGCCGCCAGCTCCGCCAGCAACTGGTGCAGCGGCTCCGTCGCCCGGCGCCGGTACTCCTGGATCGACCAGCCGTTGCCGTCGGGGTCCGTGAAGTACATGAACGTGGCGCCGTCGTCGGGGGCGTACTGGACCGGCTCCGAGATCTCCAGCCCCCGCTCCACCAGTTCCGCCCGGGCCGCCTTGATGTCCGCGACGCAGAGCTGGAGGCCCTGGTAGGAGCCGGGCTCCGGCCGGGTCTCGCCCTTGGTCATGTCCCAGATGCTGTCGCCCAGGGCGATCGAGCAGCCCGAGCCCGGAGGCGTGAGCTGGACGATGCGCATGCCCGGCATGACCTCCTGGTCGATGTCGACGTGGAAGCCGACCTTGTCCCGGTAGAAGTCGCGGGCCCGGTCGATGTCGCTCACGGGCAGCGGGATCACTTCGAGGGTGAAGTCCATCGCTAGTCCTCCATGGTGAATCGCCAGCGGGTCTGGCTGAACGGCTCACCCTTACCGAAGCCGAAAACCGTCCGTGGCGCCACCGAAAAGACGTAGGCGTACCCCGACCCGTGACGGAAGCGGCCGTTCGCCGCCTCGAAGTGCCAGAAGGCGCCGTACTTCGCCTCCCACCCGGCGGCCAGCTCGCGCAGCCGCGCATCGTCGGTGATCCGCACCGCCTCGCCCTCGACCACCAGGTCGTAGCCCTTGTCATAGGTGTTCGTGCCGGTCGTCAGGACGACATCGGGGTTCAGGGCGAGGTTCCTCGCCTTGCGTTCCTCCGGGCCCGTGCAGAAGTGCAGCGCGCCCCGTGACCACACCGCCGTCAGCGGGGTCACATGCGGCCGTCCCTCCGGCCGTACCGTCGAGATCCAGAACAGCTCGGCCTCGGCCAGCAGCCTCTCGGCCTCGGACCAGGGCGTCGCGGTGGCCGTCTCGTCGCTGTAGCGCGTGTCCAGTCGGGTCTGTGGGTGCGGGTGCTTGTCGGACATCGGGTGCTTCTCGTTCGTCAGGTGCTTCTCGTTCGTCGGGTGCTTCTCTGTCGGATGCTTCTCAGTCGTCGGATGCTTCTCGGTCATCGGACGGCCCTCCAGAGGTGTCGGACGTGGCCCTCCAAGGGCAGACCGGCCGGGGCGCCGGAACTCATCGGCGCCAGTCGCGGGTACTGCGGCTAGGCTCGATCGCGTACGACCTTGATCGGACGGGAGGGCGAGCATGACGGCGCCGGGGCGCAGGAGCAGTACCTTCACGCGGCTGCTGCGGCACGGTTTCACCGACCCCTCCGCCGCCGAGCGACTCCTTCAGAGCGTCGAGGTCGCTCCGATCAGGAACGACCCGGTGCTCCTCGAGGCCCTCGGCGCCACCGCCGACCCGGACCTCGCCCTGCACGGTCTCGTACGGCTCCTCGAAGCCCAGCCCGACCCCGTCGCCCAGCGGGAACTGCTCGACACGGTGATAGCGGCCAAGCCCCTGCGCGATCGGCTGCTCGGCGTGCTCGGTGCCTCCGCCGCGCTCGCCGACCACCTCGCCCGGCACCCCGGCGACTGGCAGGCGCTGGTGATGTACGAGCCGCGGGACCTGCACCCGGAGGTGGAGGAGTTCGAGCAGGGCCTCGCCGAGGCCACCGACCCGGTGTCGCTGCGCGTCGCCTACCGGCGCTGTCTGCTGTCCATCGCCGCGCGTGACGTGTGCGGCACCACCGACGTGGCCCAGACCGCCGCCGAACTCGCCGACCTCGCCACCGCGACCCTGCGCGCCGCCCTCGCCATCGCCCGCGCCGCCGCGCCGGAGGACGCCGCACAGTGCCGGCTCGCGGTGATCGCGATGGGCAAGTGCGGGGGGCATGAGCTGAATTACGTGTCCGATGTCGACGTCATCTTCGTCGGTGAGACCGCCGACGGCGCCGACGAGGGCAAGGCGCTGCGGTCGGCCACCCGGCTCGCCTCGCACATGATGCGGATCTGCTCCGAGACGACCGTCGAGGGGTCCATCTGGCCCGTGGACGCCAATCTGCGGCCGGAGGGCAGGAACGGTCCGCTGGTGCGTACGCTCAGCAGCCATCTCGCCTATTACCGGCGCTGGGCCAAGACCTGGGAGTTCCAGGCGCTGCTCAAGGCCCGTCCGGTGGCGGGGGACATCGAGCTGGGCGAGGAGTACGTCGCGGCGCTGGAGCCGCTGGTGTGGAAGGCCGCCGAGCGGGAGAACTTCGTCGCCGACGTGCAGAAGATGCGGCGGCGGGTCGTCGAGAACATTCCGGTGTCCGAGCTGGACCGCCAGCTCAAGCTGGGGCCGGGCGGGCTGCGTGACGTCGAATTCGCCGTGCAGCTGCTGCAGTTGGTGCACGGGCGGGACGACGCCTCGTTGCGCAGTGGTACGACCCTGGACGCGTTGCAGGCGCTCGCGGCGGGCGGGTACGTCGGGCGGGCCGACGCCGCGCAGCTCGACACCGCCTATCGCTTCCTGCGGTCCATGGAGCACCGCATCCAGCTCTACCGGCTGCGGCGCACCCACCTGGTGCCCGAGGAGGAGGCCGACCTGCGGCGCATCGGGCGCTCGCTCGGGCTGCGCGTGGACGCGGTCGCCGAGCTGACCCGCGAGTGGAAGCGGCACGCGAGCGTCGTACGGCGGCTGCACGAGAAGCTCTTCTACCGGCCGCTGCTCGATGCCGTGGCCCAACTCGCGCCCGGCGAGGCACGGTTGAGCCCGGAGGCGGCGCGGGAGCGGCTGATCGCGCTCGGATACGCCGATCCCGCCGCAGCGCTGAGGCATCTGGAGGCGCTGGCCTCCGGGGTGACGCGGAAGGCGGCCATCCAACGCACCCTGCTGCCGGTGCTGTTGGGGTGGTTCGCGGACTCCGCCGACCCGGACGCGGGGCTGCTGAACTTCCGCAAGGTGTCGGACGCGCTCGGCAAGACCCCTTGGTATCTGCGGTTGTTGCGGGACGAGGGTGCCGCCGCCGAGAACCTCGCACGGGTGCTGTCGGCGGGACGGCTCGCTCCCGATCTGCTGATGCGGGCGCCGGAGGCGGTGGCGCTGCTCGGGGACGGGGACGGCGGCAGCGGGCTCGAGCCTCGCTCGCGGGCGCATCTGGAGCAGGAGATCCTCGCCGCGGTAGGGCGTGCCGACGGTGCCCTGCAGGCGGTCACGGCCGCGCGCGGGGTGCGGCGCCGGGAACTGTTCCGTACGGCCGCCGCGGACATCGTCGACTCCTACGGCACCGAGACGAAGCCGGCCGAGGCCGATCAGGGCGCCTTGGTGGACCGGGTCGGGGGCGCCGTCTCCGATCTGAACGCGGCGACGCTGGCGGGGACCTTGCGGGCGGTGGTCCGGGAAGGCTGGGGCGACACCCTGCCCACCCGGTTCGCGATCATCGGCATGGGGCGGTTCGGGGGGCATGAGCTGGGATACGGCAGTGACGCCGATGTCCTGTTCGTGCACGAGCCGCGCGACGGGGTCGACGAGCACGAGGCCGGTGTGGCCGCGGGCCGGGTCGTCGCGGAGATGCGGCGGCTGCTGCAGATTCCGAGTGCGGATCCGCCGCTGCTGATCGACGCGGATCTGCGGCCGGAGGGCAAGTCGGGGCCGCTGGTTCGTACGCTGAAGTCGTACGAGGCCTACTACCGGCGGTGGTCGCTGGTGTGGGAGTCGCAGGCGCTGTTGCGGGCCGAGCCGGTCGCGGGGGACGAGGATCTGGCGCGGCGGTTCGTCGACCTGATCGATCCGCTGCGTTACCCCGCCGAGGGGCTCGGTGACGACGCCGTACGGGAGATCCGGCGGCTGAAGGCCCGGATGGAGACCGAGCGGCTGCCGCGCGGCGCCGATCCCAAGCTGCACACCAAGCTCGGGCCGGGCGGGCTGTCCGACATCGAGTGGACCGTGCAACTGATGCAGCTCCGGCACGGGTGGGCCGAGCCGGGGCTGCGGACGACCCGGACGCGCGAGGCACTCGCCGCGGCCTGTGCGGCCGGGCTCATTCCGGGCGAGGAGGCGGCGATCCTGGACGAGGCGTGGGTGCTGGCCACGCGGGTGCGCAACGCCGTGATGCTGGTGCGGGGGCGGGCCGGGGACACGTTTCCCTCGGACGCGCGTGAGCTGGCCGCCGTGGGGCGCTACCTGGGGTACGAGCCCGGTCACGTGGGGGACATGCTGGACGCGTATCGGCGTACCGCGCGGCGGGCTCGGGGGGTTGTGGACGAGCTGTTCTACGGGGCCTGAGTCCAGGCCGGTGGGCGCCTCGATGCCCGCGGCGGCCTGCGCGGGTGGGGGTGCGCGTAGCGCCTACGGGCGCGAAGTGGTGCGGGTGCGGGGCCGCGCCGGGGGGTGCCCGTCCTCGGTCGGGCGGCTCGGTGGCTCGTAGGGGCGGCTTGCGTTGACGCCTGCCGCTGACGCTGCGGGCGGACGCCCCCCGGCGCGTCCCCTCGCCGCAGTGCGCGGCTTGGGCACGTTCCGTGGCAGGGCGTGCGGCAGCGCTCCGTACCACACGCGTGCCACCGTGTAGCCGAACGCCAGGCAGATCAGGCCGCCCACCGCGTCCAGCCAGAAGTGGTTGGCCGTTGCCACGATCACCAGGAGCGTGGCCGTGGGGTAGAGCAGGCCGAGGACGCGGACCCAGGGGATCCTCGCCAGGGCGAAGATCGTCAGGCCGGACCAGACCGACCAGCCGATGTGCATCGACGGCATCGCGGCGTACTGGTTCGACATGTTCTTCAGGTCGCCGGACGCCATCGAACCCCAGGTGTCGTGGACCAGGACCGTGTCGATGAAACCGGTGCGGGTCATCAACCGTGGGGGAGCGAGCGGGTACAGGTAGTAGCCGACCAGGGCCACGCCTGTGGTCGCGAAGAGGACCAGGCGGGTCGCCGCGTAGCGGCCGGGGTGGCTGCGGTAGAGCCACACGAGGACACCCAGGGTGACGATGAAGTGCAGCGTCGCGTAGTAGTAGTTCATGCCGACGATGAGCCAAGTCACGCCGTTCACGGCGTGGTTGATCGACTCCTCGACGGCGATGCCGAGGTTGTGCTCCAGCTTCCAGAGCCAGTCGGCGTTGCGCAGGGCCTCGGCCCGCTGTTCCGGGACCGCGTTGCGGATGAGTGAGTACGTCCAGTAACTCACCGCGATCAGCAGGATCTCGAACCAGAGCCGGGGGTGGCGAGGGGTGCGCAGACGGCGCAGGGGGCCCTCACCCGTCTCGTCCGCGACGGGGTTCCGAACGGCCGCTTCCCGGCCTTCCAGTGTCGTCACGGTCGCTTCACCCATAGGCACAGAGTCTGCCAGAAAAGCCTTCCCCGACCGATCATCCTCCGGTCGGGTTCCGGACGCACGTTCTACGGCGCACGTACGCGCTTCAAGTCGTTCCAACGCATGGGCGGATGTGTCTATTCTCCGCCTTGGGGACGAGTCAGGGACGAATCCTGTCACCGGGGGCCGAAGCCGTCGAACCGCGCACCACCAGTTCCGGCATGAACACGAACTCGCTGTGGGGGGCAGGAGTCCCGCCGATCTCCTCGAGGAGCGTGCGTACCGCGGCCTGGCCCATCGCCGGGACCGGCTTGCGGACGGTGGTCAGGGGCGGGTCGGTGAAGGCGATCAGGGGGGAGTCGTCGAAGCCCACGACCGAGATGTCGCGGGGGACCCGCAAGTCGTGCTGGCGGGCCGCTCGTATCGCGCCCAGCGCCATCATGTCGCTGGCGCAGACCACCGCGGTGCAGTCGCGGTCGATCAGGGCCGTCGCGGCCGCCTGGCCGCCCTCCAGGGTGTAGAGGGAGTGCTGGATCAGTTCGGTCTCGATGGTCTGCGCGGGCAGGCCGAGCTGGTCCTGCATCGCGCGGACGAAGCCCTCGATCTTGCGCTGGACCGGGACGAAGCGCTTGGGCCCCAGGGCGAGGCCGATGCGGGTGTGGCCCAGGGAGGCGAGGTGGGTGACCGCCAGCGTCATCGCCGCGCGGTCGTCGGGGGAGATGAAGGGCGCCTGGACCTTGGGGGAGAAGCCGTCCACCAGGACGAAGGGGACGCCCTGGGCGCGCAGTCGCTCATAGCGCTGCATGTCGGCGGTGGTGTCGGCGTGCAGGCCGGAGACGTAGATGATGCCGGCCACTCCGCGGTCGACGAGCATCTCGGTGAGCTCGTCCTCGGTGGAGCCGCCGGGGGTCTGGGTGGCCAGCACGGGGGTGTAGCCCTGCCTGGTCAGTGCCTGTCCGATGACCTGGGCCAGGGCCGGGAATATCGGGTTCTCCAGCTCCGGGGTGATCAGGCCCACCAGGCCCTCGCTCCGTTGCCGCAGCCGCACCGGGCGCTCATAGCCGAGCACGTCCAGCGCGGCCAGCACGGACTGGCGGGTGGTGGCGGCGACGCCCGGCTTCCCGTTGAGGACGCGGCTGACGGTCGCTTCGCTCACCCCCGCCTGAGCAGCGATGTCGGCAAGCCGTGTGGTCACGGCACTGGACTGTACCGGCCGTATGTCGCCTTGCACACCAATCGGACGCCGTGGGCGACCTGTTGACCGGCCCGGGCCGGGCTGCTGCCTCATCGCGCTCCCTCGTGAAAGTGATGGCAAGAGCTTGCAGAGTCTTGCACAGACCGCTCGTGTGCCGCTCCACCGCCGAAAAGAAGCGTCTCACGGCGGTCGCCGAGAGGTCACGCCCGGATAACTTCGGAGACTTCTTGCACTTTTTTTCTGCAAGACCTTTCGCAAGCATTGCATCGCTGTTACGTTCACGTCGCCCGGCCGCCGCAACGGCGCAGTCGGCAAGACAGCAGGGTCAGGCAGACGGGGCCGCCCCTGCACCACACGGGCTTTCACCCTCAAGGAGAACTCATGCGGCGTGGCATAGCGGCCACCGCGCTGGTGGCGTCCCTCGCTCTCGCGGCGACGGCCTGCGGCGGGGACGACAGCGGCAGCGACTCGAGCGGGCCGGTCACCATCACCTGGTGGGACACCTCCAACGCCACCAATGAGGCGCCGACGTACCAGGCCCTGGTCAAGGAGTTCGAGGCCGCCAACAAGGACATCAAGGTCAAGTACGTCAACGTCCCCTTCGACCAGGCGCAGAACAAGTTCGACACCGCCGCCGGCTCCAAGGGCGCCCCGGACGTGCTGCGCTCCGAGGTGGGCTGGACCCCCGCCTTCGCCAAGAAGGGCTTCTTCCTGCCGCTGGACGGCACCGAGGCCCTCGCCGAGCAGGACAAGTTCAAGTCCAACCTGATCGAGCAGGCCAAGTACGAGGACAAGGTCTACGGCGTCCCCTTCACCACGGACACCCTGGCCCTCGTCTACAACAAGGACCTGTTCGAGAAGGCCGGCGTCGAGGCGCCGAAGACCTGGGACGACCTGAAGAAGGCCGCCGCCACGATCAAGGACAAGACCGGCGTCGACGGCTACTGGGGCTCCACCCAGTCCTACTACGCCCAGACGTTCCTCTACGGCGAGGGCACCGACACCGTCGACGCCGACGCCAAGAAGATCACCGTCAACTCGGCCGCGGCCAAGAAGGGCTACGGCACCTGGCTGAGCCTCTTCGACGGCAAGGGCCTGCACAAGGCCGACACCACCGCCGACGCCTACGCCCACATCCAGGAGGCGTTCGTGAACGGCAAGGTCGCCGCGATCATGCAGGGCCCCTGGGAGATCACCAACTTCTACAAGGGCTCGGCGTTCAAGGACAAGAACAACCTCGGCATCGCCACCGTCCCGGCCGGCTCCACCGGCAAGGCGGGTGCCCCGACCGGCGGCCACAACCTCTCCGTGTACGCCGGCTCGGACAAGGCGCACCAGGAGGCCTCGCTGAAGTTCGTGAAGTTCATGACCTCGGCGAAGGCCCAGGAGACCATCGCCCTGAAGAACTCCACGCTCCCGACGCGCGACGACGCCTACACCGCCGAAGTGAAGGCCGACCCGGGCATCGCCGGCTACCAGACGGTGCTCGCCGCCGCCCAGCCGCGCCCTGCGCTGCCCGAGTACAGCTCGTTCTTCCCCCACCTGGACACCGAGCTGAACGGCATCGCCGGCGGCAAGGAGTCCCTGGACAAGGGCCTGGGCGACGCCGAGACCGCCATCGCCAAGCTGGTCCCGGACTTCAGCAAGTGACCCCGACTGGCCGCCGGATCCTCCCGAACTTGGGAAGGATCCGGCGGTCTGCCGGGGCCTGTACACCCTTGATCTGCAGAGCGTCTCTGATTGGCCGAGTGTTACTCAGGGTGTGAGCCAATCGCCTTCGTGCCCTGGTACTGAACGGCAGATGCTGTCAGCCCGCGTGGCACGTCCCTCCGGACACTGGCCGACCAGGCTGCAAGACCTGATCGGGGAGGGTGCCCGATGTCGCCTGGGCACCGGGCGTGCTCGTAGCACTCTGCCACAGGTCCGCTACGTTTCGCTAACCAACTGGTAAGCCGAAGAAGGTTGTCGAACCATGACAGTCGCCATCGACCGCGCGACCGGCAAGGTGCGCGGTGAGCGCGCGCCGCGGCGCGGGCCGCTGAAGCGCCTCAAGAGCAGCTACCGGAAGTACTGGTACGCCTACGCGATGATCACGCCCGTGGCCATCGTGCTCGGCGTCCTCGTGCTGTACCCGCTGGCGTACGGCTTCTATCTGACGCTCACCGACGCCAACAGCCTGAACACGGCCCGCACGATCGGCGTCAACGAGATCGAGGCCACCTATAAGTTCATCGGCTTCGACAACTACGCCGACATCCTGTGGGGCCCGACCTCCTACGACCGCTTCTGGTCCCACTTCATCTGGACGATCGTCTGGACGGCCGCCTGTGTCGCCCTGCACTACACGATCGGCCTGGGCCTGGCTCTGCTGCTCAACCAGAAGCTGCGCGGACGCACCTTCTACCGGATGATGATGGTCCTGCCGTGGGCCGTGCCCACCTTCGTCACCGTCTTCGGCTGGCGCTTCATGCTCGCCGACGGCGGCATCATCAACGCCGGCCTCGAATGGCTCCACCTGCCGACACCGCTGTGGCTGGAGGACACCTTCTGGCAGCGGTTCGCCGCGATCATGGTCAACACCTGGGCCGGTGTGCCGTTCATGATGCTCTCGCTGCTCGGCGGACTGCAGTCCATCGACGCCAGCCTCTACGAAGCCGCCGAGATGGACGGCGCGACCGCCTGGCAGCGCTTCAGGTACGTCACCCTGCCGGGCCTGCGGTCCGTCAGTTCCGCCGTCGTACTCCTCGGCATCATCTGGACCTTCAACCAGTTCGCGATCATCTTCCTGCTGTTCGGCAACACCGCGCCGGACGCCCAGATCCTCGTCACCTGGGCCTACCGCCTCGGCTTCGGACAGCAACCGCGCGACTTCGCGCAGTCGGCGGCGTTCGGGATGCTGCTGCTGGCCATCCTGGTCGTCTTCACCTCCTTCTACCGCCGCTGGCTGAACCGCAATGACCAGCAGCTCGCGATCTGAGGCGGGAGTCCCCATGAGCACCACGACCGTTTCGACACCCGCTTCCGCGGACCGGCCCGCCGCGGACACCGCACCGCCGCGCAAGGCACGCCGCCGCGGCGAGAGCGGCCCCCTCGCCGCGCTCACCTCCCACGGCATCCTGATCGTGGCGAGCCTGGTCGCGATCTTCCCGGTCGCCTGGCTGGTCTTCCTGTCCCTCGGCCCCGACAAGGACGACTATCTGCACCCCGGCGGCATCTGGAGCAAGATGACGCTGGACAACTACTCGTTCGTCCTGCAGCACACGAACTTCTTCCACTGGGCTGCGAGTTCGCTGATCGTCTCGCTCGGCACCACCGTCGTCGGAGTGATGGTGGCCGCCACGACCGGCTACGCGGTCTCGCGCATGCGGTTCCCCGGCTACAAGAAGTTCATGTGGCTGCTGCTGCTCACACAGATGTTCCCGATCGCCGTGCTCATCGTGCCGATGTACCAGATCCTGTCGGATCTGCAGCTCATCGACAGCTACCTTGGCCTCATCCTCGTCTACTGCGCGACCGCGGTGCCTTACAGCGCCTGGCTGCTCAAGGGCTATTTCGACACCATCCCGTTCGAGATCGACGAGGCCGGACGCGTCGACGGACTGACCCCCTTCGGCACGTTCGTACGGCTGATCCTGCCGCTCGCCAAGCCCGGGCTGGCGGTCGCCGCCTTCTACAACTTCATCACGGCCTTCGGCGAGGTCGCGTTCGCCTCGACGTTCATGCTCTCCGACACGAAGTACACCTTCGCCGTCGGTCTGCAGAGCTTCATCAGCGAGCACGACGCCCAGCGCAACCTCATGGCCGCCACGGCGGTGCTGGTCGCGATACCCGCCTCCGCGTTCTTCTACTTCGTGCAGAAGAACCTGGTGACCGGCCTGACCGCGGGCGGCACGAAGGGCTGACCCGCGCAGACCCGAGGCGGCCGCGGTGGCCATCCGACCCCGCTGCCACCGCGGCCGCCTCGCCACCTCCGCCCGCCGTACCCGCACCACACCCCTATGACCTCAACACCCTTACGTACCAAGGACGCCATGAGCCAGCACTCCGCCGACCCGGCCCCGAACTCCGCCCTCGCCACCGTCGCCAAGCGCCGTGACTGGTGGCGGGACGCGGTGATCTACCAGGTCTATCCGCGCAGCTTCGCCGACAGCAACGGCGACGGCATGGGCGATCTGGAAGGCATCCGCTCCCGCCTGCCGTACCTGCGCGACCTCGGCGTGGACGCCGTGTGGCTCAGCCCCTTCTACGCCTCCCCGCAGGCCGACGCCGGGTACGACGTCGCCGACTACCGGGCCGTCGACCCGATGTTCGGCAACCTGCTCGACGCGGACGCGCTGATCCGCGACGCCCGGGAGCTGGGGCTGAGGACCATCGTCGACCTGGTCCCCAACCACTCCTCCGACCAGCACGAGTGGTTCAAGCGGGCGGTCGCGGAGGGGCCGGGTTCCCCGCTGCGCGACCGCTACCACTTCCGCCCCGGCAAAGGCGCGAACGGCGAACTCCCGCCCAACGACTGGGAGTCCATCTTCGGCGGCCCGGCGTGGACGCGTGTCGCCGACGGCGAGTGGTATCTGCACCTCTTCGCGCCCGAGCAGCCCGACTTCAACTGGGAGCACCCGGCGGTGGGGGACGAGTTCCGCTCGATCCTGCGCTTCTGGCTGGACATGGGCGTCGACGGCTTCCGTATCGACGTGGCCCACGGACTGGTGAAGGCGGAGGGCCTGCCCGACCTCGGCTCCCACGAACAGCTCAAGCTGCTGGGCAACGATGTCATGCCGTTCTTCGACCAGGACGGCGTGCACGCCATCTACCGCCAGTGGAGGTCCGTCCTCGACGAGTACGCCGGCGAGCGCATCTTCGTCGCCGAGGCGTGGACCCCGACCGTCGAGCGCACCGCGAACTACGTCCGCCCGGACGAACTGCACCAGGCCTTCAACTTCCAGTACCTGTCGACGGACTGGGACGCGGCGCAACTCCGCGAGGTCATCGACCGCACCCTTCAGGCCATGCGCCCGGTCGGCGCCCCGGCGACCTGGGTCCTCTCCAACCACGACGTCACCCGCCACGCCACCCGCTTCGCCAACCCTCCCGGCCTCGGCACCCAGATCCGCACGGCCGGGGACCGCGAACTCGGCCTGCGGAGGGCGAGGGCGGCGACCCTGCTCATGCTCGCGCTCCCCGGGTCGGCCTACGTCTACCAGGGCGAGGAGCTGGGTCTGCCGGACGTCGTCGACCTCCCCGACGAGGTGCGCCAGGACCCGGCGTACTTCCGCGGCGCCGGCCAGGACGGCTTCCGTGACGGCTGCCGGGTGCCGATCCCGTGGACGCGGACGGGATCGTCGTACGGCTTCGGCACGGGCGGAAGCTGGCTGCCGCAGCCGGCGAGCTGGGGCGAGCTGAGCGTCGAGGCGCAGACCGGCGACCCGGACTCCACCCTGGAGCTGTACCGCTCCGCCCTCGCCGTCCGCCGCGCACAGCCCGACCTGGGCGCCGGCGACTCGGTGGAGTGGCTCAAGGCACCCGAGGGCGTCCTCGCCTTCCGGCGCGGGGAGTTCGTGTGCGTCGCGAACACCACGGGGGAGTCGGTGACGACACCTTCGTACGGCCGTGTCCTGCTCAGCAGCGGCGAGGTGGCCGAGACCGAGGGCGAGGCGAAGGTGCCGGCGGACACGACGGTGTGGTGGACCACGGTGTGATGTCCGGTTCTTGAGGCGAGGGCCCGCCGTCCGTTTCCGGGCGGCGGGCCCTCGCCTTTGCCATCGGACAGGACAACGAAACTACTTGCTATGAGTTTCAACTCTCTTGCTGTAAACCTTTCGTGGCGGTACGGTCACGCCGGCGCCCGGCAAAGACGCCTGGCCGTCATCGCAAGGAGTTACGCCTGTGATATCGAGATGGTCCGTCACCGCGACCGCGCTGGCCGTTGCGTCGGCAGCCCTGATGGCGCCCGCGACCACCGCGACTGCCTCCCCGCCCGGCACCAAGGACGTCACCGCGGTGCTGTTCGAGTGGAAGTTCGCCTCGGTCGCCAAGGAGTGCACCAACACCCTCGGCCCCGCCGGCTACGGCTTCGTCCAGGTCTCCCCGCCCGCCGAGCACATCCAGGGCGCGCAGTGGTGGACCTCGTACCAGCCGGTGAGCTACAAGATCGCCGGACGCCTCGGTGACCGTACGGCCTTCCAGAACATGGTCAACACCTGTCACGCGGCCGGTGTGAAGGTCGTCGTCGACACCGTCATCAACCACATGTCGGCGGGCAGCGGCACCGGCACCGGCGGCTCGTCGTACACGAAGTACACCTACCCGGGCCTGTACTCGGCGCCCGACTTCGACGACTGCACGAGTCAGATCAACAACTACCAGGACCGCTGGAACGTCCAGCACTGCGAACTGGTGGGACTCGCCGACCTGGACACCAACGAGTCGTACGTCCGCGGCGCGATCGCCGGGTACATGAACGACCTGCTGTCCCTGGGCGTCGACGGCTTCCGCATCGATGCCGCCAAGCACATGGACGCCGCCGACCTCGCCGACATCAAGTCCCGGCTGACCAACCCGAACGCCTACTGGAAGCAGGAGGTCATCTACGGCAGCGGAGAGGCCGTCCAGCCGACCGAGTACACCGGCAACGGCGATGTGCAGGAGTTCCGGTACGCCTACGACCTCAAGCGCGTCTTCAACAACGAGAACCTCGCCTACCTGAAGAACTACGGCGAGGGCTGGGGCTACATGAGCAGCGGCGTCTCCGGTGTCTTCGTCGACAACCACGACACCGAGCGCAACGGCTCCACGCTCAACTACAAGGACGGGGCGAACTACACCCTCGCCAACGTCTTCATGCTCGCCTGGCCCTACGGCGCCCCCGACATCAACTCCGGCTACGAGTTCACCGACCACGACGCCGGACCTCCGAACGGCGGCACGGTCAACGCCTGCTGGCAGGACGGCTGGAAGTGCCAGCACAACTGGCCCGAGATCAAGTCCATGGTCGCCTTCCGCAACGCCACGCGCGGTGCGGCCGTCACCAACTGGTGGGACAACGGCGGCGACGCCATCGCCTTCGGGCGCGGCGGCAAGGGATTCGTGGCCATCAACCACGAGCCGGGCTCGCTGAGCCGTACGTACCAGACGTCGCTGCCCGCGGGGACGTACTGCAACGTGCAGAACAACACCACCGTGACGGTGAACTCCAGCGGCCAGTTCACGGCCACCCTGGGAGCCAACACGGCCCTGGCGATCCATGCGGGCAAGTCGAGCTGCTGAGCCGTCAGCTCCCCCTGCTGAAAAGTCTTACCGATCGTTTCAAGACTCTTGCTGAAAACCTTTCGGCGGCGATACGGTCGCGCGGGGTCGGACCCACGAGAGCCGTATCGCAAGGAGTCCACGTCAGTGATACCCAGATGGCCGGCGCCGTCGAGGCGCCGAACCGCCCATGGCGGACGGGTCGCTGCGGTCACCGTGACCGCGCTGGCCGCAGCGCTCGTCCAGCCCCTCGCGGCGCGGGCGGACACCCCGCCGCCGCCCCCGTCCGACGCCAGGCTCGCCGCCGAGCCCGCCCGGCACGACGCCACCCGTGAGCAGTTCTACTTCGTCCTGCCGGACCGTTTCGCCAACGGCGACCGCGGCAACGACAAGGGCGGACTGACCGGCTCCCGCCTCGCCACCGGCTACGACCCGACCGACAAGGGCTTCTACCAGGGCGGCGACCTCAAGGGCCTGACCAAGCGCCTCGACTACATCAAGGGCCTGGGCACCACCGCCCTCTGGATGGCCCCCATCTTCAAGAACCGGCCCGTGCAGGGCACGGGGAACGACGCCTCCGCCGGGTACCACGGTTACTGGATCACCGATTTCACCCAGGTCGATCCGCACTTCGGGACCAACAAGGACCTCCAGACCCTCATCTCCAAGGCGCACGCCAAGGGCATGAAGGTCTTCTTCGACGTCATCACCAACCACACGGCGGATGTCGTCGACTACGAGGAGAAGTCCTACGACTACCTCTCCAAGGGCGCCTTTCCGTATCTGACCAAGGACGGCCGGCCGTTCGACGACGCCGACTACGCGGACGGCGCGAAGCGCTTCCCGGCCGTCGACACCGACTCCTTCCCGCGCACGCCGACGGCCGGTCAGAACACCAAGGTCCCGTCGTGGCTCAACGACCCGACGATGTACCACAACCGCGGCGACTCCACCTTCGCCGGTGAGAGCTCCACGCACGGCGACTTCTCCGGCCTCGACGACCTGTGGACCGAGCGTCCCGAGGTCGTGAAGGGCATGGAGCGGATCTACCAGCGCTGGGTCAGGGACTTCGACATCGACGGCTTCCGGATCGACACCGTGAAGCACGTCAACACGGAGTTCTGGACCCAGTGGGCCACGGCGCTGGACGCCTACGCCGCAAAGCAGGGGCGCGACGACTTCTTCATGTTCGGCGAGGTGTACTCGGCCGACACGAACATCACCTCCCCGTACGTCACCCAGGGCCGCCTCGACGCCACGCTCGACTTCCCCTTCCAGGAGGCGGCACGGCAGTACGTCTCCCAGGGCGGCAGCGCGAAGAAGCTCGCGGGTGTCTTCGGCGACGACTACAAGTACACGACCGACAAGGCCAACGCCTACGAGCAGGTCACCTTCCTCGGCAACCACGACATGGGCCGCGTCGGGTACTTCCTGAAGCAGGACAACCCCGAGGCCACGGACGCGGAGATCCTCGCCAAGGACCGGCTCGCCAACGAGCTGATGTTCCTCAGCCGCGGCAACCCGGTCGTCTACTACGGCGACGAACAGGGCTTCACCGGCTCCGGCGGCGACAAGGACGCCCGCCAGACCCTGTTCGCCTCGAAGACCGCCGACTACCTCGACGACGACCAGATCGGCACCGACCGCACCCACGCGAGCGACGCCTATGACACGGGTGCCCCGCTCTACCGGCAGATCAGTGCCCTCGCCAAGCTCCGCAAGGCCAACCCCGCCCTCACCGACGGTGTCCAGACCGAGCGCTACGCGGCCGACGGCGCCGGCGTGTACGCCTTCACGCGCACCGACGCCAGGACGGGCACCGAGTACGTGGTCGCCTTCAACAACGCCGACGAGGCTAAGACGGCGACGTTCGCGACCGGTTCGGCAGGCATGGCGTTCAAGGGGATCTACGGGACCGACGGCTCGGTCAGGAGCGACGCCGACAAGAAGGTCACCGTCACCGTCCCGGCCGGTTCGGCGGTCGTCTACAAGGCGGCCGGCAAGCTCGCCGAGCCGGCCACCGCACCGACGCTCACCCTGAAGGCACCGGCCGCCGGGGCCACCGGCACGGTCGAGATCGGCGCCGACGTCGACGGCGGACAGCTCAACCGGGTCGTCTTCGCGGCGCAGGTCGGCAACGGCAAGTGGCGGACCCTGGGCTCGGCCGACCACGCCCCGTACAAGGTCACGCAGGTCATCGACAAGGACGTACCGGCCGGGACGGCCCTGCGCTACAAGGCCGTCGCGATCGACTCGGCGGGCCGCAGAGCGAGCGCCACGGCACAGAGCACCACCGGTACGCCGCCCGTCCCCGAGACCCCGACCGCCTCCTCCCGCGACTACGCGATCGTCCACTACAAGCGCGCCGACGGCGACTACGCGAACTGGGGCCTGTACGCCTGGGGCGATCTCGCCGACGGCGAGTCCACCGACTGGCCGGAGAGCCATCCGTTCATCGGCCGGGACTCCTACGGCGCCTTCGCCTACGTCAAGCTCAAGCCCGGCGCCTCGTCGGTCGGCTTCCTCGTCATCGACAAGGACGGCGACAAGGACGTCTCCGCCGACCGCACGATCGACGTCACCAAGACCGGTGAGGTCTGGGTCGAGCAGGGCAAGGAGGCCGTCCTCACCGAGAAGCCGGCGGCCGACTACCCGGCCCCGGACCAGTCCAAGGCCGTCCTGCACTACCACCGCGCCGACGGCGACTACGACGGCTGGGGCCTGCACACCTGGGCGGGTGCCGCGAACCCCACCGAGTGGTCGAACCCCCTGATGCCGGTCAAGACTGATTCCTATGGCGCAGTCTTCGAGGTACCGCTCACCGACGGTGCCACCAGCCTCAGCTACATCCTCCACAAGGGCGACGAGAAGGACCTGCCGGCCGACCAGTCCCTCGACCTCAAAGCGAACGGCCACGAGGTGTGGCTGGTGAGCGGCCAGGAGAAGTACCTGCTCCCGCAGCCCGCGGGCTCCGCCGCCGCGCTCGATCTGACCACCTCCAAGGCGGTCTGGATCGACCGGAACACCCTCGCGTGGAACGGCTCCGAGGCCGCCGCCTCCACCCAGCTCCTGTACAGCCGGGCCGGTTCGATCGCCGTCGAGGACGGCGCGCTGACCGGCGACGACCAGCGCTGGCTCCGGCTGTCCAGGACCTCCCTCACCGACGCCCAGAAGGCGAGGTTCCCGCATCTGAAGGACTACGCCGCCTGGTCCGTCGACCCACGGGACCGCGACCGGGTCCGCGAGGCCCTGCGCGGCCAGGTCGTCGCCTCGCAGCGCGCCGCCAGCGGTGCCGTTCTGGCCGCGACCGGCGTACAGATCGGCGGTGTGCTGGACGACCTCTACGACGCGACGCGGGCGAAGCTCGGGCCGACGTTCCCCAAGGGCCGGCCGACGCTGGCCGTCTGGGCGCCCACGGCGCAGTCGGTCAAGCTGGAGATCGGCGACTCCACCGTCGCCATGAAGCGGAACGACACCACCGGCGTCTGGTCCGTCACCGGGCCCGGGTCCTGGAAGAACAAGCCCTACCGGTACGTCGTCAAGGTCTGGGCGCCCAGCGTCCGCGAGGTCGTCACCAACAAGGTCACCGACCCCTACTCGGTCGCCCTCACCGCGGACTCCGAGCGCAGCCTCGTCGTCGACCTGCGCGACCGGTCCCTGGCGCCGGCCGGCTGGTCGACGTACACCAAGCCGAAGCCGGTGCCGCTGAAGGACGCGCAGATCCAGGAGCTGCACATCCGGGACTTCTCGGTGGCGGACGAGACGGTGCCCGCGAAGAACAAGGGCACCTACCTCGCCTTCACCGACAAGCTCAGCGACGGCTCCAGGCACCTGAGGAAGCTGGCCGCGGCGGGCACGTCGTACGTCCATCTGCTGCCGGCCTTCGACATCGCCACCATCCCCGAGAAGAAGTCCGACCAGGCGACCACCGACTGCGACCTGGCCTCCCTCCCGGCCGACTCCGACCGGCAGCAGGAGTGCGTGGCGAAGATCGCCGCGAAGGACGCCTACAACTGGGGGTACGACCCGTACCACTACACGGTCCCCGAGGGTTCCTACGCGACCGACCCGGACGGCACCGCGCGCACGGTCCAGTTCCGCGAGATGGTCAAGGCCCTCAACGAGGACGGCCTGCGGGTCGTCATGGACGTCGTCTACAACCACACGGCGGCGAGCGGGCAGGCGGACACCTCCGTCCTCGACCGGATCGTGCCCGGCTACTACCAGCGCCTCCTGGCCGACGGCTCGGTCGCGAACAGCACCTGCTGCGCCAACACCGCCACCGAGAACGCCATGATGGGCAAGCTGGTCGTCGACTCGGTCGTCACCTGGGCCAAGCAGTACAAGGTCGACGGCTTCCGCTTCGACCTCATGGGCCACCACCCGAAGGCCAACGTCCTGGCCGTCCGGCGGGCCCTCGACGAGCTGACCCTCGCCGAGGACGGCGTCGACGGCAAGAAGATCATCCTGTACGGCGAGGGCTGGAACTTCGGCGAGGTCGCCGACGACGCCCGCTTCGTGCAGGCCACGCAGCGGAACATGGCCGGCACCGGCGTCGCGACCTTCTCCGACCGGGCGCGGGACGCCGTACGCGGCGGCGGCCCCTTCGACGAGGACCCGGGCATCCAGGGCTTCGCCTCCGGCCTGTTCACCGAGCCCAACTCGTCCAAGAGCAACGGCGCTTCGGACGAACAGAAGGCACGCCTCCTGCACTACCAGGACCTGATCAAGGTCGGCCTGTCCGGCAACCTCGCCGACTACCGCTTCACCGACACCGCGGGCAAGGAGGTCAAGGGCTCCGAGGTCGACTACAACGGCGCCCCCGCCGGCTACGCGGCCGCCCCCGGCGACGCCCTCGCCTACGCCGACGCGCACGACAACGAGTCGCTGTTCGACGCGCTGGCGTACAAGCTGCCGGCCGCGACCGGCGCCGCCGACCGCGCCCGGATGCAGGTCCTCGCCATGGCCACGGCGACCCTGTCGCAGGGTCCGGCGCTCTCCCAGGCCGGCACCGACCTGCTGCGCTCCAAGTCCCTGGACCGCAACTCCTACGACAGCGGCGACTGGTTCAACGCCATCCACTGGAACTGCGCCGACGGCAACGGCTTCGGGCGAGGGCTGCCGATGGCTGCCGACAACGCCTCCAAGTGGCCGTACGCCAAGCCGCTGCTCGGCACCGTCAAGGTCGGCTGCGAGCAGATCGACGGCACCTCGGCGGCGTACCGGGACCTGCTCAGGATCCGTACGACGGAGAGCGCCTTCTCCCTCGACACGGCGGAGCAGGTGCAGTCGAAGCTGTCCTTCCCGCTGTCCGGCGAGGGTGAGACACCCGGCGTGATCACCATGCGCCTCGGTGACCTGGTCGTCGTCTTCAACGCGACGCCCGAGCGGCAGGAGCAGCGGATCGCCTCGGCGGCCGGGGAGGGCTACCGGCTGCATCCGGTGCAGGCCTCGGGCGCGGATCTTGTGGTGAAATCCGCGGCCTATGAGGTGGAGTCGGGCACGTTCGCCGTCCCGGGACGCACGGTCGCCGTCTTCACTCGGGCCCACTGATACGGCACTGACCTGAGGGTTAGGGTGAGCGCTGCTGACGTAGAACAGGAGCGCTCATGCCGCAGATCACCGTCGACCACTCGAAGACGATCTCCTTCGACCGGGCGGGCTTCGCCCGGGACCTGCACCACGCGATCGTCGAGATCGCGGCGGCCAAGCCGGAGGCGTGCAAGACGCAGTTCCGGGCCAGTGAGGACACGGCGTTCGGCTACGAGGACCCCGAGGAGCAGGGCCACGCGGTCGTCCACGTCACTCTCGGCCTGCTCGCCGGCCGCACCGACGAGACCAAGGCCAAGCTGACCGAGACGGTCCTGGAGCTGCTGCGCCGGCACATCGAGGACGACGGCACCGTCCTGCACGCCTCCGCCGAGGTACGCGACCTCGACCCGTCGTACCGCAAGTTCGAGCGGTAGGCGATCTCTAGGACGCCAGTGAGATCAGCCGGTTGACCAGGTCGCTGAACGGGCCGTCGGCCGGCTCGTCCTTGAGCATGCGGCGCAGCAGTGCGCCCATCTCCTCGTCGGCGGCGGCGCTGACGGCGGCCAGCGCGGCGAAGTCGTGCACGAGCTGGAGCTCCAGCTCGGCGCGGGGGATGCGCCGGCCGTCCAGCCAGATCAGCGCCGTCGACTCGGCGAGCGAGATCCAGGAGCGGACGACCAGCTCCAGCCGCGCGGGCGGATCCGCCACGTCCAGATGCGAAAGGATTTGGACATACGCGGCCTGCCGTACCGAGTCGATGAGCGCGTTCGTCGCCGTCGAGCCGACGGCCGGGCCGCCGCGCATCAGCGCCGAGAAACCGGGGCCGTGCTCGTCGACGAAGTCGAAGAACCGCCGCATCACCCGCAGCAGCCGCGCCCCCAGCGGCCCCTCGCGCGGCTCCACGAAGCGGTCGGCCAGGTCCTCCGAGGCGCGCTTCAACGCGGCCTCGTACAAGCTGAGTTTGCCGGGGAAGTAGTGGTAGACCAGTGGGCGCGAGATGCCCGCGGCGGACGCTATCTCGTCGATGGAGACATCGTCGGGCGAGCGCTGGCTGAACAGTTCGAGGGCGACGCCGATCAACTGCTGCCGCCGCTCCTCGACTCCCATTCTTCGCCGTACCCCGGTAGTCATGCGAACACCTTACCGATCGATTCCGGCCTCGAACGGTCCGGACCGACCATGGTCGTTCACATGTCCAGTACGAGTCGATCACCTCGCGCCCGCGACACACAGATCAGCATCGAGTCGCCCCGCTCCGCGTCGGTCAGCAACTCGTCCCGATGGTCCACCTCGCCCTCCAGCACCCGCTGTTGGCAGGTCCCGCAGAACCCCTGCTCGCAGGAGTACGCCGTGTCCGGCAGCGCGGCGCGTACGGCGGCCAGCACGGACGAGCCCTCCGGCACGGTCAACGTCCGCCCGCTGCGCCGCAGTTCGACCTCGAAGGCATGGCCGCCCGCCGAGGTGCGCGGAGCGAAACGCTCCAGATGAACCCGCGGGAACCGCTCCTCCACCGCGGCCATCAACCCCTCCGGCCCACAGCAGTAGACGGCCGCGCCCTCGGGCACCTCCGCGAGGAGACCGTCCAGATCGGGCACTCCCTCCACGACGCTCACCCGGTCCCCGCCCAGCTTCTCGACGTCCTCCAGGAACGGCATCGAGGCGCGGTCCCGCCCGCAGTACAGCAACCGCCACCGCGCGCCCTCGCCCAGCGCCCGCAGCATCGGCAGCACGGGCGTGATCCCGATGCCGCCCGCGACGAAGACGTACGACTCGGCCTCGACGAGCGGGAAACGGTTCCGCGGCCCCCGCACCTCCAACTCCATGCCCTCCCGCACCTGCTCGTGCACCTCGCGCGAGCCGCCCCGCCCGTCCGGGACCAGCCGGGTCGCCACGGTGTACGACGAGGTGTCCGCCGGGTCGCCGCACAGCGAGTACTGCCGCACCAACCCCGACGGCAGCACCAGGTCGAGATGCGCGCCGGGCTCCCAGCGCGGCAGGTCGTGCCCCTCAAGACGTAGTCGTACGACCCCCTCGGCGACCTCCTCGCGCGAGGTCACCAGCACCCGCAGCGCCCGCGACCGGGGCCGCCCGGAGACCGGCTCCTCCAAGGCGGGCATCGGCCACAGCGGCGAGACCTGGATACGGCGCCGCAGCGCCCGCCGGGCGAGCAGGGCGGCACCGGCGACGACCGCGACGGTCCTCAGCCTCGGCATCAGGCGGCACCCTTCTCCGCGGCGAGCGCGGCCAGCGCGGCAGGGGACGAGGCGAGATAGGCGACGGCCTGTTCCGTGGACCCCTCCTGCGAGGGGTGATACGCCCGGCTCAGATACCGGGGTATGGACCTGAGCATCTCCCCGGTCGCGGGCAGCGTGCCGCGCCTGCCCCGGACGTAGAAGTCCCTGAAGGTCGCCTTGCCGTCGACGAGCGTCGGGTCGTTCGCCATGAAGAACCGCGCCCCGCGCTGCCAGAGGAAGACGAGCGCCGTGAACGCCGTCGCCCACGTCCGTACCCGCCGCCGGTAGCCCCCGTCGACGTGCATGAACAGATCGAAGGCGACCGACCGGTGCTCGACCTCCTCGGCGCCGTGCCAGCGCAGCAGATCCAGCATGGTCGGGTCGGCGCCCCGGCGGTCCAGTTCGTCGGCGCCCAGCACCCAGTCGCCGAGGAAGGCGGTGTAGTGCTCGATGGCCGCGATCAGCGCGACCCGCTCCATCAGCCACCAGCGGCGGGCCCGGCCGGGCGGCAGCGTGCGGTCGCCGAGCAGCTTCTCGAAGAGCCAGTCGACCTGCGCGGTGTACGGCGTCGGATCCAGCCCCTGCTCCCGCAGATGCGGCAGCACCTCGTCATGGGCCTGTGAGTGCATCGCTTCCTGCCCGATGAACCCGAGCACGTCCTCGCGCAGCCGCTCGTCCCGTATGTACGGCAGCACCTGCTTGTAGACGTGCACGAACCATCGCTCACCGGCCGGCAGGAGCAGATGCAGCACGTTGATGGTGTGCGTGGTGAACGGATCCCCCGGCACCCAGTGCAACGGGGTGTCGTCCCAGGAGAAGGACACCTTGCGGGCCTTGAGGGGCACCCGGTCCTGGGTACGGGACCGGTCCTGCGTATTAGACATGGCGTCAATGTACTGACGGGTAAGTCCCGGGTGAAGCCCCGTGCGCCACTTTGTTTACGCGACTGTCAGCAAGGCGCTCACTTGAGCCCGTTGATCACCCGGCCGCTCTCCAGCGTGCCCTTCAGCTCGGCCTTCGCGCCCTGCTTCGCCTCCGCCGCCAGCAGATTGCCCGGGGAGGTTCCGTGGACGCCACCCGTGGCGGTGATCGAGTCGGTGTCCCGGGTGCCGGCCGCGAGGAGGTACCAGCCACCCGCCTTCGCCTTCCACAGCACCCCGGCCAGCACATGGGGATCGCGCGCACCGCAGGCCGGCACGTTCTGCGCCTTCGCCGCCAGCGCCGCGCGCGTCGCGCCCGGCGTGCGGAACTGGGCCAGCACCCGCTCGCCGCCGCCCCGCCAGGTCTCGGCACGGGTGCACACCCAGTCCGCCGGACCGTTGCCTTCGGGCAGCGGCTGCGTGGCGAACGACCAGGCGTTGACCGTGCGCACCCCCGCGGAGCGCATCGCGCCCAGCCAGCAGGAGTACGGCGCCCAGGTGTGCAGCGCCTGTTCGCCGGTCACCTCCCTGGTCTCCCCGGGGCGGCCCGTGGTGAGGCGGGCCGGGACCAGCTCGGCGAGGTCGCTCAGCAACCGGGTGCCGGTGCCGTCGGTCGTCTGCAGGACGTTCCAGGACGAACACGCCCCGGTCCGCTGGGACAGCGGGCTCGCCAACGGCGAGGTGACCCCGTCCGTCACGGTGAGCTCCATCGCGCCGGTGTCCGGCTTCAGCAGATCCCGCTCGGCCGCCTCCTTCACCCACGGCGCCAGCAGATAGCGGACATTGCCGTCGGCCCGGCTCAGCACCACCGCGCCCGCGTCCGCCCTGGTCGCGCTGTCCACCCGGGAGAAGTCCAGGGCCGCACCGGCCGTGCCGTCGACCGGCTCGGCGTAGCGGGCGATGCGCAGACCGTCGTACAGCAGGACCACGCGCGCGGTGTCGACGGTGCCCGCGTACAGCAGTTGCGGTGCGCCGGGCGGGCCGCCCGCCGGGGTGCCGGGCGTCGCCGAGACCGCGACCGTCTCGCCGGGGCGGGCCCACACGGCGAGGGCGCGGCGCAGCAGGGCCGAGTCGTCGGTGAGGTCGCCGCGCGCGGGCCACACCGAGAAGTCGGTGCGGGCGGCGGACTGCCAGGCCAGCGCGGGCACCTTCGTCAACTGGGCCGGGTCGAGGGCGGCCTCGGCCGCCGGGTTCTGCGCGTACGGGGGAGCGGCGGGGCCGTCGGGGGCCCAGCCCTCGCCGGGCAGGCCGAGCAGCGCCCCGCACACCAGGAGCGCGGCACCGGCGGCGAGCGCGGCCCGCAGATGCTGCCGGCGCCGCATCAGATCGGTGGGCCGGGCCTGGAGCGAGCAGGGGTCGAACTCGGGGGAGTCGAGCAGCGCGTACTGCGCCGGTACGGCGTCGGCGTCCTCCAGCGCGTCGTCCACGTCCTCGACGCCGGCCGCCGTCAGGATCTCGCGTACGTCGCCGTCCGGGAGCTTCTCCAGACCACGCAGGACGTAGGCCGCCCGCGCCGGGCCGGACAGCGCCGACAGTCGCTGGTCCAGGGCGAGTTCGTCGGCGCCGCCCGACCTGGGGAAGAGGCGCAGGCCCCAGACCTGGGGCAGCAGGGGCGGCAGCTGGGAGCGCCTGGGCCAGGCCGGGCGCTTGAGCGTCAGGCCCGCCTCCAGCGCCGTACGCAGCACCCGGAGCCGGAGATAGGTGTACCCGGGGTCGCCGTCGCGGCCGGTCGACTGGGCCGGGACCACGGGCGTGGCGGCCGCCCGGCCACGGGGCAGCGCGCGCTGGGTGAGGGAGTGCGCGGTCACCACGCGCCGGTTGCGCCCGAGGCTCGGCGGCAGCACCAGGTAGGCGAGCCGGACGAGCCGCGGGTAGTGCTCGACGAGCGCGGCCTCGGCCCGCTCGACATCGACGACCGGATCGGCCGGGGCGGGCCCTGGGCGCGAGGCGACATCCTGTGACTGCACGTTCAGCAGAACGAGCGAATGAACGGTAGGTCACAACCCACGGTTGGGCAGCGCCCTCCAGGGGCGCGGGGGCTGTATGGGATATGCGGCTACCGCCGCGAGGGCGCGACCAGCCACCACGGCCCCGCAGACGCCCGACGACCTACCGCGGCACATCCCGATGCGCACAAAGCTCACGCGCGTAATTGGCCATGGAGCGCTGATATCGCGGCAGATGCCCGGCCAGCGCCCCCAGCGCCAGCGCCAGACCCTCCCGGTCCCGCCCCAGACTCGACAGGCACAGCGCCAGCGTCGCCCGTACCGCGTCGTCCAGTTCGTCCGACGGCGCGTCCAGTTCGGGGGTCAGCAGCTTGACGCCCTCCTCCGCCCGCCCGATGTTCCGCAGCGAGCTGGAGAGCTGGATCTTGGCGCGGCGCCCCTTGTAGCCGCTCAGCCCACCCTCCAGGGCCTCCCGGTACAGCGGCACCGCCTTGTCCGAGTGCCCGGTCGAGTCCCAGGCGCAGGCCTGCTCGAAGGGGCCGAGGGGGCTGCCGTCGGGCAGTTCGGCGACGAGCGCGTCGATGACGGCGCGGAAGTCGGCCGCATCCTCTTCGGCGTAGGTGTCGAAGGTCGCCCATGCCGCGGTCACGCGGTCTTCCCAGTCCTGGTTCACCCGGCCCACACTCGCACACCCGTACCCGTGAAGGCCTCCCGTTTTGAGCGCATCGCCCGCCGCAGCCGTATGGGAGGCGAGGGCCCCCGCCGGGGCTCACTGCGGCATGGACCGGAGGAACCGATGACATTGACCCGACCGATGCTCGCGCTGACCGGCGCGGTGGCGGTGCTCGCGCTGGCGGGCTGTGGCGCCGGCGGGGACAGCGAGGCTGCCGTTCCCGAGACGGCGACCGGCAGCCTGGAGAAGCTGGCCGCCGAAGCGAAGTGCGAGCCGAACATGCAGACCGACGCCGACGAGATCCGCCAGGCCATCTGCAGGACCGGCAAGGAGAAGTACATCCTCGCCACCTTCGCCACCGACCGCGGCCAGCGTGAGTGGATCAACTCGGCCAAGGACTACGGCGGCTACTACCTCGTGGGCCGCAAGTGGGTCGCCGTCGGCCACGAGGACGTCGTGACGGCGCTGCGCGACACGCTCGGCGGAACCCTGGAGATCGGGACCGACCACTCCGCTCACTAGACGCTCACCAAGCCCCGGGCATGCGAAAGCCGGCGGTGGGATCTCCCACCGCCGGCTTTCTACGGCCTACCGCCTAGTGCGTCACTGACAGTCCTGGCCGCTGTTGATGCACTGGACCACCTGGTTCATCAGGTCTTCGGACATGAAGTTGATGAAGTCGTTGTGGTCGGTGATCGGCTTGTGCAACTGCTCGGGGAAGCCGTCCACCGCGAACGGGTTCACCACCTGCCCGTTCTCGATCTGCGGGGCGGGAACGTCGTACACCAGCTTGGCCTGCAGCTGGGGGATCGCCTGGAAACCGTTCGGGCAGCTGCCGTCCGCCTGGACGAAGGCAACGTGGTCACGGTGGTTGGCGCTGTCGGTGTTCTGGCCGTCCCAGCAGCTCTGGAAGTTGGACGTCCGCACCACCGAGCTGCCCTCGGGGCAGATCGGGTACTGCTCCGTCACCTGCCGGTCCTCGAAGCCGGTGCAGCTCCAGGAGGTGTTGGCGTTCGCGAGACCGTTGGTGAACGCCTTGGCGTCACCGGTGATGATGCGCAGGCCCGTCGGCATCGCAACGACATCGCTCGCCTTGTTGCCGACGAACCGCAGCTCCGCCTGGGAGGCTTGCAGGACCTTGCCCACGTTGCCTTCCAGACCGCCTCCGGCCTCGTTCGCGTCCGCCTCCTGCGTACCGTCCTGCAGACGCAGCACCGGCCAGTAGTACGTGGACTTGTCGGCCTGGTTCTGGCAGCTCGTATCGGCCTGCAGGAACTCCTCGTCGCTGGTGAAGGCGTCGTTGTCCTGGTTGCCGACGTAGTCGTGGCGGTGGTGGGCGCCGTTGTCGACACCGGGAGCGACGATGATGTTGTCCGTGTTGGCGTTGCCGTTCTCGTTGGTACCGCACTCGGTGGTGAAGGTACCCGTCGAGCCGGAGTCGCCGTTCGCGGCCAGACCGTTCGGCAGGTTGCGGGAGTTGGGCTGGACGTCCTCGATCTTGATGAAGTCCTGCGCCACCGGACCGTTGCCGGCCTGGCCGCCGTTGCCCTCGGGCACCGGGTCGAGGCCGTTGTCCTGGCCCTGGTCCTGGCCGCCGTCCTGTCCCTGGTCCTGACCGTCGTTGTTCTGGTCCTGACCGTCGTTGTTCTGGCCGTCGCCGCCGTTGCCGTCGTTGACCTCCGGCTGCTCGGCCGCGACGCCCTCGCACTGGGCGAGCTGGTCCAGTCCCTGCGGTCGCTGTCCACCGGCCCGGTTGATGTTGATACCGATCCGGTCGATCGTGGCCACTCGCTTGGACTTCAGCGGGCCGAGGATGGCGTTGTTGACGAAGTTGGGGTCCCCGGCCTGGGCCTGCCGCGTGTCGGCGAGACGCGCGTAGGCATCCGTGATCTGCTTGTCGAGCAGCGCCAACTCCTTGGCCACGCCCTGGCGCGCGCCCTCCGGTACGTCCTTCAGCTGCTGGCCGACGTCCGGGCAGTTGATCGTCGCCATCTGGGCGCCCGTGGCCTTCGTCTGGTTCCACCCAGACGACCGGTCCTCATGCGCCGAAGCATAGAAGTTGGCCCAGACAAGCCCGCCCCCACCGAGCGCTAGGGCCGCCGTCCCGGCAATGGCCTTGGTGGCCAGCGGCATCCGGCGTTTTCTTGTATTGCGTCCCATGGAACTCCTCTGACTTCCTTATCCGGGGCATCGAGGCGCCCGACAGGAGTGAAGCGGCTCCCTTTCATACGGAGGGCGTCCCAGGGGTGTTCAGCCGTCTCGGAAATCGTTGAGAGATTCGTGAGTGTGCCGTGTGCTCAACAGCCCCTGAAACACCGGGGGTTGTTGATCCCGCACACCGGGTGAACAAGCGGGTCCGGTTTCACCGGCCGTGGTCGAGATACGCGAGAACCGCCAGCACGCGACGGTTGTCGTCGTCCGACACCTCCAGGCCCAGTTTGGCGAAGATGTTGGCGGTGTGCTTGGCGATGGCCCGTTCCGTGACGACGAGCCGCTCGGCGATCGCCGCGTTGGACCGGCCCTGCGCCATCAGCTCCAGCACCTCCGTCTCCCGGGGCGTGAGCCGGGCCAGCGGCTGGTCGTCGGCCGCCCGGCGGGAGAGCAGCTGCTGGATCACCTGCGGGTCCATCGCCGTGCCGCCCGCCGCGACCCGCCGTACGGCGTCCACGAACTGCTCCGCGTCGAACACCCGGTCCTTCAGCAGATACCCCACCCCGCCGCTGCCGTCCGCGAGCAACTCCCGTGCGTAGAGCTGTTCCACGTGCTGCGAGAGCACCAGCACCGGCAGCCCGGGCCGCTTGCGGCGGGCCTCGAGCGCGCACTGCAACCCCTCGTCGGTGTGGGTCGGCGGCAGCCGGACGTCGACCACGGCGACGTCCGGCTCCAGCTCGGCCAGCGCGCGGGACAGCTCGGGGCCGGTCTCGACGGCCGCCGCGATCTCGAAGTCGTAGGCCTGAAGGAGCCGGACGAGCCCGTCGCGCAGCAGGAACAGGTCTTCGGCTAGGACAACGCGCAAGGGATCTCCATGGTGACCATGGTGGGGCCGCCCGCGGGAGAGCTGACGGCCAGGACGCCGTCGAATGTACCCAGTCGCCGCTCGATCCCGGCCAGGCCCGAGCCGGCCCCGGTCACCGCGCCGCCCCTGCCGTTGTCGGTGACGCTGACGCGCAGCGTGTCGCCGGTGTGGTGCAGGTCGATCCAGACCCGGTCGGCGCCCGAGTGCTTGACGGCGTTGGTCAGCACCTCGCTGACCGCGAAGTACGCCGCCGACTCCACCGGCGCCTCCGCCCGCCCGGCCAGCTCCACGTTCACCTCGGTCGACACCGGCAGCCGCAGCGCCAACGCCCGTACGGCGTCGCCCAGTCCGCGCTCGGCGAGCACCGGCGGATGGATGCCGCGCACCAGGTCGCGCAGTTCGGCGAGGGCGTCGGCGGAGGACCGGCGGGCCTGTGCGACGAGCTGCTTGGCCTTCGCCGGGTCCTTCTCCAGCAGCATCTCGATCGTCCCCAGATCCATGCCCATCGCCACCAGCCGCGCCTGCGCCCCGTCGTGCAGGTCGCGCTCGATACGGCGCAGTTCGGCGGCCGAGGTGTCCACGGCGTCCCTGCGCGTCTCGGTCAGCACCCGCACCCGCTCGGCGAGTTCACCCTGGTTGGAGCCGAGGACGGCGCGGGTCAGCCGGAAGTGGACCTGGAGCAGCCGGGCGGTGAAGAAGTGGGCGCAGATGAGCAGGGCGAGGGCCAGGGCGGCCACACCGAACGCGGACGCCTGCCCGTGCACGGGCACGAACCCGTACCAGTACCCGTCGGGGAGCACCCGCCACAGCCCGGCCGCGATCGCGAACCCTTCCAGCGGATAGAAGAGCAGCACGGCCGGCAGCAGCGCGGTGACGAACCCCGCCGTCATGTCGACCGGCAGCCACCGCAGGTCCCGCCAGGTCGCCGGGTCGCGCAGCATCCCGAAGGTGCGCGACCACGGGTTGGCGTCCGGCGGCAACGGCCGGTACGCGGGCGGAATCCGCACCCCGCCCCACTCGGCGGCGAGCACCCGCCGCCAGTCGGCGAAGGTCCGTACCCCCGTCAGCACCCACGGCGTCGTCACGATGCCGACGCCGATCGGTATGAGCGCGATGGACACCAGGGACAGCACGAAGCAGAGGACGGCCCCCGGCAGGGACACCAGCGCCAGCGCCAGCCCCCGCACGGCGGCGAGCCCCATGCCCCGTGCACTCGAGCCGCGGCCGCTCTTCTTGTCGTTGGTCATGCCGCCAGTCTCGCCAAGGCCGCGGCGGTGGTCACGGGGCCGGGGCCCCGGGTCAGGGGGTGGTGCCAGGTACACCCCGCCCGGTCGCGGCGAGCACCTGCGCCTCCACCTCGGGATCGAGGCCCTTGGCGGTCCGGTCCGGCCGCATGGGCGCCGTATCGCCGATGTCCTTCAGCCACCGCCAGGTGTCGGCGACGGTCTCCTCGACGGGGCGGCAGCGCAGCCCGGCCGCGACGGCCCGGGAGACGTCCGAGCCGTGCAGGGCGTCATGCAGGTCGCTGCCCGGCGGCACCCACACCGGAAGCTGGGTCCACGGCTCGATGCCCGCGTCCAGGATCACCTCGGGCCCGGTCCAGCGCAGCTCGGCGTCCGAGCCGGTCACGGCCACGCACGCGTCGAGGAGCTCACCCATCGTGGTGTGCCCCCGAGGGCCGGTGAGGTTGTACGGCCCGCTCAGCTCCCGCTCCACAGCGCCCAGCACCCACTGAGCGAGATCGCGGACATCGACGTACTGCAAGGGGAGGTCCCGCGGCCCGGGCGCGAGGACGGGCCCGCCGCGCGCGATCCGGCCGAGCCACCACGGCAGCCGTCCGACGTTCTCGTACGGCCCGAGGATCAGCCCGGCCCGCACCAGCACGGAACGGTCGGCCCCGAAGCCCTCGACGGCGCCCAGCTCCCCGCCCAGCTTGTCCCGCGCGTAGTCACTCTCCTCGGCACCGGCCTCGGCGCCCTCGACCAGCGGCGCGTCCTCGGTGTACCCGGCGGGCGGAGCCCACGCGTACACCGAGCGGCTCGACACATACACATACCGCCCGGCGCGGCCCCGCAGCAGCCGCGCCGAGTCCCGTACGGCACGGGGCGCCGCCGACCAGGTGTCGACGACGGCGTCCCACTCACCGGTGTGCTCGGCGAGGGCGGCGAGCCCGTCGGGCGCGGTACGGTCACCGTGCAGCGACCGCACCCCTGCCACAGGCTCGTGCCGCCCCCGGTGGAAGACGGTCACCTCCCAGCCCCGTCCAAGGGCCGCCTCCACGACGGCCCGCCCCGCGAACTCCGTACCACCCAGCATCAACAACCTCATGCCGCAGACTCTGCCCGGTGCGGACGGAGGACGGAACGGGACTCTGCCGTCAGCAGAGGCGGGCTCAGCGCCCGGCCGGCGGCGCGTACTTGTACCCCACCCGGCGCACGGTCCGGATGGCGTCCCGGTGCTCGGCGCCCAGCTTGCGGCGCAGCCGGGCGACATGGACGTCGACGGTACGGCCGTCGCCCACATGCCCGTAGCCCCACACGGTGGTGACGAGCTGATCGCGTGTGTGCACCCGGTGCGGGTTGGCCACCAGATGGGCGAGCAGCTCGAACTCCAGGTAGGTCAGGTCGAGTTCACGCCCGTCGACCGAGGCGGTGCGCCGCACGGTGTCGACGGCGACGAGAGGGTCGCCGCCGGTCTGGAGGACCGGTGGCTGCCGGTCGGCCGGGATGAGCACCAGGTAGCCGACCATCGGCGGCTGTCCCGGCAGTGTGGGCAGGGAGTGCGGGGGAGCGGGCAGCAAGGTGGCGCCCGGCGGGAGGAGGTCCGCGACGTCGATCACAGAGGGAGTGGTCGCCATGAGAGGTCAGCTCTTTCGCGCGAGAGGTCGTCGGGAGACGTACGTCGATGCGCGCCGGCCCAAGGCCGGGAAGGTACGGCTTTACAGGGCCCGCGCGTTCATCGCGCGGCAACACACCCGGTCGAAGTCGTGGTGCTGACGGGAGGGCCAGAAGGGCTCGAGGTCATGACGACCTGTCGCGGTGTCCTTCTCGAAGCCGACCATGGCCCCATTGAAGCAGACCGCGAGACGACAAAGCGAGGGGCGCCCACCGTTGCCGGTGGGCGCCCCTCGGAGCCGAGCGGTGCGGATCAGACCTGGCCGGCCTTCTCCAGCGCGGAGCAGCAGGTGTCGACGAGCAGGCGGGTCACCACGTACGGGTCGACGTTGGCGTTCGGGCGGCGGTCCTCGATGTAGCCCTTGCCGTCCTTCTCGACCTGCCACGGGATACGGACCGAGGCGCCGCGGTTGGAGACACCGTAGGAGTACTCGTTCCACGGGGCGGTCTCGTGCAGACCGGTCAGGCGGTCGTCGATGCCGGCGCCGTAGTTCTTGACGTGGTCGAGCGGCTTGGAGCCCTCGCCCAGCGACTCGCAGGCGGTGATGATCGCGTCGTAGCCCTCGCGCATCGCCTTGGTGGAGAAGTTGGTGTGCGCGCCGGCGCCGTTCCAGTCGCCCTTCACCGGCTTCGGGTCCAGCGTCGCGGCGACGCCGAAGTCCTCGGCGGTGCGGTAGAGCAGCCAGCGGGCCACCCAGAGCTGGTCCGAGACCTCGAGCGGGGACAGCGGGCCGACCTGGAACTCCCACTGGCCGGGCATGACCTCGGCGTTGATGCCGGACAGGCCGAGGCCGGCGGCGAGGCAGTTCTCCAGGTGGGCCTCGACGACCTCGCGGCCGAAGATCTCGTCGGCGCCGACACCGCAGTAGTAGCCGCCCTGCGGGGCCGGGAAGCCGCCCTTGGGGAAGCCGAGCGGGTAGCCGTCCTGGAAGAACGTGTACTCCTGCTCGATACCGAAGATCGGCTCCTGCGCGGCGAACTTCTCCGCCACCTCGACGAGTGCGGCACGCGTGTTGGACGGGTGCGGGGTGAGGTCGATGTTCAGGACCTCGCACAGCACCAGCACGTCGTCGCCGCCGCGGATCGGGTCCGGGCAGGTGAAGACCGGCTTGAGCACGCAGTCCGAGGCGTGGCCCTCGGCCTGGTTGGTGGAGGACCCGTCGAAGCCCCAGATCGGCAGCGCGTCCAGACCGGCGGGCTCACCCGCGATGATCTTGGTCTTGGAGCGGAGCTTGGCCGTCGGCTCGGTGCCGTCGATCCAGATGTACTCAGCCTTGAAGGTCACGGGCCACATCCTTCGGGGGTGGGTCTAGGCGCACTTGCGGGTGCTGCGGCGCTGCGGCACTGAGGCGCCGCTCTTGATGCCCGCGAGCCTGTCAACAGGCGATTTCCCGGCCGTTGCTCGTATGTGAACCCCGTGTTACCGGGTGATGGTGTGGCGCGATTCACGTGGTGAGCGGCTGTATACGTACGCGGGTCCTGCCCCCCGTGGCCGCGGGGGGGCAGGACCCATGACACGTACGGCGTGGTGACCCGGGCCTCACCCCACCTTCTCGATCAGCGCCCGACGGATCAGGAACTTGCCGGGCTCACGGACCTGCTCGAACGCCGCGTTGTTCAGCAGCGCACAGCTTCCGGAGGCCGAGGTGACCTCCACCGTCGTGGACTTGTCGTTGTCCAGGTTGGTGACCTTCAGCGTCGTGCCCACCGGGAACTGGTTGCTGGACGCGGCCGGAGCCCCGCCCGCGCCGGAGAGCGTGACCGTGGACCCGTTGCAGACCTGCTGCCCCGAGGCCGCGGCATCGCCACCCGCGTCACCCGCATCCCCCGCAGCCTCAGCCGGCGCGCTCGGCTGTGCGGCCTGGGAGCCCTGAGCCGACTCCCCGACGACACACCCGGACGCTTCCTGCTGGACCTTGATCTGCTGGATCACGGCCTCACGGTTGGCGATCCTCGCCTCGGACTGGGCATCGGGATTCGCCCGTTGCCCCTCGATGAACCGCTCGTTGTTGCCGAGCGCCGTGGCGAGCCCCTGGCAGACACTCGACTCCGCGGCCGATTTGGGCGCCTGCGCGGCGTTCGAGGTGGTCGCCATGACGAAGGCACCGCCACCCGCCACCGTCGCCGCACTCACCAACAGGGCGAGCTTCTTCTTCGTGCTGAGAGTTCTCCTGCGCGACATGCGCGCCTCCTGAAGAGGTAGGGGAGCGTACGCCGCTATGTACGAGATACCGAACGAGGTTACTCAGCGGTTACAGGAGTCACTGAAGTAACGTACGTCACACCTCAGTTGGGGGATTCTCGGCCCGTACGGGACAGAGCGTCCCGTACCGCCTCCTCCGTACGACCGACCACGGCCGTACCGTCCTGCGCGGTGATGATCGGCCGCTGGATCAGCTTCGGATGCTCGGCCAGCGCCTTCACCCATCGATCCCGCGAACCCGCGTCCCGCGCCCACTCCTTGACCCCGAGCTCCTTGGCGACGGCCTCCTGGGTCCGGGTGATGTCCCACGGCTCCAGCCCCAGCCGCTCCAGCACCTCCCGGATCTCGTCCTCGCTCGGCACGTCCTGAAGGTATCGGCGGACGGTGTACTCGGCGCCCTCGGCGTCGAGCAGCGTGATGGCGCTGCGGCACTTGGAACAGGCCGGATTGATCCAGATCTCCATGCGACCCACGGTATCCCGAGGCGCCGTGTTCGAATTTCTCGCCGCCTCACGGGCACCTTGCGGACCGGGGGTGACACGGTGACAACTTCGTTGCTGACCAGGGCATTTCATGGACGTCTGGCACCCTCCGGATGTCAGTGCCGGGCACTAGAATATAAGTAGTGTTCGAGAGCGCCACCGGAGCACCCGGCCGGCGCTCTGACCGCGACAGGAGGATGCCTGTGCCCGCTGCCGCACTGAAGCCGAAGACGAAGCCGACCCGCAAGCCGCTGCCCACCCAGTCCACCGCGAAGCACCCGGTGCTGCTCGACCTGCCGTACGCACCGCTGGAGAAGCGACCGCTGCCGCCGGGCCGCCCGCGCGAGTGGTACATCACCCACAACCGCCGCCTGAAGGCGATGCGCCTCGCGATAGCGCTCCTCGACTCGGGCGTCTACCTGCCGAACCAGGCGCGCAACGAGACGATCCGGGACACCGCGGAGACGATCGGCGTCCACCCGCCGTCGGACACGACGTGCCACATGGTCAGGGCGCTGATGCGGTACTCGCGGTAGCCGTGGCGCCGGGTGCCGTCTCTTCGCGGGGGCACCCGGCGCTGGTGGCGTCGCACGGCGCCCGTCAGCCGCCGCCCGACAACTCCCGCTCCAGCGGCGTCCGGAACCGGGGCGTCACCCGTGCCGCCCCCACCCACCCCCGCACCCGCTCCGCCTCCATCGCGACGGCTGCCTCGACCGCACGCCGCTGCGCACCCCCGAGGTCCTCCAGCAGCCGCCAGACGATCTCCCCGTCGGCGCGCTGGGCCCACCCGCCCACGACCCGTCCGTTCCACCACACCGTCGGCCCCACATTGCCGCTCCTGTCGAACAGCGCGGGCCGCAGCTCCGGTGCCAGATACCAGTCCCGCTGCTGCCACCCCATCGCCGTGGGGTCGAGCCCAGGCAGCAGCGCCGCCCACGGCTCCGCGGGCCCCGCCACCGGATCGACGTCACCGTCGACGACGTACCCCGTCCCCTCGCCCCCCGTCCCGTCGTCCAGGGACACGGCCTGCGCCCCGATCGCCGCCAGCGCCCGGCGCACCTCCGTCACCCGCCACCCGGTCCACCACTTCAGGTCGGCCTCGGTCGCCGGACCGCACGCCGTGAGCCAGCGCCGCAGCAGCTCCGCCTGTGCCTCGGCCGCGTCCAGCTCGGGATGCTCGGGTGCCACCGCCCACCGGAACTGCGAGGACGTCCAGGAGCCCAGCGGCCGCCCCCGCACGACCTTCCCCTCGACGCCCAGCACTCTCAGCAGCCGCGTCGAGACGCTGTGCATCCCCTCGTAGCTCTTGCCGGCCGCATACACGAACTGCTCGCGCAACCGCGGTTCGTCCTCGCCGAGTTCGGCCGCCGTGGCCTGTCCGCGCCGGGCCAGCGCGGCCAGCGTCGACTCCTCGACCTCCGCGAGCCACGCCGCGTCCGGCGCTCCGGCCGTCGCCATGTGCTTGATCAGCGAGGCCCGCTCCCGGGCGGCGACCGCGAGGCCGGTGGAGGCGTGCACGACGGCGGTCAGCTCGGTGGGGAACACGAACACGGTGTGCCGCATGCCGTGCATCCGCACCAGCGCACGGTCCTCGTACAGCGCCCGCTCGGTCTCCGCGACGGTCTTCGCGGCCTCCGCCAGCCGCGCGCCCACGGCCAGGTACACGGTGGCCGGATCGGAGCCGTGCAGCGCGACCAGCGACTCGGCCACGTCGGCGGGCCCCTGCGCCCGCGCCTCCCCGGCCAGCCGGTGCCGCACCCCCAGCCGGGCCCGCCGCTCGTCCACCCCGATGTACCGCACCCCGTCACCCATCCCGGCCTCCACCCGCGACGACATCATCGCCCCCATCTTCCCCGCCTCCACTGACACTCCCGCCCGGGAAAAGGAGATGCACGCGCAGTGACCGTCTCCCTACCCTGGACACGCGTAACGGAGCAGTTCACGCCGCTTTCCGCAGGGCGGGGGTCACCCTGCGGACTCGGAGCTAGTCTCTACGCACCGACGGAGGGCCGCCTTCCCCCAGCGCCCCGCCGGGACAGATCACCGCTCAGATCCAGATTCAACCCACGCACACGGAGGCCCGTGATGGGCACCATCGTCTTGTCCGGGACCGTGGTCCTGGTGATCTTGGGATTCGGAAACCACCTCTATTGGCTCGCCGCCGTCGCCGTGCTGTTCCTGTACCTCCAGTACGGCCGGGACTCCTCCGCGTCGAGCGGCGGGGCCGGGGGAGGGTCCTCGTCGGGAGGAGCCATGCCCTCGGACTACCGCGCCTACCGCGACCGCCGCGACATGCAGGCCAAGTGGGAGCGCCGCTACCGCCGCGAGCGTCCTTTGGAGTCCCGTCGTCAGGAGCGCGGGAAGAGCAGCTGAGTCACAGGCCGGGGGCGCCCCAGACCGGGAACCAGCGGGTCAGATCCTGCTCGATCCGCAGGTCGTCGGCGAGGGCGGCCTTCACCCGCAGCTCCAGCGGGTTGTCGCGGCGCTCCGCCGCGCCGGGCAGGGGTGCGAAGGGATAGAAGGTGCCGCGTTTGTAGAGGTAGACGAGGGCGAGCCGTCTGCCCTCGTCGTCCTCGAACCCGGCCACTGAGCACAGCAGCTGCGGCCCGAAGCCGTTGACCTCCATCGCGCTGTTCACCGCGTGCAGATCGTTGACCAGCTCCGGCAACCGGTCCGGGGTGCGCTCGGAGACCAGCCACGAGTAGCCGTAGCCGTCCCGGGTCAGCCGCACCGGCCGGCCCTCGCGCTCGGCGTCCGCATCCAGCAGCGCCTGGACCTCGCGGTGCGTCTGCTCGAAGGCCGCCCCCTCGACCGTCGCGAAGCACACCGCCCCGCTGCCGGTCGGCCGGAACCCGGCCGCCGCCTCCAGCGTCACCGCCGCCGACGGCAGCCCGAAGAGCTGGTCGAGATCGGGTGCGACCGGCTTGGTACGGCCGAGCAGAATGTCCAGCAGCCCCATCTCACGCCCCTCCGGGAGCCGACGCCTCGCCCAGTTCGGTGGAGATCCGCCCGAGCTGTTCGAGCCGCTGCTCCAGGCTCGGGTGGGTCGAGAAGAGGTTCGCTATGCCGGGCTCCCGGCCCAGCGCGGGCGTGAAGTAGAAGGCGTTGAAGGCCTGAGCCGTGCGCAGGTCCCTGGTCGGGATCCGGGCGATGTCGCCGGAGACCTTGGTGAGGGCGGAGGCCAGCACCGAAGGACGCCCGGTGAGCAGCGCCGCAGCCCGGTCGGCGGCCAGCTCCCGGTACCGGGACAGGGCCCGGATCAGCACGAAGCTGATCGCGTACACGGCCGCCGACACCCCGAGCACCGCGGCGAAGATCACGGCGGTGTTCTGGTCCCGGCGCCCACCGCCGAAGAGCTGCGAGTAGAAGGCGAACCGCACGATCAGCCCCGCGATCACCCCGAGGAACGAGGCGACGGTGATCACCGCGACGTCCTTGTGCGCCACGTGCGACAGCTCATGCGCGAGCACACCCTCCAGCTCGTCGGGCTCCAGCCGCCGCAGCAGCCCCGTCGTCACACACACCACGGCATGCTCGGGATTGCGCCCGGTGGCGAACGCGTTCGGCATGTCCATCTCCGACACGGCCACCACGGGCTTGGGCATGTCGGCGATGGCACACAGCCGGTCGACGACCCCGTGCAGCTCGGGATACTCCTCCCGCTCCACGACCCGCCCGCGCATCGCGAACAGCGCGACCCGGTCGGAGAACCAGTACTGGGCCCCCAGCAGCCCCGCCGCGATCACGACGACCAGCACCCAGGACTTCAGCAACACGATCAACGCGGCCACGAAGCCCACGTACAACAACCCGAGCAGAAACAGCGTGACGCCCATCCGGGCCGTCAGCCGCCGATCGCTCTGAAAGCGGCTCTGCATCTCGCATCACCCCGCGCAGTCAGGCACTCGCCCCACTGCCAGTGTGCATCGGATGCGCCCCATTAAGCGGTCCCGAAAGGCTCCAGGAGGGGCAAAAGGTCCCTACTACGGCCCTCAGTACCTCAGTACGACCCTCGGAAGTTGAGGTACCCCAGCAGCAGGATCACCGCGGCCACACAGCCGAGGACGATCGCCGTGGACACCCAGCCCGAGCGGTGGCGCTGCCGTGCCACATGATCGGGATCGCCCCGGAACGGCACCGGGCCGGGCGGGTTCTCCTTCCAGCGCGCGGCGAGCATACGGGCCCGCGCCGAGGGCTCCTTGTGCTCGGCGTTGTCCGCCCACTTCAGGTCGAACTCCCGCTCCTGATCGTCCTGTTCGTGTCGCTCCGGCATCCGTCCACCCCCGCGTCGTCTCACCCGAAGAATAGAACATACGCCCGCGCCCCCGCCGTCGGTACAACAGCGGGGGCGCGGGCGCTATGCCTGGATCAGGCGCCGATCACACGTCGACGGTGTCGATCACACGTCGAAGTAGAGCTCGAACTCGTGCGGGTGCGGACGAAGCTGCAGCGGCGCGATCTCGTTCGCGCGCTTGTAGTCGATCCACGTCTCGATCAGGTCCGGCGTGAACACGTCGCCCTGGAGGAGGAACTCGTGGTCGGCCTCGAGGGAGTCGAGGACGGCCGGGAGGGAGGTCGGGACCTGGGCGACGTTCGCGTGCTCCTCGGGAGCCAGCTCGTACAGGTCCTTGTCGATCGGCTCGGCCGGCTCGATCTTGTTCTTGATGCCGTCCAGGCCCGCGAGCAGCAGGGCCGAGAAGGCCAGGTACGGGTTGCCGGAGGAGTCGGGCGCGCGGAACTCGACGCGCTTGGCCTTCGGGTTGGAGCCCGTGATCGGGATACGCATCGCGGCCGAGCGGTTGCGCTGCGAGTACACCAGGTTGATCGGCGCCTCGAAGCCCGGCACCAGACGGTGGTACGAGTTCACCGTCGGGTTGGTGAAGGCCAGCAGCGACGGGGCGTGCTTGAGGATGCCGCCGATGTAGTAGCGGGCGGTGTCCGACAGGCCCGCGTAACCGGCCTCGTCGTAGAAGAGCGGGGAGCCGGACTGCCACAGCGACTGGTGCACGTGCATGCCCGAGCCGTTGTCACCGAAGATCGGCTTCGGCATGAAGGTCGCGGTCTTGCCGTTGCGCCAGGCGACGTTCTTCACGATGTACTTGAAGAGCTGGAGGTCGTCGGCGGCGGCGAGCAGCGTGTTGAACTTGTAGTTGATCTCGGCCTGGCCGGCGGTGCCCACCTCGTGGTGCTGGCGCTCGACCTGCAGGCCGGCGTTGTTCAGCTCCAGGGTGATCTCGGCACGCAGGTCGGCGAAGTGGTCGACCGGTGGGACCGGGAAGTAACCGCCCTTGTAGCGGACCTTGTAACCACGGTTGTCCTCGAGGGCACCGGTGTTCCAGGCGCCCGCCTCGGAGTCGATGTGGTAGAAGGACTCGTTCGACGACGTGGCGAAACGCACGCTGTCGAAGACGTAGAACTCGGCCTCCGGACCGAAGTACGCGGTGTCCGCGATACCGGTGGAGGCGAGGTAGGCCTCGGCCTTCTTGGCCACGTTGCGCGGGTCACGGGAGTACTGCTCGCCCGTGATCGGGTCGTGGATGAAGAAGTTGATGTTGAGCGTCTTGTCGCGGCGGAACGGGTCGACCCGGGCCGTCGACAGGTCGGCACGCAGCGCCATGTCGGACTCGTGGATCGCCTGGAAACCGCGGATCGACGATCCGTCGAAGGCGAGCTCGTCGTCCGGGTCGAACGCCTCGACGGGCACCGTGAAGTGCTGCATGACGCCCGGCAGGTCGCAGAAGCGGACGTCGACGAACTTGACGTCCTCGTCCGCGATGAACTTCTTGGCCTCGTCGGCGTTCTGGAACATCCAGCTCCTCCTACTCCCGACCGTCCGTGCCGGGGTGGTAGTTCGGTCGTGCGGCCAGTGCGGTGGCACACGCTGACCTCGACCCTAGGGACGGGTGATTTCTCGGGCGTGACCCATTTGTTTCACACACGTTAACCGGACATCCCGCACCTCACCCCACCTGTCCACATCGCAAAACGGGCACAGTACCGTGGGCACGTGGACAAGAGGCAAGCAATCGGATCCTGGCTCTCCGGCCCCCGCGCGGCCGCCGAGGACGCCGGTGTCGACTTTGGATACCGGGGTCAGCAACTCGGCCTTCCGAAGGAGGGCCCGGGCTCCGTCGCCGGCCCGGGACGGCGGCTCGGAGCGCTCGCCGTCGACTGGGGCATCTGCCTCTTGATCGCATACGGTCTCATCACCGACGGCTACGGCCAGGCGACCAGCAACTGGGCCCTGCTCCTGTTCTTCGTGATGAGCGCCCTGACCGTGGGCTCGGTCGGCTTCACTCCGGGTAAGCGGCTCTTTGGCCTGCGCGTGGTCGTCCTGGAGACCGGCACGGTGAACCCACTGCGCGCCCTGCTGCGCACGGCCCTGCTCTGCGTCGCCGTCCCGGCCCTGATCTGGGACCGCGACGGCCGGGGCTTGCACGACCGGCTGGCGCGGACCGTGGAAGTGCGCATGTAGCCGTACGACGAAGGGGGCGCCCGGACCACATCCATATGCGGCTACCGCCGCGTGATCCGGGCGCCCCCTTTCTCGTACGAGGGGAATCAGCGAGCCTTCGGCCCGCCCTTCGGCAGCTTCATGCCCTTCGGCATGGGCCCCTTCGGCATCGGCATGTTGCTCATCAGGTCGCCCATGGCCCGCAGCCGGTCGTTGGTGGCGGTCACCTGGGGGCCGGTGAGCACGCGCGGCAGCTTCACCATGGTGGTCCGCAGCTTCTTCAGCGGGACCTGGCCCTCGCCGACGCCGACGATCAGATCGTGCACCGGCACGTCCGCGACGACGCGGTTCATCTTCTTCTTCTCGGCGGCCAGCAGGCTCTTCACCCGGTTCGGGTTGCCCTCGGCGACCAGCACGATGCCGGCCTTGCCGACGGCCCGGTGGACCACGTCCTGGCTGCGGTTCATCGCCACCGCGGGTGTCGTCGTCCAGCCCCGTCCGATGTTGTCCAGCACGGCCGCTGCGGCGCCCGGCTGGCCTTCCATCTGCCCGAAGGCCGCCCGCTCGGCCCGGCGCCCGAAGACGATCGCCGACGCGAGGAAGGCGAGCAGCAGGCCCAGGATGCCGAGATAGATGGGGTGACCGATCAAGAAACCGATCGCGAGGAAGACACCGAAGGTGACGATTCCGACTGCCGCGAGTACAAGACCGATCTTCTTGTCGGCCCTGCGGGTCATCTTGTAGGTCAGGGCGATCTGCTTCAGTCGCCCGGGGTTCGCAGCGTCCGCTGCGGTTTCCTTCCTCGCCATGCCACGAAGTCTACGTGGCCCCGGAGGCGTCGACGACGGCAGCCTCAGAGGTGGGGGACCGGGGTCTGATCGAGGACGCGCTGGGCCTCGACCCGGTCCTTGGCGCGACGGCGGTCCTCCAGCACGGAGGTCCAGGCGTTGCGGCGGGCGGTGCGCTGACCGCTGCTCATGAGCAGGTGCTCGACGGCACGGAGTGCATCGGTGAAGGACGGGATGGCGTTGGCGCGAACGGGCGCGGCCTGCATGGTGGAGGTCCCCCCTCGGGAATGGCGGCTTCGGCGGGTGGTGCACGGGGTGTACAACCAGGGTCACTGATTGGTGTTACCAGGGCGTGACCGAGCGGTCAAACACCAATGAAGCCTTAATGCGCGGCCGAAAAAGCTTGACGCGGCCCTGATGACGCCCCTATCTGCGGGGACGTCCCAGAACCGCGTCAACAGATCTCTACCAGCGGGTAGTTGCTTGTGCGCAGATTCACACGACTGCGGTGGCACTCCGTGCCATCAGACCGCCTGGGAGGCGACGTACGTTCCACGCCTCTCGACGGCCATCTGGTAGAGCCGCCCGGCCCGGTAGGAGGAGCGGACCAGCGGTCCGGACATCACGCCGGAGAAGCCGATCTGCTCGGCCTCCTCCTTCAGCTCCACGAACTCCTGCGGCTTGACCCAGCGCTCCACCGGGTGGTGGCGGACGCTCGGGCGCAGGTACTGCGTGATGGTGACCAGCTCGCAGCCCGCCTCGTGCAGTTGCCGCAGCGCCTCGCTGACCTCCTCGCGGGTCTCGCCCATGCCGAGGATCAGGTTGGACTTGGTGACCAGGCCGTAGTCGCGGGCCTCGGTGATGACCTTCAGGGAGCGCTCGTAGCGGAAGCCGGGGCGGATGCGCTTGAAGATCCGCGGGACCGTCTCGACGTTGTGCGCGAAGACCTCGGGCCGAGAGGCGAAGACCTCTTCGAGCAGTTCCGGTACGGCGTTGAAGTCGGGGGCGAGTAGCTCGACCTTGGTCCGGCCGGCCTCGCGGTCCACGGTCTGCTGGTGGATCTGCCGCACCGTCTCGGCGTACAGCCAGGCGCCGCCGTCCGGGAGGTCGTCGCGGGCGACGCCGGTGATGGTGGCGTAGTTCAGGTCCATGGTGACCACGGACTCACCGACCCGGCGCGGCTCGTCGCGGTCGAGCGCCTCGGGCTTGCCGGTGTCGATCTGGCAGAAGTCGCAGCGCCGGGTGCACTGGTCGCCGCCGATGAGGAAGGTCGCCTCGCGGTCCTCCCAGCACTCGTAGATGTTCGGGCAGCCGGCTTCCTGGCAGACCGTGTGCAGGCCCTCGCTCTTCACGAGGTTCTGCATCTTCGTGTACTCGGGGCCCATTTTCGCCCGGGTCTTGATCCACTCGGGCTTGCGCTCGATGGGGGTCTGGCTGTTGCGGACCTCCAGGCGCAGCATCTTGCGTCCGTCCGGTGAGACTGCGGACACGACTGGCTCCCTAGCGATTGATTCTTCGGCGCCCTCAAGGGTACGCCCGTGGATTTGAATGCCTGCGTGGGTGTCAGCCCCTCCACGGGCCTGTTTATGCCGCCGGCGTCTTCTCGATCTCCCGCGGCTTCAACTCCGCGTTCTCCAGTACGTCCCGCAGGTGCCGCTCGACCACCGGCAGCACCTCGTCGATGGTGACGTCCCGGCCCAGCTCGGCCGCCAGCGAGGCGACCCCCGCGTCCCGGATGCCGCACGGGATGATTCGGTCGAACCACTTGTTGTCCGGGTTCACGTTCAGCGCGAAGCCATGCATCGTCACGCCCTTGGCCACCCGGATCCCGATCGCCGCGATCTTGCGGTCCTCGCGCCGCTGGCCGGCGTTGGAGGGGGCGTACTCGGGGCCGTTCAGTCGCGGGTCGAACTCCTCGTCGGTGAGGCGGGGGTCGAAGTCCAGGGACAGTCCCGCCCGTCGCCCGCCACCACCCTCAGTCGAAGCGCTGCGCGCTGCCCCTCCACTCCGGGCGGGGCGCCGCTCGACGGGGTCGCCCAGGACCCACACTCCGCTGCGGCCCTCCACGCGCGTGGTCTGAAGGCCGAACTCCGCGCAGGTGCGGATCAGGGCCTCCTCCAGCCGCCGCACGTGCGCCACGACGTCCACCGGGCGCGGCAGCTTCTGGATCGGGTAGCCCACGAGCTGGCCCGGGCCGTGCCAGGTGATCTTGCCGCCGCGGTCCACGTCGACCACCGGCGTGCCGTCCAGGGGCCGCTCGTTGTCCGCCGTGCGCCGGCCCGCCGTATAGACCGGGGGGTGTTCGAGCAGCAGGACGGTGTCGGGGATCTCGTCCTCGAACCGCGCCGCGTGCACCCGGCGCTGCTCGTCCCACGCCTCCTGGTATTCGACGGCGTCCGCGCCGAATCCCATACGGACGAACCGCAACTCACTCACGGCAAGCGCCTCCCTGGCAGACCTGGTAAGCCGTAAGGCACGAAGCGTGCCTACGCCACTGTACGACCGGCTCGTTCGAGTGGGCTCGCGCGGTCAGCGTCAGCCCGGTAGGGCAATCCTCACACGATCGGATGAATAGGCGCCGTAATGTGCGATCGACTGCTTACTCTCCGCTACATTCGCGCCGTTCGAGAGGCCAAAAGGGCTGCTCACCGGCAATCCGGGCACTCGATGGCCGTATGGCCTTGCGAGGCCCGAAAGGCAGGAGACCGCACCGCAGATGACGGAACGACCCGCGCAGCGCACTCCCAACCGCCAACTCGCCGCGCTCATCGCAGAAGCGGGATTCTCCAACGCGGGTCTCGCCCGCCGAGTGGACCAGCTCGGTCTCGAACATGGGCTTGATCTCAGATACGACAAGACATCCGTGACCCGGTGGCTGCGCGGACAGCAGCCGCGCGGCACGACGCCCGCCCTCATCGCCGAGGTCTTCACCCGTCGCCTCGGCCGCCGGCTCACCGCCCAGGACCTCGGCCTCGACGCCTGCGCGCCCGTGTACGCCGGGCTGGAGTTCGCCGCGACCCCCGAGGAGGCCGTCGACATCGTCAGCGGCCTGTGGCGCAAGGACTCCGGCAGCCATGCCGAACTGCGCAAGATCGCCTTCACCCCGGCCGGGCTCGTCGTGCCCAGCCGGGACTGGCTGATCGGCCGCGCCGACGAGAAGGTCGCCCGCGGCGAGCCGCTGGCCCGCATCCCGGTCCAGGGCCGCCCGGCGGCCGTACCCCGCCAGCGCAACCAGGCCGAGCGCGGCCCCGGCCAGAAGGTCACCGGCGGCGACATCGCCGCCCTGCGCTCCGTCGGCGAGCTGTTCCGCTCCCTCGACGACATGTACGGCGGCGGCCACGCCCGGCAGGCCCTCGTGCGCTATCTGGAGCACGAGTGCGAGCCGCTGCTGCGCGGCACCTACGGCGAGCAGACCGGCCGCCGCCTGTTCGCCGCCGCCGCGGACCTCACCAGGCTCGCGGGCTGGACCTCGTACGACATCGCGGCGCACGGGCTCGCGCAGCGCTACTTCGTGCAGTCGCTGCGGCTCGCCCAGGCCGCGGGGGACCGGCCCTACGGCTCCTACGTCCTCGTCACGATGAGCCGCCAGGCCGTCTACCTCGGGCACGGCCGCGAGGCCGTCCAGCTGGCGCGGGTGGCCCAGCAGGGGGTGGGCACCGGCGCACCGCCGGTCGTGCAGGCGCTGTTGCACGCGTGCGAGGCGCGCGGGCACGGCGTACTGGGCGAGGTGCGCGCCTGTACGGCCTCCCTGGTGCGGGCGGAGCGCGCCCTGGAGGCGGCGCGCCCCGGTGATGATGTGCCGTACTGGGCGCGGTTCTTCGACGAGGCGCAGCTCGCCGACGAGTTCGGGCACTGCCACCGGGATCTGCAGCAGTTCCGGGCGGCGGCGCAGCACGCGGAGCGGTCGTTGCAGTTGCGTGCGCCCGCGTATGCCCGCAGCCGGCTGTTCTCGCGGGTCGTCCTCGCCTCTGCGCGGCTGGGTCTGGGCGAGCTCGACCAGGCCTGTGCGCTGGGGGCGGAGGCCGCGGGGGCCGCGGTGGAGATGCGGTCCGTGCGGGCGATCGAGTACGTCAAGGACTTCGAGCGGAGGTTGGAGCCTTATCGGGATGCGGCGCCTGTGAGGGGGTATCGGGACAAGGTTGCGGCGTTGCTGTAAGTGCCGTGCGCCTTATGCCGCCGCCCGTAACGGCTCCCCCCTGTGCAGCGACCCCGCCGCCCCCAGGTCCGTCAGAATCGCCGACGCGGCCCTGTGTGCCGAGTGCAGGGCGCCTTGGACGGTGCTGGTGTCGCGGTGGTCGCCGCAGACGTACAGGCCCGCCAGGAGGCGTACCGGGCGGCGCAGGTCGTGGGGTGGGCGCATGGCGGGGACGGCCTCGGGGGTGTGGTGTACGGCGAGGGTCTCCCAGCGGGCCGTGGAGGTGCCGTAGAGGCGGGACAGGTGCATGCGTACGGCCGTGTCGATGTCGGGCGGCGGGGTGCCCAGGACCGTCGAGGAGACCAGGGCCCGGCCCGCCGGTGCCCGGGTCGGGTCGACCTGGCTGATCAGCGCCGTGTGCGCGACCGGGCCGCCCCGGTCGGCGTCGAGCAGCAGCGAGGCGCCGGTCGTGGGCGGCTCGTCCGTGGTGTGGTGGACGACCGTCACGGGGTGGAAGTCGGGCACGCGCAGGCCCGGCAGCAGTTCGGCGGCGGTCCGCGCGTCCGTCGCCAGCAGCACGGCCCGGCAGCGTATCTCGCCGTGCTCCGCGGTGGTCACGGACGTCGTGGCCACCGATGTCACCCGCATCCTGGTGTGCACGGTGCCCGGCGGCAGCGCCGCCGCGAGCAGCTCCGGCAGGGCCTCGGCGCCGCCCTCGGGCACGCACAGCCGCCCGCTCGCGAAGGCGCGCAGGGCGAGATCCGCGCACCGGCTGGACGTCGTCAGCCCGGGGTCGCACAGCAGCGCGGCCAGCAGCGGCCGCAGGAAGCCGTCGATCGTGCGCGCCGGAACCCTGCGCTCCGCGAGGGCCTGTGCGGCCGGCGACTCGGGGCGGGCCAGCAGCCGTTCGACGGGGGAGGAGGCGAGGCGGGCGAGCGCGGCGCCGAGCCGGGCCTGGTCGACGGCGCTGCCCAGCGGGGCGCCCGCGCGCACCCGCGGTAGGGCAGCCGCTCCCGGAACGCCCCGTACGGCCCCCGCTCGAGGGGCGCTCGCCAGGGCGCGTACCGCGTGCAGTGCGCCCCTTGCGCGCCTCGCGCCCAGTGCGCTCGGCACCGCGCCCGCGCGCTGTCGGCGTCCGTCGCTGTGCAGCAGTACTCCTGGCGCGAAGGGGCGCAGCGCCAGTGCGTCGAGGCCTGGGGTGAGGCGGAGTTCGGGATACGAGGTCGACAGGAGTTGCCCGATCCGGTCGAGCCGGAACCCGTCGATCTTCTCGGTCGACATGCGGCCGCCCGGATACGGGGCGGCCTCCAGGACTGCGGTCGTCACTCCAGCGCTGGTCAGCCGATGCGCCGCGGAGAGTCCGGCGACCCCGGCTCCCACGATCACGACGTCCGCCTGGTACGCGGGCTCAAGCACGTGCCCCTCCTCGAGGTTGCGCGGCCGGTGGAGACGTGATGCCCCCAACAGGCTCCGGGGATACCCGAGTTCGGCACGAGGTTAGAGCCGTGATCGGTCGGGAACAGTCGCGCATCGGCAGGGCACGGTCGCACGGCGGTCGCATACCGGCACCTACCGTGCCGCCCGGATCGCCCCCTCGATCTCCGGGAAGGCGAACGTGAACCCGGACTCCAGCAGCCGCGCGGGCAGCACCCGTTGGCTGCCGAGCACGTCCCCGGCCATCTCGCCGAGCACCGTGCGCAGCACCGGCGCGGGGACGGTGAAGAGCGTCGGCCGGTGCAGCACCCGGCCCATCGCCTCGGTGATCTCACGGTTCGTCAGCGGCTGCGGCGCGGTCACATTGAACGGACCCGACAGATCGTCACGGTCGATCAGATGCCGGATCGCGGCCACCTCGTCGTGCAGCGACACGAACGACCAGTACTGCCGCCCGTTCCCCATCCGCCCGCCGAGCCCCGCCTGGAACAGCGGGAACAGCCGTCCCCAGGCCCCGCCGTGGCGGGCCACGACCAACCCCGTGCGCGGGAACACCGTCCGTACGCCCGCCTCCTGGGCCGCGGCCGCGGCGCCCTCCCAGTCCACCACCAGCGACGGCAGGAAGCCCGCCCCGGCCGGGGCGCTCTCGTCGACGGCCCGCGCGCCGGTGTCGCCGTAGTAGCCGATCGCACTGCCGTTGACGAAGACCCGCGGCCGCTGTTCGGGACTCAGTGACGCCATGGCCTTCGCCAGCGTCGCCGTGCCCAGCACCCGGCCACGCCGCAGCTTCGCCTTGTACGCCTGCGTCCAGCGCCGCGAGCCCACGTTCGCGCCGGCCAGATTGACCACGGCGTCACACCCGGCGAGCGCGGCCGGGTCCACGGACCCGCCCTCCGGGTCCCAGCGCACCTCATCCTTGGACTCGGGCGCCCGGCGCACCAGCCGCACCACCTCGTGCCCGTCGGCGGCCAGCGACCGCACGAGGGCGCCGCCGATCAGACCGGAAGAGCCGGCCACGGCGATCCTTGAAAGTTCCATGACTCCATCCTGCCTCTGACCTGCCTCTGACCACATAAGACCCGGGTCGGGTTCGCGTACCCGGGTCATAGGGTGGCGCTCATGCCCGAGCCCCACCAGTCGCCGTACATACGCATCGCCCTGCCGGACGACGAGGAGGAGCTGTCCCTCCTCGACCGTCGCACGTGGTCGCCGCTGCACGCGGTCATGCCGCGGCCGCAGCCGCCCTACCCGCCGTTCTTCGACGAGCGCCACGCCCCCGACGACCATCTGGTCGCCGAACTCGACCGCCGCATCGTCGGCTACATCCGCCTGGCCTTTTCCACCCCGCTCGCGTCCAACGCGCATGTGCGGCAGATCCAGGGCCTCGCCGTCGCCGACGAGGCCCGGGGCCGGGGCGTGGGCCGGGCGCTGGTCCGCGCGGCCGTCGAGGAGGCCCGCCGCCGGGGAGCGCGCCGGCTCACGCTGCGCGTCCTCGGCCACAACACGCCCGCCCGGAAGCTGTACGAGTCCGAGGGGTTCGTGGTGGAGGGGGTGCTGCCCGAGGAGTTCTTCCTGGACGGCCGGTACGTGGATGACGTGATCATGGGGCGGGGGCTATGACCGCCGTCACGAGGTGACGAGATCCCCCGTGTCCACCGGCGCCGTCGCGTTCGCCGCGCGCTCGGCGTCGGAGGCGACCTCGGCCGCCGTCAGGACGTAGCCGGTCTCGGCGTCCGAGGTGGAGCGGGCGAAGACCACGCCGAACACCTTGCCGTCCGTGGTCAGCAGCGGGCCGCCGGAGTTGCCGGGGCGGACCGTGGAGCGGATCGAGTAGATCTCCCGGGTGACGGTGTCGTCGCTGTAGATGTTCTGGCCCGTCGCCCGCACCCGGTTCGCGACCGTCGCCGCCTGAAGGTTCAGGTCGCCGTCCTCCGGGTAGCCCGCCACGACCGCCGAGTCACCGCGGGTGGCGGCGTCGTCGAACCGCAGGACGGGGGCGCTGAGGTCGGGCACGTACAGCACGGCGACGTCCCGCTCCGGGTCGAAGAGCACCACCCGGGACGCGTACGACCGCCCGACGCCGCCTATCCGGACGCTCGGCTCGTCGATGCCGGCCACCACATGGGCGTTGGTCATCACATGCTCCGGGGCGTAGACGAAGCCGCTGCCCTCGCGGCCCTGGGTGCCCGAGACGCCCTCGATCTTGACCGTGCTGCGCTTGGCGGCCTCCGTCGCGGCCGCCGTGACGCTGTCGCCGGAGGGCTTGGCGACCTCGGCGGTCGGCTCGTTCTCGAACGGGTTGAAGACCTGCGGGAAGCCCGCCTCGGTGAGTGCGGAGGTGGCCCGGGAGAACCAGGCCGGAGTCGTGTCCGGCATGGCGTCCTGCACCGTGCCGAGCAGTCGGGAGTCGCGGATCGCCGACGTCAGCAGCGGGGAGGAGGACGCGGCGAGGACGCTGGCCGCCACCCAGGCCACCAGCAGCACGGCCACCGAGTTGGCCACGGCCCCGCCGACGCCGTCGGCCACTCTGAGCGGCCCGCGGTCCAGCTCCCTGCGCAGCCGCAGCGCCAGCCGCCCCGCCAGCTCGTGCACCACCGCGGCCGGGACCAGCACCGTGAGCACGGCCGTCACCGTCGCCTGCGTCGTACCCGGTGTGACCAGGTCCATCATCCACGGCAGAATCCATACGCCGACCACCGCGCCGCCCACGAAACCGGCCAGTGAGACGCAGCCGGCGACCAGTCCCCGGCGGTAGCCGGACGCCGCGTAGGCCAGGATCACCAGGAACAGCAGGATGTCGAGCAGGTCCACTCCAGCCGCCTTTCTCTCGGACTCCCTAGTACGCGCGGAAGGTGCCCGTTGATCAGCACACACGCGGGTGCCGCCCGAAACCGGCCACGCCGCGTGCACCTGGAGCAACGCCCCGGACCCGGACGATGGTTCCACCGCGTGTCACACCACACATCGCGGGCGGAACGGATCCGTCGGACAGTAGGACCATGCGTGTCTTGCGACGGGCAACCCGAAGGGTCTTCAGGCGTACGCGGGGGAGACGAAGACCCCGTGCCGTACGAATACCGTGGGCGGCGCGCATACGGGGGGCGGGCGGGCCCGGCAGCGAGCGTGTCCTGTTCGTGCTGCTCGCGTGCGTCCCCGGGCTCGCCGCGGTTCTCGCGCTGGTGCTCTGTGCCGGCGGCGTCGAGTACACCGTGGCGTCGGGGCGACGGGCGGCCCCGGCCAAGCCCGCCGCCCCGCACGAGGCGCCTCGGCCGCACATCGTGTCGAGGGCGGCCTGGCTGGACGACGAGGTACGGCACGGTCAGCCGCCGCCGCGGTACGACGACCGGGTCGTCGCCGTGTTCGTGCACCACACCGACTCACCGAACGGGTACGACTGCGCCGACGTGCCCCGCATCATCCGCTATTTGTACGCCGGGCAGACCGGCCCCCGGGACTGGGACGACATCGGGTACAACTTCCTCGTCGACCGGTGCGGCACCGTCTACGAGGGGCGTGCGGGCGGCATCGACCGGCCCGTCACCGGCGCCCACACTCAGGGCTTCAACCACCGCACCACCGGGATCGCGGCCATCGGCACCTTCACCGCCGGGGTGCCCGTGCCGAAGGCGATGACCGACGCGATCGCCGCGCTCGCCGCGTGGAAGCTGGGCCTCTCCGACACCGACCCCCGCGCGAGCGTCCGCCTCACCTCCAGCAACAGCTACAGCCGCTACGCCGCCGGCAGCACCGCCACGCTCCCGGCCGTCGCCGGCCACAACGAGGGCTACATGACAAGCTGCCCCGGCGCGGCCCTCACGGCCCACCTCCCGCAGATCAGGGAGACCGCGGCCCGGCTGCAGGGCAGGTCTTGACCGCCGTGCGGTCATCTGCGGCCGAGGCACACCCCCCGCCTCCCTCAGAGAGACCGTGACCGCCCCACCGTCATCTGCGGCCGAGATACACCCCCACCGCCCGCTGCAGCGCCTTGCCCTGGCTGCCCACCGGGCGCTCCCACTCGCCGAGGTACTCCACGGCCCGGCCGCCCGCTCCCGTCTTGAACAGCAGTCGGCCGAGCAGTCGGTCGCCCTCGGTGAGCGTGGGTGTGATGGAGCGCAGGTCGTACGTCCGTGCCCCTGACTGCCGGGCGTCCCCCAGCATCCGCCACAGCAGCGCGCTGCTCGGCCGCAGCTCCCGGCCCCGGCGGCCGGACGCGGCGTACGAGTGCCAGACCCGGGAGCCGACGCTGATCATCAGCGCCGCGGAGAGCACCTCGCCGTCGTACTCGGCGAGATAGACCCGGACCCGGTCGCCGTCCACCGCGTTCAGGGACGCCCACATGCGCTGGAAGTAGACCAGCGGCCGGGCCCGGAACCCGTCGCGGTCGGCGGTCGCGGTGTACAGGCGATGGAAGTCGGGCAGATCGGCCGCGGTGCCCCAGGAGACGACGACACCCGACCGCTCGGCCGTGCGCAGGGCCTGCTCCCAGTGCGGCGCGAGGGCGTCGCGCAGCTCGTCCATCGAGCGCCCCGCCAGCGGCACCTGGCAGCCGTAGCGCGGCTGGCCGAGGCCGAAGCCGTTCGCGCCGGCCTCCGCGCACCGCCGCCACCCGAGCCGCCCCAGCTTCTCCGCCACGTCCAGCGCGTGTCCGTCGAGGCCGTCCGCGGGCAGATCGTGCAGATCGCGTACGTCGGGGTCGGCGACGCCCGCCGCGACGGTGTCCGCCTCCCAGTGCCGTACGACGAGCGGCGGCCCGATCCGCACCGAGAACGCCCCACGCCGCTCCACATGGGCGACGAGGGCGTCCAGCAGGCGGTCCACCCGCGGGGCGCGCCAGTCGATGCCCGGCCCGTCGGGGACGTAGGCGAGACAGCGCCGGGTGCCCGGCAGCGGGCGGTACAGGACCAGCGCGGACGCCACCAGGACCTCCCCGGCCGGGCCGTCCTCGAACCAGCCGACGCTCTCCGCCTGCCAGTCGGGCTTCACATCGCCCCACTCGGGGATCTGGAGATGGCTCGCGTCGGGGTACAGCCGCAGATGGGCCAGATGGTCCTCGCGCGTGATCTCCCGCACGTACGGGCTGGTCATGGGCTGGTACTCCTGTTCGGGGCGGCCACGGTAAGCCGGAGATCACGCCACGGGTCAAGAGACGGGGAGTGAACCTTCGCGGAAGCCCCTCACAGGACCGGAGGTGGGGATCATGAGCAGCAACAGCAGCGGCCACAGCAGGAAGCGGGTCTGGACCGTCGTCTGCGCGGTGGCGACCGTCGTCCTCGGACCGCGGACTCAGTCCTTGAACCGCTCCCACAGCCTGGGGAACCGCTCCGCCAGCACGCGTTCGTTCTCGAGGTCGATCGCCGTGCCCTCCGGTTCCGCGGGCGCGGGCGGGATGCCGAGGTCGGGGGCCACGGTGCCGGTGAGCTGCTCGTAGGCCTCGTCCGCCGCGTAGCCGAGTTCCTCGCCGTCGCCGTCGAACTCCTCGTCGAAGTCGTCCAGCAGGTCGGCGAGCGAGTCGGGGTCGTGCACCCCGCCCTCGTACACCTCGCGGCCCTGGCCGATCAGCCAGCACCGGAAGAAGTCGAACGCGTCGTCGCTGGCCCCGTCCAGCAGGACCCACGCCGCGCCCCACAGGTCCCAGGTGTACGCGCGGTTGTAGCGGGCCTCGAAGTGACGGGCGAAGTCGAGCACCGCGTCGGGATCCAGTCGGACAAGCCGGTCCACGAGCAGGTCGGCCTGCTCCTCGGGATCCCCCTCGGCCGCCTCACGGGCGCCGTCCACCAGCTCCCAGAACTCCGTCTCGTCCATCACGGGTCAAGCATCGTGCCTGGGGGAGTGGGGCGCACGCGGAGTGCGACGGATTGTTATGTCCCGTACAGCGCGGCCAGCCGCCGGGCGTCCTGGGCGAACCTCTCCCGGAGGGCCGGCGGTGCCAGCACCTCGACCTCCGGCCCCAGCATGGCCAACTGGGTGTGCGCGACCTCCTCCGACTCCACCGGCAGCGTCACCGTCACCCGGCCGTCCTCGCCGGGTGCGCCCGCCGCCAGGGCCTCCCGGGCCGACTGCGGATCGACGGCGTACGGCAGGCGCTCCGCCCCGGCCGCGGACAGCCGTACCACCACCTCGGCCCGCAGGATCGACCGCGCGAACTGCTCCGCCCGCTCCTCCCAGAACGAGGGCAGATCGAACTCCTCGTCCCGCGTGAACCGCTCGGCACCGGCGTCCACCGCAGTGAACCGGTCGATCCGGTAGACCCGGAACGAGCCGTGCCCGGCGACCCGCGCGCACAGGTACCAGACACCGGCCTTCAGCACGAGCCCGTACGGCTCCAGCTCCCGCACCACGTCCCGCTGACGCTCCCCCTCCCCGCGCCGATAACGCGCCACGATCCGCCGGTCGTCCCACACCGCGTCCGCCACGGCCGGCAGCAGCGCCGGGGTCTTCGGCTCCTTGAACCAGTTCGGGGCGTCCAGATGGAACCGCTGGGCCGCCGTACGCGAGGCGTCGCGCAGGGACGGCAGCAACGCCGCCGACACCTTCAGCCGGGCCGCCGAGGCGGCGTCCTCCAGCCCCATCTCCCTGAGCGCCCCCGGCACCCCGCTCAGGAACAGGGCCTCGGCCTCGCCGCGGTGAAGTCCCGTCAGCCGCGTCCGGTACCCGCCGATCAGCCGGTACCCGCCGGCCCGCCCCCGGTCCGCGTACACCGGCACGCCCGCCTCCGACAGGGCCTGCGCGTCCCGGGTGACGGTCCGCTCGGACACCTCCAGCTCCCGCGCCAGTTCGGCGGCCGTCATGGACGGCCGGGACTGGAGCAGCAGCACCATCTTGATCAGCCGCGCGGCTCGCATGACCTCATTCTGCCGGGTGCGTCACCTGCTCGGACGCACACACCCTGTGGTCGGCCCGGGACCGTTGGTAGCGTCGACACATGGCGAACAAGCCGCAACAGCCCCGCGAACAATGGGCCACGCGAACGGGATTCCTGCTGGCGGCCATCGGCTCCGCCATCGGGCTGGGCAACATCTGGCGCTTTCCGGCCGTCGCCTATCAGAACGGTGGCGGCGCCTTCCTCTTCCCCTATCTCATCGCATTGCTCACGGCCGGTATCCCGCTGCTCATCATGGAGTACGCGATCGGTCGCAGATACCGGACCTCGCCCCCCGCCGCGCTGCGGCAGATGGCGCGCCCGGCGGAAGTGATCGGCTGGTGGCAGGTGGCGATCTCCTTCGTGATCGCCACCTACTACGCCGTCATCATCGCCTGGGCGGTCCGCTACGTCGGATTCGCCGCCGACGAGGCCTGGGGCGACGACCCGGAGGGCTTCCTCTTCGGCAGCTTCCTCAAGGCCGCCGACGCGCCCGGCTTCGTCTCCGGGTACGTCTCCGGAGTGCTGTGGCCGCTCATCGCCGTCTGGGTGGTGGTGCTGGTCATCCTGGCGTTCGGCATCCGGCGCGGCATCGAGAAGGCCAACAAGGTCTTCATCCCGCTGCTGGTGATCTTCTTCGTCGCCCTGGTGATCCGGTCCCTCACCCTGGACGGGGCGGCCGAGGGCCTGGACGCCTTCTTCCGGCCCGACTGGTCCGAACTCGGCAACGGCAGCGTCTGGGTGGCCGCCTACGGCCAGATCTTCTTCTCGCTGTCCATCGGCTTCGGCATCATGGTCACGTACGCCTCGTATCTGCGGCGCCGCTCCGACCTCACCGGGTCCGCCATGGTCGCGGGGTTCGCCAACAGCTCCTTCGAGATCCTCGCCGGCATCGGTGTGTTCGCCGCACTGGGCTTCATGGCGCAGAGCGCGGGCGTGCCGGTCGACGAGGTGGCGACCGCGGGGCTCGGACTGGCCTTCGTGGCCTTCCCGACGATCATCTCCGAGATGTGGCTGGGCGGCGTGTTCGGCGTGATCTTCTTCGTCTCGCTGGTGATCGCCGGTCTGTCCTCGCTGATCTCCATCGTGCAGGTGGTCGTCTCCGCCGTGCAGGACCGCACCGGCATGCACCGCATCCCCGCCGTCTTCGTCTTCGGCGGCGCCGTGGCCGTCGCGTCCATCCTGCTGTTCCCGACCAACGAGGGCGTCTATCTCCTCGACGCCTCCGACCACTTCATCAACCAGTACGGCATCGCGCTGGCCGCGCTGGTGGGTGTGGTCGCGGTGGCCTGGCTGATGCGGAAGCTGCCCGAGCTCCAGCGGGACGCCGACGCGACGTCCGCCGTGCAACTGCGCCTGTGGTGGCGGATCTGCCTCGGCCTCATCACACCGGTCGTGCTGGGCTGGATGATGGTCGACAGCCTGCGGGACGAGTTCGACGAGAACTACGAGGGCTACTCCACCGAGTTCCTGCTGGGAGCGGGCTGGAGCGTGGCCATCGGGGCGCTGGTGGTCGGCGTGCTGCTCTCCCTGATCCCGTGGAAGGCGGCCCGGGGCGGGCTGATCGACCTCGACATGGAGACCGCAGAGGAGCAGGAGGCCCATCGCAGGCGAGGGCGGGGCGAGCACGGAGAGGAGGACCGCTGATGTCCGGTGGCGCCATCATCATGATGATCATCGCCATTCTCATCGTGTGGGGCGGCCTGGTGCTGGCCATCATCCAGCTCCGCCGCCACCCCGACCCGGGGCCGGAGCCCGACGAGGCGCGCATCCCCACCGCGGAGTAGCGCCGAGAGGACAAGAGGGTGCCGGCAGCGCAAGGCTGCCGGCACCCTCCGGTCGATGCGGTGGCCTTACAGGCCGTACTTCTCCCGCGCCTCCTTGACCGCCGTCGCCTTGACCTCGCCCCGCCTCGCGAGCTGGGCCAGGGCCGCCACGACGATCGACTGGGCGTCGACGCCGAAGTGGCGGCGGGCCGCCTCGCGGGTGTCGGAGAGGCCGAAGCCGTCGGCGCCGAGGGAGGAGTAGTCCTGCTCGACCCACTGGGCGATCTGGTCGGGGACCTGGCGCATGTAGTCGGAGACCGCCAGCACCGGGCCCTCGGCACCGTGGAGCGCCTGACGGACGTACGGGACCCGCTCCTCGCCCCGCAGCAGCGCCGCGTCCGCCTCCAGGGCGTCCCGGCGCAGCTCCGTCCAGGACGTCGCCGACCAGACGTCGGCCGCCACGCCCCACTCCTCGGCGAGCAGCCGCTGCGCCTGAAGCGCCCAGTGGATCGCCGTGCCGGAGCCGAGGAGCTGGATGCGCGGGGCGTTGGCCGCCGCCACGGTCACGCCCGCCGACTCCGCCGTGTTGAAGCGGTACAGGCCCTTGACGATGCCCTCTTCGATGCCGTCCACGGCCGGCTTGGCGGGCTGCGGCAGCGGCTCGTTGTAGACGGTGAGGTAGTAGAAGACGTTCGGGTCCTCGCCCGGTGCCGCCTCGCCGTACATGCGGCGCAGACCGTCCTTGACGATCGCCGCGACCTCGTAGGCGAACGCCGGGTCGTACGTCAGCGCCGCCGGGTTCGTCGCCGCGATCACCGGCGAGTGACCGTCGGCGTGCTGCAGGCCCTCGCCGGTCAGCGTCGTACGGCCCGCCGTCGCGCCGATGAGGAAGCCGCGGCCGAGCTGGTCGCCGAGCTGCCACATCTGGTCGGCGGTGCGCTGCCAGCCGAACATCGAGTAGAAGATGTAGAACGGGATCATCGCCTCGCCGTGCGTCGCGTACGCGGTGGACGCGGCGATGAAGTCGGCCATCGAACCGGCCTCGGTGATCCCCTCGTTGAGGATCTGGCCGTTCTCGGCCTCCTTGTAGTACATGAGCTGGTCGCGGTCGACCGGCTCGTACGTCTGGCCCTTGGGGGAGTAGATCCCGAGGGAGGGGAACAGGCTCTCCATACCGAAGGTGCGCGCCTCGTCCGGCACGATCGGCACCCACCGCTTGCCGGTCTCCTTGTCGCGGACCAGGTCCTTGATCAGGCGGACGAAAGCCATGGTCGTGGCCACGTTCTGGGAGCCCGAGCCCTTGTCGAAGGAGGCGAACGCCTTCTCGGCGGGGGCGGGCAGCGGCGCCACGGCGTGCGTACGGCGGGCCGGTGCGGGACCGCCGAGGGCGGCCCGGCACTCCTGGAGGTAGCGGACCTCGGGGGAGTCGGCGCCGGGGTGGCCGTAAGGCACCACGCCGTCCACGAACTGAGCGTCGGAGATCGGCAGTTCAAGGAGGTCGCGCATCTTCTTGAACTCGTCCACCGTCAGCTTCTTCATCTGGTGGTTGGCGTTCTTCGACGCGAAGCCCTCGCCGAGCGTGAAGCCCTTGACGGTCTGGGCCAGGATGACCGTCGGCGCGCCCTTGTGGTCGAGCGCCGCCTTGTAGGCCGCGTACACCTTGCGGGCCTCGTGGCCACCGCGCGAGAGGTGGAAGCACTCCAGGATCTTGTCGTCGGACAGCAGCCTGGCCATCTCGACGAGCGCGGGGTCGGCCCCGAAGAAGTCCTGGCGGATGTAGGCGGCGTCGCGGGTCTGGTACGTCTGCACCTGCGCGTCCGGTACCTCGCGCAGCCGGCGTACGAGTGCGCCGGTGGTGTCGAGCTGGAACAGCTCGTCCCAGGCCGTGCCCCACAGCGTCTTGACGACGTTCCAGCCGGCGCCGCGGAACTGGGCCTCCAGCTCCTGCACGATCTTGAAGTTCGCGCGGACCGGGCCGTCGAGGCGCTGCAGGTTGCAGTTGATGACGAAGGTCAGGTTGTCGAGACCTTCGCGGGAGGCGAGGGCGAGTGCGGCGGTCGACTCCGGCTCGTCCATCTCGCCGTCGCCGAGGAACGCCCAGACGTGGGAGTTCGAGACGTCCTTGATGCCGCGCGCCGTCAGATAGCGGTTGAAGCGCGCCTGGTAGATCGCCGACAGCGGGCCGAGGCCCATGGAGACGGTGGGGAACTCCCACAGCCAGGGCAGGCGGCGCGGGTGCGGGTAGGACGGCAGGCCGTTGCCTCCGGCCTCCTGGCGGAAGTTGTCCAGGTGCGTCTCGTTCAGGCGGCCGTCGAGGAAGGCGCGGGCGTAGATGCCGGGGGAGGCGTGGCCCTGGATGTAGAGCTGGTCGCCGGAGCCGTCGGCCTCCTTGCCCTTGAAGAAGTGGTTGAAGCCGGTCTCGTAGAGCCAGGCGGCGGAGGCGAAGGTGGCGATGTGGCCGCCGACGCCGTGTTTGCTGCCCCGGGTCACCATCGCGGCCGCGTTCCAGCGGTTCCACGCGGTGATACGGCGCTCCATCGCCTCGTCACCGGGCACGGGCGGCTCGGCGGCGGTGGGGATGGTGTTGACGTAGTCGGTCTCGAGGAGCTTGGGCAGCGCGACGCCGGTGCCCTCCGCGCGCTCCAGCGTGCGGCGCATCAGGAACGCGGCACGGTGCGGGCCGGCAGCCTTGGCGACCGCGTCCAGCGAGGCCTGCCATTCGGCGGTCTCCTCGGGGTCGCGGTCCGGGAGCTGGTCGAGCTCGCTCGGCTGGATGGCGTTGGGGTCGGTCATGTCGCCGCCTTCCTCAGTCGAAGGGGGTTCCCTCATCGGTAAGGGTTCGGGGGTGCCCTTGGTCTTTGGCAGGACAGGGCGGGGACCTCGGTGTGGTGACACCGTGCGGCTGCCGCCGCGTGGTCCGTCGGCGACAATAACTCCCTGATCGATGATCGATCAAAGGGTTCAAGGGCAAAACTTCTCGATTACGAGAAAGTCGGCATGCGGTGCCTTTGGGGATGGCACCGGGTGCCGCGTTTTCGAACGGTTTCCGCAGGTGAGCGCCTGGATGCTCGGCTGTGTCACGCCCGCGGCGCGCAGCCCAGGACGTGCGCCTTCACCAGCTCCGCGATCCTCGGGTCCCGCCTGCGGAACGCCTGGACCAGCTCCTCGTGCTCCTCCGCGTACGACTGCTGAACGGTCCCGAGCCAGCGGATGGACAGTGCCGTGAAGACCTCGATGCCCAGGCCCTCCCAGGTGTGCAGCAGCACGGAGTTGCCGGCGGCCCGCACCAGTTCGCGGTGGAAGGCGACGGTGTGCCGCACCTGGCCCGTGCCGTCGGCGTTGCGGTCGGCCTCGTAGAGGGCGCCGACGTGGGGTTCCAGGGCCGAGCAGTCCTCGGCGAGCCGGTCGGCCGCGAGTTCGGCGGCGATGGCCTCCAGGCCGGCCCGGACCGGGTAGCTCTCCTCCAGGTCGGCGGCGGTCAGATTCCGTACCCGCACGCCCTTGTTGGGCGCGGACTCGATCAGGCGCAGGGACTCCAGCTCGCGCAGCGCCTCACGTACGGGGGTCTGGCTGACCTCCAGCTCCGTGGCGATCCGCCGCTCCACGATGCGCTCGCCCGGCTGCCAGCGACCGCTGATGATCCCCTCCAGGATGTGCTCGCGGATCTGTTCGCGCAGCGAGTGGATGACGGGGGCGGTCATGAGGGCTCCTTTGGGCGCGTTGACGTTTAGACAATACGGCCGTTGCGCTCCGCTGGGAGGGCCGACAGGGGGGCTTTGGTGCAGGTGAGACGAGACTTACACGCGCGTGCCGCCCGGCCCGCGGCCACAGAACGTTGACACGGACTTCAGAGGGCGTCCATGATCTTTGCCGCACGGGGGGTGGCATGGGCCTGACAGTAGATGATCGGGCGCGCGTTGTTCCGGTACGCCTCGTGCGCACTCACACCGAGGAAACGAGGAACCGCGTGAACAGAAAGCTCGCCCGCTCGGCCTTCGTCGCGGCTGTCGCCGCCGGACTCGCCGTGACGACCACGTCCGCGCACGCCAGTGACATGGACTCCTGGAGCCTGGAGCTGCGCGCCCACGCCCACTTCGAGGACTACGGCGAGATCGTCACGATCGAGGACACCGCGAAGGACGGCCGCAGCGCGGTGGTGCAGGTGCGCTACAGCGGCACCGAGTACAAGACGTACTGGAACCCGAACGGCGTCAACTCCGTGCGCACGATCAACCTGAGCATCCCCGAGATGGACGAGGTGTGGATCCGCGCCTGCTCCGGGGAGTACAGCGGCTACCGCATCTACGTGGAGGAGTGCGGCTACTGGAAGGGCGGCCGGGCCTGACGCCCTGAGCGCTCCCCGCCGACGACAAGGCGCCCCCGCCCGGAGGTCTCCGGACGGGGGCGCCTTTCGCTGGTCCCCGCTGCAGGGTCAGAGGCCGAGCTCGACCTCGAACTCGCCCGCCTCCAGGATCGCCTTGACCGCCGTCAGGTAACGGGCCGCGTCGGCGCCGTCCACCAGGCGGTGGTCGTAGGAGAGGGTCAGGTAGGTCATGTCGCGGACGCCGATGACCGTGCCCTCCGCCGTCTCGATCACGGCCGGGCGCTTGACCGTCGCGCCGATGCCGAGGATCGCGACCTGGCCCGGCGGCACGATGATCGTGTCGAACAGCGCGCCACGCGAACCGGTGTTGGAGATGGTGAAGGTCGCGCCGGACAGCTCGTCGGGCGTGATCTTGTTGGCGCGGACCTTGCCGGCCAGGTCGGCCGTGGCCTTGGCGATGCCGGCGAGGTTCAGGCCGCCCGCACCCTTGATGACCGGGGTCATCAGGCCCTTCTCCGAGTCCACCGCGATACCGATGTTCTCGGTGTCGAAGTAGGTGATCGTGCCCTCGGCCTCGTTGATCTTGGCGTTGATGACCGGGTGGGCCTTCAGCGCCTGGGCCGCCGCCTTCACGAAGAACGGCATCGGGGAGAGCTTGACGCCCTCGCGCGCGGCGAAGGAGTCCTTGGCCTGGGCGCGGAGCTTCATCAGGCGGGTGACGTCGACCTCGACGACCGACGAGAGCTGCGCCTGCTCGTGCAGCGCCTTGACCATGTTGTCGCCGATGACCTTGCGGATGCGCGGCATCTTGACGGTCTGGCCGCGGAGGGGGGAGACCTCCAGGGCCGGCGCCTTCTTCGCGGCGGCCGGAGCGGCAGCGGCGGGTGCCGGAGCAGCGGCGGCGGCCTTCGCGGCCTCGGCGGCGGCGATGACGTCCTGCTTGCGGATACGGCCGCCGACGCCGGTGCCCTTGACGGTGGCCAGGTCGACGCCGTTCTCGGCGGCGAGCTTGCGCACCAGCGGGGTGACGTAGGCACCCTCGTCGGTCGGCTGGGCGGCGGCCGGAGCGGCCGGCGCCGGGGTCACCGGGGCGGGGGCGGGCTTCGGCGCGGGGGCCGGAGCCGCGGGGGCGGCCGGGGCGGCCGGAGCCGGGGCGGCAGCGGCGGGCGCGGCCGGAGCGGCAGGCGCGGGGG
>NZ_JBNGGG010000029.1:0-155727 GCF_049974585.1 Streptomyces sp. UG1 | reverse complement strand
AACAGGACGATCATTATCCGGATCGGGCCCGCGCGGGCCCGGAATCCGCGCAGCTCACGACCGCGAAGCGGAAGCGGGGGGGGGGGGCCCCCCCGGGCCCCCCCCCCGCTCGCGTTCCGTCACTGTCCAGAACCGAGCGCCGTCACCGGATCGCGCGTATTTCCTTATCCGCAGCGAACGGTGGGCAGGGGTGCGTGTACGGCACAATGTGCCGTGTCCGGGGAAACTCCAAGTCTCAAGTGACGGAATCGGCGTGATGAGCAAGACGACAGTCAAAGACGTCTCCACCGAACCCGAGCCGGAGCGTGCCGAGGCCGCGCCCGGATCGGTGGGCGGCAGCCGTGCCTTCGCCCTGATGCTGGTGATCACCGGCGCGGCCGGGCTGCTCGCCGCCTGGGTCATCACGATCGACAAGTTCAAGATCCTCGAGGCCAAGGTCGAGGGCAAGACCTTCACACCCGGCTGCAGCCTCAACCCGATCGTCTCCTGCGGCAGCATCATGGAGAGCAAGCAGGCGTCCGTCTTCGGCTTCCCCAACCCCATGCTCGGCCTCGTCGCCTACGGCATCGTCATCTGCGTCGGCATGAGCCTGCTCGCCCGCGCCCGCTTCCCGCGCTGGTACTGGCTGACCTTCAACGCCGGCACGCTCTTCGGTGTCGTCTTCTGCACCTGGCTGATGTTCCAGTCGCTCTACCGCATCAACGCGCTGTGCCTGTGGTGCTCGCTCGCCTGGGCCGCGACGATCACGATGTTCTGGTTCGTGACCTCGTTCAACATCCGCAACGGCTTCCTGCCCGCCCCGCGCCCGCTGAAGAACTTCCTCGCCGAGTTCACCTGGGTACTCCCGGTGACGCACTGCGGCGTCATCGTCATGCTGATCCTCACCCGCTGGGGCAGCCAGCTCTGGGCCTGACCACCCGCTCCGGCCGCGATGTCAGTGCGGTGATTTAGGGTTTCCAGCGTGGAGCCCGACCTGTTCACCGCCGCCGCAGAAGAACGCCAGGAGAAGGACCCCGCGGGGAGTCCCCTGGCGGTGCGCATGCGCCCACGCACCCTGGACGAGGTCGTGGGCCAGCAGCACCTGCTGAAACCGGGATCGCCGCTGCGCAGGCTGGTCGGCGAATCCGGCGGCGGACCCGCCGGACCGTCCTCGGTGATCCTGTGGGGCCCGCCCGGCACCGGCAAGACCACCCTGGCATACGTCGTCTCCAAGGCCACCAACAAGCGCTTCGTCGAGCTGTCCGCCATCACCGCCGGGGTGAAGGAGGTGCGCGCGGTCATCGACGGCGCCCGCCGCGCCACCGGCGGCTTCGGCAAGGAGACCGTCCTCTTCCTCGACGAGATCCACCGCTTCAGCAAGGCCCAGCAGGACTCCCTCCTGCCGGCCGTCGAGAACCGCTGGGTGACCCTGATCGCGGCGACCACCGAGAACCCGTACTTCTCGGTCATCTCCCCGCTGCTGTCCCGCTCCCTCCTGCTCACCCTCGAACCCCTCACCGACGACGACATCAGGGGCCTGCTGAGGCGCGCGCTGAGCGACGAACGCGGGCTGAAGGACTCCGTCGGCCTCCCCGAGGACACCGAGGAGCACCTGCTGCGGATCGCCGGCGGCGACGCCCGCCGCGCCCTGACCGCCCTGGAGGCCGCAGCCGGGGCCGCCCTGGACCAGGGCGAGACCGCGATCAGCCTCCAGACGCTGGAGCAGACCGTCGACCGCGCCGCCGTGAAGTACGACCGCGACGGCGACCAGCACTACGACGTGGCCAGCGCCCTCATCAAGTCCATCCGCGGCTCCGACGTCGACGCCGCCCTGCACTACCTGGCCCGGATGATCGAGGCCGGCGAGGACCCCCGGTTCATCGCCCGCCGCCTGATGATCTCCGCCAGCGAGGACATCGGCCTCGCCGACCCCAACGCCCTGCCCATAGCCGTCGCCGCCGCCCAGGCCGTCGCCATGATCGGCTTCCCCGAGGCCGCCCTCACCCTCAGCCACGCCACCATCGCCCTCGCGCTGGCCCCCAAGTCCAACTCCGCGACCACCGCGATCGGCGCCGCCATGGACGACGTACGCAAGGGCCTGGCGGGGCCCGTCCCGCCCCACCTGCGCGACGGGCACTACAAGGGCGCCGCCAAGCTCGGGCACGCGCAGGGGTATGTGTATCCGCACGACCTGGCCGAGGGCATCGCCGAGCAGCAGTACGCGCCGGACGCCCTCAAGGACCGCGAGTACTACACGCCGGGCCGGCACGGCGCCGAGGCGCGGTACGCGGACGCGGTGGAGTGGACGAGGAAGCACCTCGGTCGTAGGCGGCCCTGAGCAGCCTGTAGAATCGCTCGAAGTGCTGTGTCCCGTGCTGTCAGAACGGGACGGTCAGCCGGAACCCCCAGCGGGTTCCAGGAGCGTCGCGCACCGTTCGAATGGTGTCGCGGGCAGCCCACCACCACTCGTCGCATGACGGGACCGGTCGGTGGGCCACTCGCGTGCTGCACATATGTGCCCAGACCAGGGGAGCGGCTGCCCACCCCGTCCACCAGGGCGAGGCGGGATTCCCCGGCTGCGGATGCGACCTCCCTCAACCCTGACAAGCCGAAAACCAGGAAATGAGAAACAAGTGGCGAACCAGTCCCGCCCCAAGGTCAAGAAGTCGCGTGCCCTCGGCATCGCGCTGACCCCGAAGGCCGTCAAGTACTTCGAGGCCCGTCCCTACCCGCCGGGTGAGCACGGCCGTGGCCGCAAGCAGAACTCGGACTACAAGGTCCGTCTGCTGGAGAAGCAGCGTCTGCGCGCGCAGTACGACGTGTCCGAGCGCCAGCTCGTCCGCGCCTACGAGCGTGCCTCCAAGGTTCAGGGCAAGACCGGTGAGGCCCTGATCATCGAGCTCGAGCGCCGTCTCGACGCCCTGGTCCTGCGTTCGGGCATCGCCCGCACCATCTACCAGGCCCGTCAGATGGTCGTTCACGGCCACATCGAGGTCAACGGCCAGAAGGTCGACAAGCCGTCGTTCCGCGTCCGTCCCGACGACGTCGTGATGGTCCGCGAGCGCAGCCGCGAGAAGACCCTCTTCTCCATCGCCCGTGAGGGCGGCTTCGCCCCCGAGGGCGAGACCCCGCGCTATCTCCAGGTGAACCTCAAGGCCCTGGCGTTCCGCCTGGACCGCGAGCCGAACCGCAAGGAGATCCCGGTGATCTGCGACGAGCAGCTCGTCGTCGAGTACTACGCCCGTTGATCCTTCAGCGGTCGTAGGACACCTGCGCCTTCAGCCCGTCGTCTCCCTGCCCTTGCCGGTGGGGGAGGCGGCGGGCTTTCGCATGCCCCGGCGCACCGCCGCCTCCCGGCCGCCGCGCCCTGCAGCACCACGACCTCCGAGGCATCGCCCTGCGCACCCGTGACCACGGCCAGCACCGAGCCGAGCAGGTCGTGGAAGGCGTGGGCGCTGGTCAGGCAGTCGGTCAGCAGGGAGCGGGCGCCGGGCACGTCAGCGTCGGCCCAGGGGGCGTACGCCAGGACGCACAGCGCGTAGGAGCGCGCCCAGCACTCGCCGTGGTCCTCGGCACACCCGGCGCACGTCCTCGCACAACCGCACCGCGTCCGGCAGATCGCCCTCCGGCTCGCGCACCGGCTCCAACTCCACGTGCCACACCCGTCGCGCGCGGTGCACCGCGAGGCCGCCCGCGCCGCCAGCCGTGACTTGCCCACAACGCCGGGCCCGGCCACCGTCACCAGCCGCGCGGCGCCCAGCGCCCCGGCTGGCTCGGCGAGTTCGGCCGAGCGGCCCACGAACGTGCCGAGGTCCAGGGGCAGATTGCCGTTGTCGGGGGAGTGGGGGCACCGTTGATCCCGCACGGGACACGGAGCGTACTGAAGCGTGTTCGGTCCGTACAATCGCTTCTCGCGACCCGGCCCCGCGCGGGCGGTAATCCGGTGCAGAGCGCCCTCCCCGGCGCGATAGGCTCGGTGCACGACTTTTTCGATGCAGACCGATGCAGAGGCACGTTTCAGGGAGCGGGTGCACACAGTGTCCGGTGGAGAGGTTGCCGGGATCCTGGTGGCCGTCTTCTGGGCGATCCTGGTCTCCTTCCTCGCCGTCGCGCTGGCGAGGCTGGCCCAGACGCTCAAGGCGACCACCAAGCTCGTCGCGGACGTGACCGACCAGGCCGTCCCGCTCCTGGCAGAGGCGTCCACGGCGGTGCGCTCCGCGCAGACCCAGATCGACCGGGTCGACTCGATCGCCTCCGACGTCCAGGAGGTCACGTCGAACGCCTCCGCGCTGTCGACGACCGTCGCCTCCACCTTCGGCGGACCCCTGGTCAAGGTCGCGGCCTTCGGCTACGGCGTGCGCCGGGCGCTCGGCGGCCGCAAGGACGACGCGCCCGCCAAGGCGCCCCGGCGTACCGTGATCGTGGGCCGCACGGTCCCCGCCGCACGACGCAAGCGGAAGTAAGGACTGAGACCGAGCGATGTTCCGTCGTACGTTCTGGTTCAGCACGGGCGTCGCCGCCGGTGTGTGGGCCACCACCAAGGTCAACCGCAAGCTGAGGCAGCTGACCCCGGAGAGCCTTGCCGCGACCGCCGCGAACAAGGCCCTGGAGACCGGTCAGCGGCTGAAGGACCGTGCGGTGGGCTTCGCGCTCGACGTCCGCGAGAACATGGCCCAGCGGGAGGCCGAGCTGGAGGACGCGCTCGGCATCCAGGAGAGCCCCGAACTCCCCGCGCCCCGGCGGTTCGCCGCCATCGAGAACAACCGCAGCAACCCGAAGTACGTCGAGAACCCGACGTACCCGACGTACTCGTACAACCGGAATGAGGACCACTGATGGAGTCGGCCGAGATTCGCCGCCGCTGGCTGAGCTTCTTCGAGGAGCGCGGGCACACCGTCGTCCCTTCGGCGTCGCTCATCGCGGACGACCCGACTCTGCTCCTCGTCCCGGCCGGCATGGTGCCCTTCAAGCCCTACTTCCTGGGTGAGGTCAAGCCGCCCTTCGCCCGTGCCACCAGCGTCCAGAAGTGCGTGCGCACGCCGGACATCGAAGAGGTCGGCAAGACCACCCGGCACGGCACGTTCTTCCAGATGTGCGGCAACTTCTCCTTCGGCGACTACTTCAAGGAAGGCGCCATCAAGCACGCCTGGGAGCTGCTCACCACGCCCCAGGACAAGGGTGGTTACGGCCTGGAGCCGGAGAAGCTCTGGATCACCGTCTACAAGGACGACGACGAGGCCGAGCGCATCTGGCACGAGGTCGTCGGCGTGCCGAAGGAGCGCATCCAGCGCCTCGGCATGAAGGACAACTACTGGTCCATGGGCGTCCCCGGACCCTGCGGCCCCTGCTCCGAGATCAACTACGACCGCGGCCCCGAGTTCGGCGTCGAGGGCGGCCCCGCCGTCAACGACGAGCGGTACGTGGAGATCTGGAACCTCGTCTTCATGCAGTACGAGCGCGGCGAGGGCACCGGCAAGGACAACTTCGAGATCCTCGGCGAGCTGCCGAGCAAGAACATCGACACCGGCCTCGGCCTCGAACGACTCGCCATGATTCTGCAGGGCGTGCAGAACATGTACGAGATCGACACCTCCATGGCCGTCATCAAGAAGGCCACCGAGCTGACCGGTGTCGCCTACGGCGACGCCCACGCCTCGGACGTCTCCCTGCGCGTGGTCACCGACCACATGCGTACGGCCACGATGCTCATCGGCGACGGCGTGACCCCCGGCAACGAAGGCCGCGGCTACGTGCTGCGCCGCATCATGCGCCGCGCCATCCGCAACATGCGCCTGCTCGGCGCCACCGGCCCGGTCGTCAAGGACCTCATCGACACCGTGATCGGCATGATGGGCCAGCAGTACCCGGAGCTGATCACCGACCGCGAGCGCATCGAGAAGGTCGCCCTCGCCGAGGAGAGCGCCTTCCTCAAGACGCTGAAGGCCGGCACCAACATCCTCGACACGGCCGTCACCGACACCAAGGCCGCCGGCTCCACCGTGCTGCCCGGCGACAAGGCCTTCCTGCTCCACGACACCTGGGGCTTCCCGATCGACCTCACCCTGGAGATGGCCGCCGAGCAGGGCCTCTCCGTGGACGAGGACGGCTTCCGCCGCCTGATGAAGGAACAGCGGGAGCGCGCCAAGGCCGACGCCCAGGCCAAGAAGACCGGGCACGCCGGCGCCGGCGCCTACCGGGAGATCGCCGACCAGGTCGGCGAGACCGACTTCATCGGCTACAGCGACACCGAGGGCGAGTCCACCATCGTCGGCATCCTGGTCGACGGCACCTCCTCCCCGGCCGCCACCGAGGGCGACGAGGTCGAGATCGTCCTCGACCGCACCCCGTTCTACGCCGAGGGCGGCGGCCAGATCGGCGACACCGGCAAGATCAAGGTCGACTCCGGCGCCGTCATCGAGATCCGCGACTGCCAGAAGCCGGTTCCGGGCGTCTACGTCCACAAGGGCGTCGTCCAGGTCGGCGAGGTGACGGTCGGTGCCAAGGCGCACGCCTCGATCGACAGCCTCCGCCGCCGGGCCATCGCCCGCGCCCACTCGGCCACCCACCTCACCCACCAGGCCCTGCGCGACGCCCTCGGCCCGACGGCCGCCCAGGCCGGTTCCGAGAACCAGCCCGGCCGCTTCCGCTTCGACTTCGGCTCGCCGTCCGCCGTCCCGACGGCCGTGATGACCGACGTCGAGCAGAAGATCAACGAGGTGCTCGCCCGCGACCTCGACGTGCACGCCGAGGTCATGGGCATCGACGAGGCCAAGAAGCAGGGCGCCATCGCCGAGTTCGGCGAGAAGTACGGCGAGCGGGTCCGGGTCGTGACCATCGGCGACTTCTCCAAGGAGCTGTGCGGCGGCACGCATGTGCACAACACCGCCCAGCTCGGCCTGGTCAAGCTGCTCGGCGAGTCGTCCATCGGGTCCGGGGTGCGCCGCATCGAGGCCCTGGTCGGCGTGGACGCCTACAACTTCCTGGCCCGCGAGCACACGGTCGTCGCCCAGCTCCAGGAGTTGATCAAGGGCCGCCCGGAGGAGCTCCCGGAGAAGGTCTCCGCCATGCTCGGCAAGCTGAAGGACGCCGAGAAGGAGATCGAGAAGTTCCGCGCCGAGAAGGTGCTCCAGGCCGCCGCCGGTCTCGCCGAGTCCGCCAAGGACGTGCGCGGCATCGCCGTCGTCACCGGCCGGGTCCCGGACGGCACCACCCCGGACGACCTGCGCAAGCTCGTCCTCGACGTGCGCGGCCGCATCCAGGGCGGACGCGCCGCCGTGGTCGCCCTGTTCACCGTCAACAACGGCAAGCCGCTGACGGTCATCGCCACCAACGAGGCCGCCCGCGAGCGCGGCCTCAAGGCCGGCGACCTTGTCCGTACGGCCGCCAAGACCCTCGGCGGCGGCGGTGGCGGCAAGCCGGACGTCGCCCAGGGCGGCGGCCAGAACCCGGCCGCCATCGGTGACGCCGTCGACGCCGTCGAACGGCTCGTGACGGAAACGGCCAAGTGAGCGACGACACACACGAAGGGGGCGACGGCCGGGGCATGCGCCGCGGCCGTCGTCTCGCGATCGATGTCGGCGACGCCCGTATCGGCGTCGCCTCGTGCGACCCCGACGGGATCCTCGCCACCCCGGTGGAGACGGTCCCGGGCCGGGACATCCCCGCAGCTCACCGCCGCCTCAGGCAACTCGTCGAGGAGTACGAGCCGATCGAGGTGGTCGTCGGCCTGCCCCGCTCCCTCAGGGGTGGCGAGGGCCCGGCCGCGGCCAAGGTCCGCCGCTTCGCCCAGGAACTGGCCCGCATGATCGCGCCCGTACCGGTCAGGCTCGTGGACGAGCGGATGACGACCGTGACGGCCAGTCAGGGGCTGCGCGCCTCGGGCGTGAAGTCGAAGAAGGGCCGGTCGGTGATCGATCAGGCAGCCGCTGTGATCATCTTGCAGCAGGCGCTGGAATCCGAACGGGTGTCAGGTAAAGCCCCCGGAGAGAGCGTCGAAGTGGTTATCTGATCGCGGTACGGTAACGTTCCGCGCGATGTGCCGGTGTTCGAACAACCGGTGCACAGAGAGAGGCGGGACGGAAACCGGATCTTCAGCAGCCGCGTGACCGCCGCCTCGCGGCTCTAGGGGATCGATGACTGAGTATGGCCGGGGCCAAGGCTCCGAACCGTGGCATCCGGAGGACCCGTTGTACGGGGACGGCGGATGGGAAGGGCAGCAGGCCCACACGGGCCAACAGGCTGCCTACGGCGGCCGGCCGCAGCACTATCCGCAGCAGCCGCAGCACTACGGCGACTGGGGCAACAGCCAGCAGGCCGCATACGGTCAGGCGCAGCAGTACCCGCATCAGGGGCACCACGAGCAGTACCCGCTCCCGTACGACCAGCAGCAGTACGCCGGCCAGGGTCAGCAGCCGTACGACAACAACGGCTGGGGCACCGGCAGCCATGCGCACACCCAGTACCCCGACCCGGGCGACCCCTACGGGCAGCAGGCCGCGGCGTACGGCGGTGAGCAGGCCGACTACTACGGCACGCCCGACGCCTACCCGCCGCCGGAGCCGCCGAGCCGACGGCACATCGAGCCGGAGCCGCCGCAGACCGACTGGGATCCGGGCCCGGACCAGGGCGAACACGCGTTCTTCGCCGGTGGCGACGATGACGACGACTCCGACGACGGCGCGGGCGGCGCGGGTCGCGGCGATCGCCGGGGCCGAGGCGACAAGCCCAAGAAGCGCCGCAGCGGATGCGCCTGTCTGGTGGTCGCGCTGGTGTTCGCCGGAGGCGTGGGCGGAGTCGGATATTTCGGCTATCAGTTTTACCAGGATCGTTTCGGCGCGGCGCCGGACTTCGCCGGGGACGGCACGAGCGAGACGGTGACCGTCGAGATCCCCAAGGGTGCCCCCGGAACCGAGATCGGCCGGCGGCTCAAGGCGGCCGGGGTCGTCAAGAGCGTCGACGCGTTCGTCGCCGCCCAGCAGGACAATCCCGATGGGGACAAGATCCAGGCGGGCGCCTATCTGCTGAAGAAGCAGATGTCCGCCGCCAGCGCCATCGAGATGATGCTCAGCCCCGAAAGTCAGAACAACGTCCTGGTCAGGCCCGGCGAGCGCAATGCGCAGGTCTACAAGGCGATCGACGAAAAACTCGAATTGTCGTCCGGCACCACCAAGAAGGTCGCCGACGAGAAATACAAGAGCCTCGGACTTCCGAGCTGGGCGAACAACAACAGCGACATCAAGGATCCGCTGGAGGGCTTCCTCTATCCGGGCACCTACCCCGCCGCCAAGGGCATGAAGCCCGAGGCCGTCCTGAAGGAGATGGTCACCCAGGCCGCGAACAAATACGACGCGCTGGACCTGGAAGCCAAGGCCAAGTCCCTCAAGCTGGACAACCCGCTGCAGGTCATCACGGTCGCGAGCCTCGTCCAGGCCGAGGGCAAGACCGACGACGACTACCGCAAGATGGCGGAAGTGGTCTACAACCGCCTCGACCCCGCGAATCCCGAGACCTACGGTGCCCTGCAGTTCGACTCGACCTTCAATTACCTGAAGGGCACGAGCAATATCGACATCAGCGAGTCGGAGATCAAGAACAACCAGGACCCGTACAACACGTACTCGCAAAAGGGTCTGCCGCCCGGTCCCATCGGCAACCCGGGCGAACGCGCGCTGAAGGGGACGCTGAATCCGACGGACGAGGGTTGGTACTACTTCGTGGCGACCGACGGCGTGAACAAGACAGAATTCGCCAAGACCCACGACGATTTCCTGAAGCTCAAGGACAAGTTCAATGAGAGCAGGGGCAACTGACGCCCGCCGGGCCGCCGTTCTAGGTTCGCCCATCGCCCACTCCCTCTCCCCGGTGCTGCACCGGGCCGCCTACGCGGAACTGGGACTCACGGGCTGGTCGTACGACCGGTTCGAGATCGACGAGGCCGCCCTGCCCGCCTTCATCGCGGAACTCGGGCCGGAGTGGGCCGGGTTGTCGCTGACCATGCCGCTCAAGCGCGCCGTCATCCCACTGCTCGACGAGATCAGCGAGACGGCGGCCTCCGTCGAGGCGGTCAACACGGTCGTCCTGACCGAGGACGGCCGCCGCACCGGCGACAACACCGACATCCCCGGCATGGTCGCCGCACTGCGCGAACGCGGCATCGAACAGGTCGACTCGGCCGCCATCCTCGGCGCCGGCGCCACGGCGTCCTCCGCGCTGGCCGCGCTCGCGCGCATCTGCACCGGTGAGGTCGTGGCGTACGTACGCAGCGAGGCACGCGCCGCGGAGATGCGCCAGTGGGGCGAGCGGCTCGACGTCGAGGTCCGTACGGCGGACTGGGCGGACGCGGCCCGGGCGCTCGACGCGCCGCTGGTGATCGCGACCACCCCGGCCGGTACGACGGACACCCTCGCCTCCGCCGTACCGGAGCGCCCCGCCACCCTGTTCGACGTGCTCTACGACCCCTGGCCCACCGCCCTCGCGGCACGCTGGTCGATGTACGGCGGAGCCGTCGTCGGCGGGCTCGACCTGCTGGTGCACCAGGCGGTGCTGCAGGTGGAGCAGATGACCGGCCGGGTGCCGGCGCCCCTGGAGGCCATGCGAAAAGCGGGCGAGCGGGCTCTCGCGAACCGCTAAGATCCGCTGAGTTCCGCAGGGGGCGGAGCGGATCGAGGGGGAGTACGAGCGTGTCCACTGGTGTGCCGCTGGCGTCCGGCAAGAGCGAGATATTCGAGGTCATCCTGCAGTTCATGCCGGACTGGATTCAGATCCCGGTGCTGGTCCTTGTCATTCTGCTCGTCGTCGGGTCGTGGGTCTTCAAGCTGAAGCGCAAGATCGACCGCCGCCGCGCCGCACGTCAGGGGCAGGCGGCGGCACAGCACGGGCAGGGGCGAGGTGCCGACTACCTGGGCCCGTACGCTCCCCAGCAGCAGGCGGCCCAGCCGAGCGGCGCCGACTTCCTCGGCACGTACGCCCCGCAGCAGCCCCAGGGCAACGGCCCCGCGTGATCCCCGCCGCTGCCCGGCGCCGTCCGTTTTCAGTCCGCCTGGTGGACCGACGGCCGGGGACCGGGGCCGGACGTGGGAGGATCGAAGATGGCGGGCCGGGGCCGCGCACCTGGTCGCGCCGTCGACGTACGCGAGGACGCGCGTACGCAGGGCAGTACCAGGGCGCGAGCACTGAGGAGCATCGTTGAGCAGGTTGCGCTGGCTGACCGCGGGGGAGTCCCACGGCCCCGCACTCGTCGCGACGCTGGAGGGCCTTCCCGCCGGCGTGCCGATCACCACGGAGATGGTGGCGGACCACCTGGCCCGGCGCCGGCTCGGCTATGGACGCGGTGCGCGCATGAAGTTCGAGCGCGACGAGGTCACCTTCCTCGGCGGCGTCCGGCACGGCCTCACCCTCGGCTCCCCGGTCGCGATCATGGTGGGCAACACCGAGTGGCCCAAGTGGGAGCAGGTCATGGCGGCCGACCCGGTCGATCCGGAAATCCTCGCCGGACTCGCCCGCAACGCGCCCCTGACCCGCCCGCGCCCCGGCCACGCCGACCTGGCCGGCATGCAGAAGTACGGCTTCGACGAGGCCCGGCCGATCCTGGAGCGGGCGTCGGCGCGTGAGACGGCGGCCCGTGTCGCCCTCGGCGCTGTCGCCCGGTCGTACCTCAAGGAGACGGCCGGCATCGAGATCGTCAGCCATGTCGTCGAGCTGTGCTCGGTGAAGGCGCCGCAGGGCGTGTACCCGACGCCGGCCGACGTCGAGAAGCTCGACGCCGACCCGGTGCGCTGCCTGGACGCGGACGCGTCGAAGGCGATGGTCGCGGAGATCGACCAGGCCCACAAAGACGGCGACACCCTCGGCGGTGTGGTCGAGGTCCTGGCCTACGGCGTCCCCGTCGGCCTGGGCTCGCATGTGCACTGGGACCGCAAGCTGGACGCCCGCCTGGCCGGTGCTCTGATGGGCATCCAGGCGATCAAGGGCGTCGAGATCGGCGACGGCTTCGAGCTGGCCCGCGTGCCCGGTTCCAAGGCGCACGACGAGATCGTGGGCACGCCCGAGGGCATCCGCCGCGTCTCCGGCCGCTCCGGCGGCACCGAGGGCGGCCTGACCACGGGTGAGCTGCTGCGGGTGCGTGCCGCGATGAAGCCGATCGCGACCGTGCCGCGGGCCCTGCGGACGGTGGACGTGACGACCGGCGAGGCCACGCAGGCCCATCACCAGCGCTCCGACGTCTCCGCGGTCCCGGCGGCCGGCATCGTCGCCGAGGCCATGGTGGCGCTCGTCCTCGCGGACGCGGTGGCGGAGAAGTTCGGCGGTGACTCGGTGACCGAGACCCGCCGCAATGTCCGGTCGTACCTCGACAACCTGGCCATCCGATGAGCGCAGCGCCTGCGGTGGTGCTGGTCGGGCCCATGGGTGTGGGCAAGTCCACGGTCGGGCGGCTCCTCGCCGAGCGGCTCGGCGTCGGCTACCGGGACACCGACGACGACATCGTGGCCGAGCAGGGCCGCACCATCGCCGAGATCTTCGTCGACGAGGGCGAGCCCGCCTTCCGGGCGATGGAGAAGCGGGCGGTGCACCGGGCGCTCGCCGAGCACGACGGCGTCCTGGCGCTCGGCGGCGGGGCGATCCTGGACGCGGACACGCGCGCGCTGCTCGCCGGGCAGCGGGTGGTCTACCTCTCGATGGACGTCGAGGAGGCGGTCAGGCGCACCGGCCTGAACGCCGCCCGCCCGCTGCTCGCGGTCAACCCGCGCAAGCAGTGGCGGGAGCTGATGGAGGCCCGTCGGCACCTGTACGAGGAGGTCGCCACGGCGGTCGTGGCCACCGACGGCCGTACCCCCGAAGAAGTGACCCAAGCCGCCCTGGACGCACTGGAGTTGAAGGACGCATGACCGAAGCAGTGACGCGGATTCAGGTCGGCGGCACCGCTGGCAGTGACCCGTACGAGGTCCTGGTGGGCCGTCAGCTCCTGGGCGAGCTGGGCGGGTTGGTCGGAGGCAAGGCCAAGCGGGTCGCCGTGATCCACCCGGAGGCGCTGGCCGAGACCGGCGAGGCGCTGCGGGCCGACCTGGCGGGGCAGGGCTACGAGGCCGTCGCGATCCAGGTGCCGAACGCGGAGGAGGCCAAGACCGCCGAGGTGGCCGCCTACTGCTGGAAGGCGCTGGGCCAGTCCGGCTTCACCCGCTCCGATGTGATCGTCGGTGTCGGCGGCGGCGCGACCACCGACCTGGCCGGGTTCGTCGCCGCGAGCTGGCTGCGCGGGGTGCGCTGGATCGCCGTACCCACCACCGTGCTGGCCATGGTGGACGCGGCCGTCGGCGGCAAGACCGGCATCAACACCGCCGAGGGCAAGAACCTCGTCGGCGCCTTCCACCCGCCAGCCGGTGTGCTGTGCGACCTGGCCGCGCTGGAGTCGCTGCCGGTCAACGACTATGTGTCCGGTCTCGCGGAGATCATCAAGGCCGGTTTCATCGCCGACCCCGTCATCCTGGAGCTGATCGAGGCCGACCCGCAGGCGGCGCGGACCCCGGCCGGCCCGCACACCGCCGAGCTGATCGAGCGCTCGATCCGGGTCAAGGCCGAGGTCGTCTCCTCGGACCTGAAGGAGTCGGGCCTCAGGGAGATCCTCAACTACGGCCACACCCTGGGTCACGCGATCGAGAAGAACGAGCGCTACAAGTGGCGGCACGGCGCGGCGGTGGCCGTCGGCATGCACTTCGCCGCCGAACTCGGCCGTCTCGCCGGGCGGTTGGACGACGCGACGGCGGACCGGCACCGCACGATCCTCGAAGCGGTGGGCCTGCCCCTGCACTACCGCTACGACCAGTGGCCCAAGCTGCTCCAGACGATGAAGGTCGACAAGAAGTCCCGCGGTGACCTGCTGCGCTTCATCGTCCTGGACGGCCTGGCCAAGCCCACCGTCCTGGAGGGGCCGGACCCGGCCGTCCTGCTCGCCGCATACGGCGAAGTCGGCCAGTAAGTCCGGCGAACCACCTTTCCGTCCGATTCGCCTGTGGCGACGGGCACTTCAGACCGCCACCGGCCGTTCACCAAACGGCGGCCGGGGGCGGTACCGTTCGGTAGGGGGCGGGTTGGTGCCCGCTGCCAGCGCCAATGGCCATGGAAGACGAGACGGAGTGGCACCGGATGCAGCACGCAGTGGGTTCTCCGCTGCCGCCGCCCCACCAGTCGGGGCACGGCTGGTCACCGGCCGGACACCACCCGGGCGGGCACCAGGGCCCCGCCCCGCAGCAGGGATCAGCTCCCGTACCTCCGCCTCCTCCGGCACCGGGCTTCACACCCCCCGCACCGGTCGCGCACACGCCGCCGCAGGTTCACGCCCCGCCGACGCCCGAGACCACGGGCCATGTACCGCTGCCGCCCGGCGCCCCCGTCGGCGTGCCGAGCCCCCCGCCCGCCGCCGCGACACCCGACCCGACGACCACGACCATCGCGGTGCTGCTCATCGGCCCGGCCGGGGCCGGCAAGACCAGCGTCGCCAAGTACTGGGCGGACCACCGCCGGGTCCCCACGGCCCACATCAGCCTCGACGACGTACGCGAATGGGTCCGCTCGGGCTTCGCCGACCCCCAGTCCGGCTGGAACGACCACTCCGAGGCCCAGTACCGCCTGGCCCGCCGCACCTGCGGCTTCGCCGCGCGCAACTTCCTGGCCAACGGTATCTCCTGCATCCTCGACGACGCGGTCTTCCCCGACCGTCCCGTCGTCGGCCTCGGCGGCTGGAAGCGCCACGTCGGCCCCGGCCTGCTGCCGGTCGTCCTGCTCCCGGGCCTGGAGATCGTCCTGGAGCGCAACGCCGAACGCTCGGGCAACCGCCGCCTCACCGACGAGGAGGTCGCCCGCATCCACGGCCGCATGGCGGGCTGGTACGGCTCGGGCCTGCCGATCATCGACAACTCCCAACTCGACGTACCGCAGACGGCCCGGGTCCTGGACGACGTACTGGCCCGCTCGATCGCAAGCCCACCGCAGTGGTAGCCAACGGGACTGGACCCACCTAAGGGGCGCGGGGAACTGCGCGACCAGCCCCCACGCACCCGCAGACGGCACACAACCTCACGTGGCACCCCGTCCCCCGAACGCCCTCCCAACCGGCACAAACCAGACGAGCCTCCTACGCTCGTGTCATGTCCGAGGTGTACGTCGCCCGCCGAACCCGGGTACGGGAACGCTGCCAAGCCGGCGGCAGCGCCACCGCGCTGATCTCCCGCCCCGCAAACGTCCGCTACCTCGCGGGCGCCGCCCCGCAGGGCGCCGTGCTGCTCCTCGGCAAGACCGAAGACCTGCTCGTGCGCACCGGCCCGCCCGACGACCGACCCACTGACGGCCGTCCCGACGAGGCGCTGCGGATCCACACCCTCCCCGGCGCCGGAGGCGACCCCGCCGTCGCGGCGGCCGATCTCGCGGCGGCACAGGGCGGGGAGTGCCTCGCCGTGGAGGAGCACCACCTCACGGTGGCCCGCCACCGAGCCATCCGCTCGGTCGTCCCGCGCCTGCGCCTCGCCGACCTCGGCGGCGCCGTCGAGCAGCTCCGCGTCGTCAAGGACGAGGAGGAGATCTCCTGCCTCCGCATCGGCGCCGAGATCGCCGACCAGGCGCTGGGCGAGCTCCTCGAATCCATCCTCGTCGGCCGCACCGAACGCCACCTCGCCCTGGAACTGGAGCGGCGTCTCGTCGATCACGGCGCCGACGGCCCCGCCTTCCCCACCGCCGTCGCCACCGGCCCGAACGCCGGCCGGCGGGCCCACCGGCCCACCGACCGCCGCGTCGAGGAGGGCGACTTCCTCTCCGTCTGCCTCGGGGCCACGTACCGTGGCTACCGCTGCGAGATCGGCCGTACCTTTGTCATCGGTACGTCCCCCGCCGACTGGCAGATCGAGCTGTACGACCTGGTCTTCGCAGCCCAGCGCGCCGGACGGGAGAGTCTGGCGCCCGGCGCCGCCTATCGCGACGTCGATCGTGCCGCGCGCCAGGTGCTGGATTCCGCGGGGCACACGGAGGGCCTTCCGTCGCTGATGGGGCATGGCGTGGGACTCGAAATCGACGAGGACCCGCAGTTGGCTCCCGCGGCCATGGGTAAACTGGACGCTTGCGTGCCGGTCACCGTCGAACCGGGGGTCCACCTCCCGGGCCGGGGTGGTGTCCGGATCGATGACACGCTCGTCGTTCGCCCCGAGGCGGACGGCGGACCCGAGCTACTCACCATCACGACCAAGGAGCTGCTCGCCCTGTAGACAGTGGCGTGCGCCGGGGTCGTCCACGTCAGTCCAGGAGATTCCGCAACCGTGGCTTCCACGAACGACCTCAAGAACGGCATGGTGCTCAAGCTCGAAGGCGGCCAGCTTTGGTCCGTCGTCGAGTTCCAGCACGTCAAGCCCGGCAAGGGCCCGGCCTTCGTGCGCACCAAGCTCAAGAACGTGCTCTCCGGGAAGGTCGTCGACAAGACCTTCAACGCCGGCGTGAAGGTCGAGACGGCCACCGTCGACAAGCGCGACATGCAGTTCTCGTACATGGACGGCGAGTACTTCGTCTTCATGGACATGGAGACCTACGACCAGCTCATGGTCGACCGGAAGGCCGTCGGCGACGCCGCGAACTTCCTCGTCGAGGGCTTCATGGCCACCGTCGCGCAGCACGAGGGCGAGGTGCTCTTCGTCGAGCTCCCGGCCGCCGTCGAGCTGACCATCCAGGAGACCGAGCCGGGCGTCCAGGGCGACCGCTCCACCGGCGGCACCAAGCCCGCCACCCTGGAGACCGGCCACCAGATCCAGGTCCCGCTCTTCATCACCACCGGTGAGAAGATCAAGGTCGACACCCGCACGAGCGACTACCTCGGCCGGGTGAACAGCTAAATTGGCCGCCCGCAACACGGCCCGCAAGCGCGCCTTCCAGATCCTCTTCGAGGGCGACCAGCGCGGCGCCGACGTCCTGACGGTCCTCGCGGACTGGATCCGGCTCTCCCGGACCGACACCCGGCAGCCGCCGGTGAGCGAGTACACGATGCAGCTCGTCGAGGGCTACGCGGCGCAAGCCAAGCGCATCGACGAGCTGATCGCCCAGTACTCCGTCGGCTGGACGCTCGACCGGATGCCGGTGGTGGACCGCAACATCCTGCGCCTCGGCGCATACGAGCTGATCTGGGTCGACGAGACGCCGGACGCCGTCGTGCTGGACGAGATGGTGCAGCTCGCCAAGGAGTTCTCCACGGACGAGTCGCCCTCGTTCGTCAACGGCCTGCTCGGCCGCCTCAAGGACCTCAAGCCCTCGCTGCGCCGGGACGAGGCGTAAGGGTTTTTTCGATAGACGCGGGAGGGGCCGCAGCAACCGCTGCGGCCCCTCCCGCGTCTTTCTGTACCTCTGGGGTCTCCTCAGGCGGCAGAATGCCGCCGGGGTGGCCGCAACCCGATGGGTTCCGGCCACCCCGGCGGTACGTTTCTGCTCAGGCCGTGGAGCGGTCAGCTCTCCTCGGCGTGGGAGACCGCGCGGCGCGCGTCCGCGTCCAGCACACCCCAGCTGATGAGCTGCTCGGTCAGGACAGAGGGGGACTGGTCGTAGATGACGGCGAGTGTGCGCAGGTCGTCCTGGCGGATCGAGAGCACCTTGCCGTTGTAGTCGCCGCGCTGCGACTGGATGGTCGCGGCATAGCGCTGCAGAGGCCCTGCCTTCTCGGCCGGGACGTGGGCCAGCCGCTCCAGGTCCAGCACCAGCTTCGGCGGCGGCTCGGCGGCTCCGCCCGGCGTGGTGCCCGGCAGCAGCTCCTGTACCGGCACGCCGTAGAAATCCGCCAACTCGGCGAGGCGCTGCACGGTCACGGCACGGTCGCCGCGCTCGTACGAACCGACCACGACGGCCTTCCAGCGTCCCTGGGACTTCTCCTCGACACCGTGGAGGGAAAGGCCCTGCTGGGTGCGGATGGCCCGGAGCTTGGCCCCGAGCTGTTTGGCGTATTCGCTGGACATATAGCTCCCCGGACACTGTGTCGACGCGACTGGCTGGGTTCCGTGCCGCGCGGTTGGTAACTCACTGTGAGGTTACGCAGCGTTACTCTGGCGCGTCAAGCCGAATGGTCCACACCGACTCTTCCGTGCTATCGGTGGCCGATTGGGCCATGGGGGTGATGAGGCGCGCGTCGGCGGCCTGATACGGTGGGTGGCGCAAACCAGACGTCCTTTAAGGTCCGTCCCGTGAGGCGGAGAAGGAGGTCCCTTTCGTATGGACAGGCATCAGGACACACAAGCGTCCGACGCCAGGCCCGTGCTCGAAGGCCCTGACATCGCGCGGGTGTTGACCCGCATCGCCCACGAGATCGTCGAACGCGCCAAGGGCGCCGACGACGTGGTGCTCCTCGGCATTCCCACCCGAGGCGTCTTCCTCGCCCAGCGGCTCGCCGCCAAGCTGGAGGAGATCACCGAGCGCAAGATCTCGCTCGGCTCGCTCGACATCACCATGTACCGCGACGACCTGCGCATGCACCCGCCGCGTGCGCTGGCCCGCACCGAGATCCCCGGTGACGGCATCGACGGCCGGCTCGTCGTCCTCGTCGACGACGTCCTCTTCTCCGGCCGGACCATCCGAGCCGCCCTCGACGCCCTGAACGACATCGGGCGCCCGCGCGCGGTCCAGCTCGCGGTCCTCGTCGACCGCGGCCACCGCGAGCTGCCCATCCGCGCCGACTACGTCGGCAAGAACATCCCCACGTCGCTGCGGGAGACGGTCAAGGTCCAGCTCGCCGAGGAGGACGGTCGCGACACCGTGCTGCTCGGCGCCAAGCAGAGCCCGTAGCAGACGGTCGGCGTACACCCCTGTGGGTACGCAACGCCTCCGCCTGCCCGAATTCTCCCGACCTGAACTGCCTTACGGAGCCTGACAGATGCAGCGTCATCTCATCTCGGCCGCCGACCTCACCCGCGACGACGCCGTCCTGATCCTCGACACCGCCGAGGAGATGGCCCGGGTCGCCGACCGGCCGATCAAGAAGTTGCCGACCCTGCGCGGCCGCACCGTCGTGAACCTCTTCTTCGAGGACTCCACGCGCACGCGCATCTCCTTCGAGGCCGCCGAGAAGCGGCTGTCCGCGGACGTCATCAACTTCACCGCCAAGGGGTCGAGCGTCTCCAAGGGCGAGTCCCTGAAGGACACCGCCCAGACCCTGGAGGCCATGGGCGTCGACGCCGTGGTCATCCGGCACGGCGCCTCCGGCGCGCCCTACCGCCTCGCCAACTCCGGCTGGATCGACGCGGCCGTCATCAACGCCGGCGACGGCACCCACCAGCACCCCACCCAGGCCCTGCTGGACGCCTTCACCATGCGGCGGCGGCTGGTCGGGCGGGACGCCGGGATAGGGCAGGACCTGGCCGGCCGGCGCATCACGATCGTCGGCGACGTCCTGCATAGCCGGGTCGCCCGCTCCAACGTCGACCTGCTGCACACCCTCGGCGCCGAGGTCACCCTCGTCGCGCCGCCGACCCTGCTGCCGGTCGGCATCGAGACCTGGCCCTGCGAGGTGTCGTACGACCTCGACGCCACGCTGTCCAAGTCCGACGCGGTGATGATGCTGCGCGTGCAGCGCGAGCGCATGAACGCCGCGTTCTTCCCGACCGAGCGCGAGTACTCGCGGCGCTACGGCCTCGACGGCGACCGCATGGCGCGGATGCCCGAGCACGCCATCGTGATGCACCCCGGCCCGATGGTCCGCGGTATGGAGATCACCGCCGAGGTCGCCGACTCGGAGCGCTGCACCGCCATCGAGCAGGTCGCAAACGGAGTCTCCATCCGGATGGCCGTGCTGTACCTGCTGCTGGGCGGCAACGAGCCCGCCGTCACCTACATCCGTACCGAGGAGAAGTAAGACAGATGAGCAAGATCCTGATCCGTGGTGCGAAGGTGCTCGGCGGCGAGCCGCAGGACGTGCTGATCGACGGCTCCGTCATCGAGGCCGTGGGCAGCGGGCTGTCCGCCGAGGACGCCCAGGTCGTCGAGGCGGCGGGCAAAGTGCTGCTGCCGGGCCTGGTCGACCTGCACACCCATCTGCGTGAGCCGGGCCGCGAGGACTCCGAGACCGTGCTGACCGGCACGCGCGCGGCGGCCTCCGGCGGCTACACGGCCGTGTTCGCCATGGCCAACACCTTCCCCGTCGCCGACACCGCCGGTGTCGTCGAGCAGGTCTACCGGCTCGGCCGGGAGCACGGCTACTGCGACGTACAGCCCATCGGCGCCGTCACCGTCGGCCTGGAGGGCAAGAAGCTCGCCGAGCTGGGCGCCATGCACGAGTCCGCCGCCGGCGTCACCGTCTTCTCCGACGACGGCAAGTGCGTCGACGACGCCGTGATCATGCGGCGCGCGCTCGAGTACGTGAAGGCCTTCGGCGGTGTCGTCGCCCAGCACGCGCAGGAGCCGCGGCTGACCGAGGGCGCCCAGATGAACGAGGGCGTCGTCTCCGCCGAGCTGGGTCTCGGGGGCTGGCCCGCGGTGGCCGAAGAATCGATCATCGCCCGGGATGTCCTGCTCGCCGAGCACGTCGGCTCGCGCGTCCACATCTGCCACCTGTCGACCGCCGGGTCCGTCGAGATCGTGCGCTGGGCCAAGTCCCGCGGCATCGACGTCACCGCCGAGGTCACCCCGCACCACCTGCTCCTCACCGACGAGCTGGTGCGCACCTACAACCCCGTCTACAAGGTGAACCCGCCGCTGCGCACCGAGCGGGACGTGCTGGCGCTGCGCGAGGCGCTCGCCGACGGCACGATCGACATCGTCGCCACCGACCACGCCCCGCACCCGCACGAGGACAAGGACTGCGAATGGGCCGCGGCCGCCATGGGGATGGTCGGCCTGGAGACCGCGTTGTCAGTGGTGCAGGAGACCATGGTGGACACCGGGCTCCTCACCTGGGCCGGGGTCGCCGAGCGCATGTCCTTCAAGCCCGCCGGGATCGGGCGGGCGAACGGGCACGGCCGTCCCGTCTCGGCTGGTGAGCCCGCCAACCTCACGCTCGTCGACACGGAATACCGTGGGTCCGTGGACCCCGCGGGCTTCGCCTCGCGCAGCCGCAACACTCCGTACGAGGGGCGTGAGCTGCCGGGCCGTGTGACGCACACGTGGCTCCGGGGCAAGGCCACGCTCGTCGACGGGAAGCTCACGTGACACCTGTAATCCTGCTGGCCGCCGAGAAGGAATCGGCCGAGGTCACCGACTGGGCCGCCCGCATCGGCTGGGTCGTCGGACTCCTCCTCTTCGTCGCGCTCGTCTACTGGCTGATGCGCGAGGGCTGGAAGTGGCGCGGCACCCTCCAGGGCGACCTGCCCGAGCTACCCAGCGCGCCGGAAGCCCCCGGCCCGGCGAGACTGAGCATGAGCGGCCGCTACCACGGCTCCACCACCGCCGGTCAGTGGCTGGACCGCATCGTGGCGCACGGCCTGGGCACCCGCAGCCGGGTCGAGCTCACCTTGACGGACGCGGGAGTGGACGTCGTACGCCCCGGTGCGAGCGACTTCTTCGTCCCGGCCGCGCAACTGCGCGAGGCCCGGCTCGACAAGGGCATCGCCGGCAAGGTCCTGACCGAGGGCGGGCTGCTCGTCGTGACCTGGGCGCACGGTGACCGGCTGATCGACTCCGGGTTCCGCTCCGACCACGCGGCGGAGCACAACGAATGGGTCGACGTCATTAACTCCATGATCAAGAACAACAGCACGGAAGGCGCCGAACGATGACGACCTCCATCCAGGGGACCGCCTCACCGAGGCACAAGGCGGCTCCCGCCGTACTCGTCCTGGAGGACGGCCGGATCTTCCGCGGCCGCGCCTACGGGGCCGTGGGGGTGACCTTCGGCGAGGCCGTGTTCTCCACCGGCATGACCGGCTACCAGGAGACCCTCACCGACCCGTCGTACCACCGCCAGGTCGTCGTGATGACCGCCCCGCACGTCGGCAACACCGGCGTCAACGACGAGGACCCGGAGAGCAAGCAGATCTGGGTCGCCGGCTACGTCGTGCGCGACCCCGCGCGCGTGCCGTCCAACTGGCGCTCCCGGCGCTCGCTGGACGACGAGCTGCGCCACCAGGGCGTCGTCGGCATCTCCGGCATCGACACGCGCGCGCTGACCCGCCATCTGCGCGAGCGCGGCGCCATGCGTGTCGGCATCTTCTCCGGCAACGCGCTGCCCGACGAGGGCGTCATGCTCGCCGAGGTCCGCCAGGCCCCCGAGATGAAGGGCGCCGACCTCTCCGCCGAGGTCGCCACCAAGGAGGCGTACGTCGTCCCGGCGATCGGGGAGAAGAAGTTCACCGTCGCCGCCGTCGACCTCGGCATCAAGGGCATGACCCCGCACCGCATGGCCGAGCGCGGCATCGAGGTGCACGTGCTGCCGGCCACGGCGACCGCAGAGGACGTCTACGCCGTCAACCCCGATGGAGTGTTCTTCTCCAACGGCCCGGGCGACCCGGCCACCGCCGACCACCCGGTCTCCGTCATGCAGGCCGTCCTGGAGCGGCGCACCCCGCTGTTCGGCATCTGCTTCGGCAACCAGATCCTCGGCCGCGCCCTCGGCTTCGGCACCTATAAGCTGAAGTACGGCCACCGCGGCATCAACCAGCCGGTCCAGGACCGTACGACCGGCAAGGTCGAGGTCACCGCGCACAACCACGGCTTCGCCGTCGACGCCCCGACCGACAAGGTCTCCGACACCCCCTACGGCCGCGCCGAGGTCTCCCACGTCTGTCTCAACGACAACGTGGTGGAGGGTCTCCAACTCCTCGACCGCCCGGCCTTCAGCGTCCAGTACCACCCCGAAGCGGCAGCGGGCCCGCACGACGCCGCCTACCTGTTCGACCGCTTCGTATCCCTGATGGAGGGCCAGCGTGCCTAAGCGCACCGATATCCAGTCCGTCCTGGTCATCGGCTCCGGCCCGATCGTCATCGGCCAGGCCGCCGAGTTCGACTACTCCGGCACGCAGGCGTGCCGCGTCCTGAAGTCCGAGGGCCTCAGGGTCATCCTCGTGAACTCCAACCCGGCGACGATCATGACCGACCCGGAGATCGCCGACGCCACCTACGTCGAGCCGATCACCCCCGAGTTCGTCGAGAAGATCATCGCCAAGGAGCGGCCGGACGCGCTGCTGCCCACCCTGGGCGGCCAGACGGCCCTCAACACGGCGATCTCGCTGCACGAGAACGGCGTGCTGGCGAAGTACGGCGTCGAGCTGATCGGCGCCAACGTCGAGGCGATCCACAAGGGCGAGGACCGCGACCAGTTCAAGCTGGTCGTCGACGCGGTCAACGCCAAGATCGGCCACGGCGAGTCCGCCCGCTCGGTCATCTGCCACTCCATGGAGGACGTCCTCGCGGGCGTCGAGACGCTCGGCGGCTACCCGGTCGTCGTCCGCCCCTCCTTCACCATGGGCGGCGCCGGCTCCGGCTTCGCGCACGACGAGGAGGAGCTGCGCCGCATCGCCGGCCAGGGCCTCACGCTCTCGCCGACCACCGAGGTGCTCCTGGAAGAGTCCATCCTCGGCTGGAAGGAGTACGAGCTGGAGCTGATGCGCGACAAGCACGACAACGTCGTGGTCGTCTGCTCCATCGAGAACTTCGACCCGATGGGCGTGCACACCGGCGACTCGATCACCGTCGCGCCCGCGATGACGCTCACCGACCGCGAGTACCAGATCCTGCGCGACATCGGCATCGCCGTCATCCGCGAGGTCGGCGTCGACACCGGCGGCTGCAACATCCAGTTCGCGGTGAACCCGGTCGACGGCCGCGTCATCGTCATCGAGATGAACCCGCGCGTGTCGCGCTCGTCGGCCCTCGCCTCCAAGGCGACCGGCTTCCCGATCGCCAAGATCGCCGCCAAGCTGGCCGTCGGCTACACCCTCGACGAGATCCCGAACGACATCACACAGGAGACCCCGGCCTCCTTCGAGCCGACGCTCGACTACGTGGTGGTGAAGGCACCCCGCTTCGCCTTCGAGAAGTTCCCGCAGGCGGACTCCACGCTGACGACCACCATGAAGTCGGTCGGCGAGGCCATGGCCATCGGCCGCAACTTCACCGAGGCCTTCCAGAAGGCGCTGCGGTCGCTGGAGAAGAAGGGCAGCCAGTTCACCTTCGTCGGTGAGGTGGGCGACAAGGCTCTCCTCCTCGAAGAGGCGGTCCGCCCGACCGACGGCCGTATCAACGCCGTCATGCAGGCCATTCGCGCGGGCGCCACGCAGGAAGAGGTCTTCGAGGCCACCAAGATCGACCCGTGGTTCGTCGACCAGCTCTTCCTCATCAAGGAGATCGCCGACGAGCTCGCCGAGGCGCCGGAGCTCACCCCCGAGCTGCTCGCCGAGGCCAAGCGGCACGGCTTCTCCGACCAGCAGATCGGCGAGATCCGCGGGCTGCGCGAGGACGTCGTGCGCGAGGTGCGGCACGCGCTCGGCATCCGCCCGGTCTACAAGACGGTCGACACCTGCGCCGCCGAGTTCGCCGCGAAGACGCCGTACTTCTACTCCTCCTACGACGAGGAGACCGAGGTCGCCGCGCGCGAGAAGCCGGCCGTCATCATCCTGGGCTCCGGCCCCAACCGCATCGGCCAGGGCATCGAGTTCGACTACTCCTGCGTCCACGCCTCCTTCGCGCTGAGCGACGCCGGGTACGAGACCGTGATGGTCAACTGCAACCCGGAGACCGTCTCCACGGACTACGACACCTCCGACCGCCTGTACTTCGAGCCGCTGACGCTGGAGGACGTGCTGGAGATCGTCCACGCGGAGCAGCAGGCCGGCCCGGTGGCGGGTGTCGTCGTGCAACTCGGCGGCCAGACCCCGCTGGGCCTGTCGCAGGCCCTGAAGGACAGCGGGGTGCCGATCGTCGGTACGTCCCCGGAGGCCATCCACGCCGCCGAGGACCGCGGCGCCTTCGGCCAGGTACTGAAGGAGGCCGGGCTGCCGGCCCCCAAGCACGGCACCGCGACCACCTTCGCCGAGGCCAAGGCCATCGCCGACGAGATCGGCTACCCGGTCCTGGTGCGGCCGTCGTACGTCCTCGGCGGGCGCGGCATGGAGATCGTGTACGACGAGACCCGGCTGGAGTCCTACATCGCCGAGTCGACCGAGATCAGCCCCTCGCGGCCGGTCCTGGTCGACCGGTTCCTGGACGACGCGATCGAGATCGACGTCGACGCCCTCTACGACGGCACCGAGCTCTACCTCGGCGGCGTCATGGAGCACATCGAGGAGGCCGGCATCCACTCCGGCGACTCGGCGTGCGCCCTGCCCCCGATCACGCTCGGCGGCTTCGACATCAAGCGCCTGCGGGCCTCGACCGAGGCCATCGCGCGCGGAGTCGGCGTGCGCGGCCTGATCAACATCCAGTTCGCGATGGCCGGCGACATCCTCTACGTCCTGGAGGCCAACCCGCGCGCGTCCCGTACGGTCCCCTTCACCTCCAAGGCGACCGCGGTGCCGCTGGCGAAGGCCGCCGCCCGGATCTCGCTGGGCGCGACCATCGCCGAACTGCGCGCCGAGGGCCTGCTTCCGGCGACCGGCGACGGCGGCGAGCTGCCGCTCGACGCGCCGATCTCCGTCAAGGAGGCCGTCATGCCGTGGTCGCGCTTCCGCGACATCCACGGGCGCGGCGTCGACACCGTCCTCGGCCCGGAGATGCGCTCCACCGGCGAGGTCATGGGCATCGACTCCGTCTTCGGCACGGCGTACGCCAAGTCGCAGGCGGGCGCCTACGGCCCGCTGCCCACCAAGGGCCGCGCCTTCATCTCGGTCGCCAACCGCGACAAGCGCTCGATGATCTTCCCGGCGCGCGAACTGGTCGCGCACGGCTTCGAGCTGCTCGCCACGTCCGGCACGGCCGAGGTGCTCAAGCGCAACGGCATCAACGCCACCGTCGTACGCAAGCAGTCCGAGGGCACCGGCCCGAACGGCGAGCGGACCATCGTCCAGCTCATCCACGACGGCGAGGTCGACCTCATCGTCAACACCCCGTACGGCACCGGCGGCCGTCTCGACGGCTACGACATCCGTACGGCGGCCGTGGCGCGCTCCGTGCCCTGTCTGACGACGGTCCAGGCGCTCGCCGCCGCCGTCCAGGGCATCGACGCCCTCAACCACGGTGATGTGGGCGTGCGTTCACTGCAGGAACACGCCGAGCATCTGACCGCGGCCCGCGACTAGCAGCCCTGAGGGGGACACCGGAAACGGTGTCCCCCTCTTCATGAGGACCTTCTCTTCAATGAGGACGTTGAGGACTCTCGAGATGTACAAACTCTTCTTCCGTCTGGTTTTCAAACGGATGGACCCGGAGCAGGCACACCACCTGGCGTTCCGCTGGATCCGGCTCGCCGTCAGGATCCCCGTGCTGCGCACCTTCGTCGCCGCCGCGCTCGCCCCCCGCCACAAGGAGCTGCGCACCGAGGCCTTCGGGCTGCGCATGCACGGCCCCTTCGGGCTCGCCGCGGGCTTCGACAAGAACGCGGTCGCGATCGACGGGATGTCGATGCTGGGCTTCGACCACGTCGAGATCGGCACGGTGACCGGCGAGGCGCAGCCGGGCAACCCCAAGCGGCGGCTGTTCCGGCTCGTGAAGGACCGGGCGCTGATCAACCGCATGGGCTTCAACAACGAGGGCTCGCTGGCCGTGGCGGCCCGCCTGGCGTCGCGTGAGCCGGTGTTCAGGACCGTCGTGGGCGTCAACATCGGCAAGACCAAGGTCGTCCCGGAGACGGAGGCCGTCGGCGATTATGTGAAGTCGACCGAGCGGCTCGCGCCGTACGCCGACTACCTGGTCGTGAACGTGTCGTCACCGAACACGCCGGGGCTGCGCGATCTGCAGGCTACCGAGGCGCTGCGCCCCCTGCTGAGCGCGGTCCGCGATGCGGCCGACCGCACGGTCACCTCGCGTCGCGTCCCGCTGCTTGTGAAGATCGCGCCGGACCTCGCCGACGAGGACGTCGACGCCGTCGCCGACCTGGCCGTCGAGCTCGGCCTGGACGGGATCATCGCCACCAACACCACCATCGCGCGCGAGGGACTCGGTCTGAAATCCGAACCCTCGCTCGTGAAGGAGACCGGCGGGCTCTCCGGCGCACCCCTCAAGGCGCGCTCCCTGGAGGTGTTGCGGCGCCTCTACGCGCGCGTGGGCGACCGCATCACCCTCGTGGGCGTCGGCGGCATCGAGAACGCCGAGGACGCCTGGCAGCGCATCCTCGCCGGTGCCACGCTCGTACAGGGATACAGCGCGTTCATCTACGAGGGTCCCTTCTGGGGCCGTGCCATCCACAAGGGTCTCGCCGCGCGCCTGCGCACGAGCCCGTACGCCACCCTCGCCGACGCGGTCGGCGCCGACGTGAGGAAGACGGCATGACCGAGCCCTTCGGCGCACGCCTGCGCCACGCCATGGACGCGCGCGGCCCGCTGTGCGTCGGCATCGACCCGCACGCGTCCCTGCTCGCCGAGTGGGGCCTGGACGACGACGTGGCCGGCCTGGAGCGGTTCAGCCGTACCGTCGTCGAGGCGATGGCCGACCGGGTCGCCATGCTCAAGCCGCAGAGCGCGTTCTTCGAGCGCTTCGGATCGCGCGGCATCGCCGTCCTGGAGAAGTCGGTCGAGGAGGCGCGGGCGGCCGGCGCCCTGGTCGTGATGGACGCCAAGCGCGGCGACATCGGCTCGACCATGGCCGCGTACGCCGAGTCCTTCCTGCACAAGGACTCCCCGCTGTTCTCGGACGCGCTGACCGTCTCGCCGTACCTCGGCTACGGATCGCTCTCGCCGGCCGTCGCGCTGGCCCGGGAGAGCGGCGCGGGCCTGTTCGTGCTCGCGCTGACCTCCAACCCCGAGGGCGGCGAGGTGCAGCACGCGGTCCGCGCGGACGGCCGCACCGTCGGCGCGACGATGCTGGCGCACCTGGCGGCCGAGAACGAGGGGGAGCGGCCGATGGGCTCCTTCGGGGCGGTCGTGGGTGCGACGCTGGGCGACCTGTCGACGTACGACCTGTCCATCAACGGTCCGCTCCTCGCCCCCGGCATCGGGGCCCAGGGCGCCACGCCGGCGGATCTTCCGCGGGTCTTCGGCGCCGCGGTGCGCAATGTGGTCCCGAACGTCAGCCGGGGTGTGCTGCGGCGCGGACCGGACGTCGTCGCGCTGCGTGAGGCCGCGTCACGCTTCGCCGACGAGATCGTCAGCGCCGTGTCGGGTGTCTGACCGCCGTCAGGCGCGTTCGAGCCGGTCGCGGGAGTCCTCCGATGAGTGGCCCGCGGTCGGCTTGAGTCTGAATACATCCTCAAATCCAGGGCATTATGTCCTAAATGTCTGGCCTGACGGAGGCTGACCAGGACTTTTCCGCTGTTCTCGCTGACTCTGGCGGACTTGCCCGCTAGTCTCCGACGAGAGTCAACGGGCAAGCGTGTTGCTCGTGGCTCCCCAGGTGTGGGGCGACTAGGTTCCTCACCGGTCCGTATCCGACAGTTCGACATCCGAGGTGACGTAGGCGTGGCTCTTCCGCCCCTTACCCCTGAACAGCGCGCAGCCGCGCTCGAAAAGGCCGCCGCGGCTCGCCGGGAGCGGGCCGAGGTCAAGAATCGACTCAAGCACTCCGGCGCCTCCCTTCACGAGGTCATCAAGCAGGGCCAGGAGAACGACGTCATCGGCAAGATGAAGGTCTCCGCACTGCTCGAGTCCCTGCCGGGCGTGGGCAAGGTCCGCGCCAAGCAGATCATGGAGCGACTCGGCATCTCCGAGAGCCGCCGCGTGCGTGGCCTCGGCTCCAACCAGATCGCCTCCCTGGAGCGTGAGTTCGGCAGCACCGGCTCCTGAGTCCCGGCACTTGGGACAGGGAGTCCCGGGCACTCCGGGATTGCTGGAATAATCGCTGCATGAGTGAACGTCCGCGGCTGACCGTGCTCTCCGGCCCCTCCGGGGTCGGCAAGAGCACGGTCGTCGCCCATATGCGCAAGGAACACCCCGAGGTCTGGCTCTCGGTGTCGGCGACGACCCGTAAGCCCCGCCCCGGCGAGCGGCACGGAGTCCACTACTTCTTCGTCACCGACGACGAGATGGACAAGCTGATCGCCAACGGCGAGCTGCTGGAGTGGGCCGAGTTCGCCGGCAACCGCTACGGCACGCCGCGTGCGGCCGTTCTGGAGCGGCTGGAGGCGGGCGAGCCCGTCCTGCTGGAGATCGACCTCCAGGGCGCGCGGCAGGTCCGCGAGTCCATGGCCGAGGCCCATTTGGTGTTCCTGGCTCCTCCCTCCTGGGAGGAGCTCGTGCGCAGACTCACCGGGCGGGGCACCGAGCCGCCCGAGGTGATCGAGCGCCGGCTGGACGCGGCGAAGGTCGAGCTGGCGGCCGAGCCGGAGTTCGACGTGACCTTGGTCAACACCTCCGTCGAGGACGTGGCGCGCGAGCTGCTAGCCTTGATGGACGTTGTGTGATCGTGCCCGACCCTTCAGGCTTGATCATTCACACTGAATCTTTCCCATCCATCGGAAGGTAGAGCGTGTCCTCTTCCATCTCCGCGCCCGAGGGCATCATCAACCCGCCGATCGACGAGCTTCTCGAGGCCACCGACTCGAAGTACAGCCTCGTGATCTACGCGGCCAAGCGGGCCCGCCAGATCAACGCGTACTACTCGCAGCTCGGCGAGGGCCTCCTCGAGTACGTCGGTCCGCTCGTCGACACCCACGTCCACGAGAAGCCGCTCTCGATCGCCCTGCGCGAGATCAACGCGGGTCTGCTGACGTCCGAGGCCGTCGAGGGCCCGGCGCAGTAAGTAGTACTTTGCAAGTAGTATTTTCAGCTTTGAGCTGGCTTTTCCACAGGCCCGGCAGCCCGACTGTCGGGCCTGTGGTGTGTCATTGAGACGTCGGTTCAACGAGTGGGAGTTCCGGTGGACAAGCCGAAGGTCGTTCTGGGGGTCAGCGGCGGCATCGCCGCGTACAAGGCGTGCGAGCTGCTGCGCAGACTCACGGAGTCCGGCCATGACGTCCGGGTTGTGCCCACCGCCTCCGCACTGCACTTCGTCGGCGCCGCCACCTGGTCCGCCCTGTCCGGCAACCCCGTCTCGACCGAGGTCTGGGACGACGTCCACGAGGTCCCGCACGTCCGCATCGGCCAGCACGCCGACCTGGTGATCGTCGCCCCGGCCACCGCCGACACCCTGGCCAAGGCCGCGCACGGCCTCGCCGACGACCTGCTGACCAACACCCTGCTCACCGCCCGCTGCCCGGTGGTCTTCGCCCCGGCCATGCACACCGAGATGTGGGAGCACCCGGCCACGCAGGAGAACGTGGCGACATTGCGCCGCCGCGGCGCGGTCGTCATCGAACCCGCCGTCGGCCGCCTGACGGGCGTCGACACGGGCAAGGGTCGGCTGCCCGAACCGGCCGAGATCTTCGAGGTCTGCCGTCGAGTCCTGGCCCGGGGCATCGCCGAGCCGGACCTCAAGGGCCGGCACGTCGTGGTGAGCGCCGGCGGCACGCGCGAGCCCCTCGACCCCGTCCGCTTCCTCGGCAACCGCTCCTCCGGCAAGCAGGGCTACGCCCTCGCCCGCACCGCCGCCGCCCGGGGCGCCCGGGTCACGCTGATCGCCGCCAACGCCTCGCTGCCCGACCCGGCGGGCGTGGACGTCGTGCCGGTCGGCACCGCCGTGCAGTTGCGGGAGGCGGTCCTCAAGGCGGCGTCGGACGCCGACGCGGTGGTGATGGCGGCCGCGGTGGCCGACTTCCGGCCGGCGACGTACGCGGCCGGAAAGATCAAGAAGAAGGACGACCAGGAACCCGAGCCCATCGTCCTGGTGCGGAATCCGGACATCCTCGCGGAGATCTCGACCGACCGCGCCCGCCCCGGCCAGGTGATCGTCGGCTTCGCCGCCGAGACCGACGATGTGCTGGCCAACGGCCGCAAGAAGCTGGCGCGCAAGGGGTGCGACCTGCTCGTGGTGAACGAGGTGGGGGAGCGCAAGACCTTCGGCTCCGAGGAGAACGAGGCGGTCGTCCTGGGCGCCGACGGCAGCGAGACCCCGGTACCGCACGGGCCCAAGGAGGCCCTGGCCGAAACTGTGTGGGACCTGGTGGCGCGACAACTGGGGGGAAATGTTTGATGCGCTCGGGCCTCACCAGAGGCTTCCTCGATTCCGGTGTGGCGTCCCTGGTCAAGGGCAGGTGACATTGGGCAGAATGCCCGTGCCGCAGGTCACAGCCCTCCCGAGAGGCGAGACAGGGGGTCCGTGAACGAGCGCGACAGATAAACTGTCCTCGGACGACGCCGGGCGCAGCCCCCGTCCCGTCCGCCAATGATCAGCCAGCAGCCGCTGCAACCACAGGGAGCGTTGTGTCCCGTCGCCTGTTCACCTCGGAGTCCGTGACCGAGGGTCACCCCGACAAGATCGCTGACCAGATCAGCGACACCATTCTCGACGCGCTTCTGCGCGAGGACCCGACGTCCCGGGTCGCCGTCGAGACCCTGATCACGACCGGCCTGGTACACGTGGCCGGAGAGGTTACGACCAAGACGTACGCGGACATCGCGACGCTGGTCCGCAACAAGATCCTCGAGATCGGCTACGACTCCTCCAAGAAGGGCTTCGACGGCGCCTCCTGCGGTGTGTCGGTGTCGATCGGCGCGCAGTCGCCGGACATCGCGCAGGGCGTGGACACGGCGTACGAGTCCCGGGTCGAGGGTGCCGCCGCAGGCGGAGAAATCGACGAGCTGGACCGGCAGGGCGCCGGCGACCAGGGCCTGATGTTCGGCTACGCGACGGACGAGACGCCCACCCTGATGCCGCTGCCGATCTTCCTGGCGCACCGCCTGTCCAAGCGCCTGTCCGAGGTCCGCAAGAACGGCACCATCCCCTACCTGCGCCCGGACGGCAAGACGCAGGTCACCATCGAGTACGACGGCGACAAGGCGGTCCGTCTGGACACCGTGGTCGTCTCCTCGCAGCACGCGTCCGACATCGACCTGGACTCGCTCCTCGCCCCCGACATCCGGGAGTTCGTGGTCGAGCCGGAGCTCAAGGCCCTCCTCGACGACGGCATCAAGCTCGACACCGAGAACTACCGCCTCCTGGTCAACCCCACCGGCCGCTTCGAGATCGGCGGTCCCATGGGTGACGCGGGCCTGACCGGCCGGAAGATCATCATCGACACATACGGCGGCATGGCCCGCCACGGCGGCGGCGCCTTCTCCGGCAAGGACCCGTCCAAGGTGGACCGCTCGGCGGCGTACGCGATGCGCTGGGTCGCCAAGAACGTCGTCGCGGCCGGCCTGGCCTCGCGCTGCGAGGCGCAGGTGGCGTACGCGATCGGCAAGGCCGAGCCGGTCGGCCTGTTCGTCGAGACCTTCGGCACCGCCAAGATCGACACCGAGAAGATCGAGAAGGCCATCGACGAGGTCTTCGACCTCCGCCCGGCGGCCATCATCCGCGACCTGGACCTGCTCCGCCCGATCTACGCCCAGACGGCCGCCTACGGCCACTTCGGCCGCGAACTGCCGGAGTTCACCTGGGAGCGGACGGACCGGGTGGAGGCGCTGCGGAAGGCGGCGGGACTGTAGGGCCTGCCCGGCTTCACGAGGTCGCACGAGGCCCGGTTCCCCTTGGGGGGCCGGGCCTCGGTGTTTGTCAGGTGTCGTGCGGCTGGGGCACGGAAATGGCTGGAGCGTCGGGCTTGTGGATTCGTATGCTGGTGATCTTCCGGTGCGATGGCTGCGGTTACTTCGGTGGAGTGTGCCCACGGGTACGCGGTGAATCTGAGCGTGTGTGCCGCCGTCGGCTTGATCTCGGGAGGATCGACGCCGGTGCGTCCGGTGCGAAGGGGACGGGTACTTCGGGGCTGTGGCCCCCGCGGGTTCGAATCCCGCCGTCGGCCGGGGGTGGTCCCGGTGGCGTGGCCGAGTGGTCCAAGGCAGGGTGCGGTCCGTCGCCGTTGGGGAACTCGGGCGCCGTCGGTTGTCAGTGGCGTTTGGTAAGAATGCAAGCGTGAGCAGCGAGAACGGGCAGTCGGGTGGTGGGGCCGAGGGGGCGCCGCCCGAGCAGCTTGCGCTCATTCGGGAGAGCGTGCGCAAGGCCAGTGTGCCCAGGGCCAAGCCGCGGACCTGGCGGGGTGCCGACCTGGCCAAGGAACTGCCCGTGGCGCGGGTGCTGGTCGACAAGGGGGTGCTGCATCTCGACCGGTACTTCGACTATGCCGTGCCGGCGGAGCTGGACGCGGACGCGCAGCCCGGGGTGCGGGTGCGGGTGCGGTTCGGGGCCGGGCGGCACCGGGTGCGTGAGGGGCGGCGTGAGGGCGGGGGGCTCATCGACGGGTTCCTGGTCGAGCGGGTCGCCGAGTCGGACTACTCCGGGCCGCTGGCGGCGCTTGCGCAGGTCGTTTCGCCCGAGCGGGTGTTGAGCGAGGAACTGTTGGGGCTCGCACGGGCCGTTGCTGATCGGTACGCCGGGGGGCTCGCCGATGTGTTGCAGCTCGCCGTGCCGCCGCGCAGTGCCCGGGCCGAGCAGCGGCTCTCTCCGGAGCCGCTTTCCGCGCCTGGTCGGCCCGAGGCGGGGTCGTGGGGGCGGTATGAGCGGGGGGCCGGATTTCTGGAGGCGCTCGCCTCCGGGGGTGCGCCGCGGGCCGTGTGGAACGCGTTGCCCGGGCCCGAGTGGAGTGCGGAGATCGCCCGGGCCGTCGTCGCCACGCTGGCCTCGGGGCGTGGGGCGCTGGTCGTGCTGCCGGACGGGCGGGCGGTCGCGCGGGTCGACGACGCGCTGACCTCGCTGATGGGCAAGGGACGGCATGCGGTGCTGACCGCCGATGCCGGGCCCGAGAAGCGGTATCGGGAGTGGCTCGCGGTGCGGCGGGGGAGCGTGCGGGCGGTCGTGGGGACCCGGGCCGCGATGTTCGCTCCGGTGCGCGATCTCGGGCTGGTCGCCCTCTGGGACGACGGCGACGACAGCCACAGCGAGCAGCATGCCCCGCAGCCCCATGCGCGTGAGGTGCTGCTGCTGCGGGCCGCGCAGGACAAGTGCGCCTTTTTGCTGGGGAGTTGGAGCTGCACCGTCGAGGCCGCCCAGCTCGTGGAGAGCGGCTGGGCCCGGCCCCTGGTCGCCGCGCGCGAGCAGGTGCGGGGCGCGGCTCCGCTCGTACGGACCGTGGGGGACGGGGATCTCGCACGGGACGAGGCCGCTCGGGCCGCTCGGTTGCCCACCCTTGCCTGGCAGGCGGTGCGGGAGGGGCTGCGGCATGGGCCGGTGCTGGTGCAGGTGCCGCGGCGGGGGTATGTGCCGAGGATGGCCTGCGCCAACTGCCGTGTCCCCGCTCGGTGCCGGCACTGCTCCGGGCCGCTGGAGGCGCAGGGCTCGGGGGCCGAGCTGCGGTGCGGGTGGTGCGGGCGCGAAGAGGGTTCCTGGCACTGTCCGGAGTGCGGGGGGTTCCGGCTGCGGGCCCAGGTGGTGGGGGCGCGGCGGACCGCGGAGGAGCTGGGGCGGGCGTTTCCCGCCGTCCCGGTGCGGACCTCCGGGCGTGAGCATGTGCTGGACACCGTGCCGGGCACGCCGTCGCTGGTGGTGAGCACGCCGGGGGCCGAGCCCGTCGCCGAGGGCGGGTATGCGGCCGCGTTGCTGCTGGACGGCTGGGCGATGCTCGGGCGGCCCGATCTGCGGGCGGGCGAGGACGCGCTGCGGCGGTGGATCGGGGCCGCCTCACTGGTACGGCCGCAGGAGGCCGGGGGGACGGTCGTCGTCCTCGCCGAGCCCACGCTGCGGCCCGTGCAGGCGCTGGTGCGGTGGGACCCCGTCGGGCATGCGGTGCGCGAACTCTCCGAGCGGGCCGAGCTGGGGTTTCCGCCGGTGTCCCGGATGGCTTCCGTGGCCGGGCCGGGCGAGGCGGTCGAAGAGTTTCTCCGCACGGCCGAACTGCCCCCGGAGGCCGAGGTGTTGGGGCCGGTGCCGCTGCCCGTCACCGCTGTGGGGCGGCCTCGGCGGGTGGGGGCGCCGCCGCCCGGGGAGCGGTGGGACCGGGCGTTGATCCGGGTTCCGCCGGGGAGCGGGGCCGCGTTGGCCGCCGCGCTGAAGACCGCGCAGGCGGCTCGGATGGCACGTGGGGGTGGGGAGGTCGCGGTGCGGGTCCGGATCGATCCGCCCGACATCGGGTGAGGGCCCGGAAGCGGCGCCTGGGACGTCGGGCGTGATGACAAGGGCCGGACAGGGCTCTGCCCTCCCGCGTGCGCTTCGGGAGGGCAGAGTACGGGGGCATCAGCCGTTGCGAGGGCCGGGGAACGCCGTGGGCCTGGCCTCGTCGCGGAGGCCGGGGCTGCCTGCCGTCGGCTGCGTCGGCATGGAGCGGGCCGCGGGGACCGTCGGAACCGTGGGGATGGCGGTGGAGACGTTGACCGTCCGGGTGCCCGACGGCTCGGCCGTGCGCTCCGCCTCGGCCGCGGCCTGGGTGGCGGCGCGGCGTGCGCCGTAGCGACGGTGTACCGCCTGCTTGGTGACGCCGAGGGCGGAACCCACCGCGTCCCAGGAGAAGCCGAGTGAGCGGTCGAAGTCCACGGCTGCCGTGACCAGGGTTTCGACACTGTCCCGCAGCTCCTGGGCGAGGCGGACCGTCGGGGCGGGGGCGCGTCCGTAGACGACGAAGCCCGTGGAGGGGCCGGAGCGGCGCGGGCGGTAGACGTTGCCCAGTTGCGCGGTGAGTGTGCGCAGTGCGTCCACCTGCCGGCGGACCCGCTCGATGTCCCGCACCAGCAAGTGCAGGCTGGCCCGAGCCTGGGCGTCGTGGGTTGCGTGGTCGGCCATGAACAAGCCTCTCGAACCGGCGTTGAAGGAAAGGGGCCGCGAGTACGGCGGATGCGGCCCGTTGTGGTCAACTCTTTCTTGACCAACGCGGGAGCGCTCCGCGGGTCACGCAATGGGGGCGTGTGGGCATATGCCTACGCTCCCTGAGAGGGGTGCGCGCCTTGGTCGAGCTGCCGCCGGGGTGAGCCCCCGCGCACGGCGCACATAGACTTGTGCGCTGCCCCAGCCCACCCCGCCCGAGAGGCCCGAACCCACCCATGAAGCTCGTCTTCGCCGGTACCCCCGAGGTCGCCGTTCCCGCTCTGGACGCCCTGATCGCCTCCGGGCGGCACGATGTGGCCGCCGTCGTCACGCGGCCCGACGCTCCGGCCGGGCGCGGGCGCCGGCTGGTGGCGAGTCCGGTGGCCGAGCGGGCCGAGGAGGCCGGGATCGAGGTGCTCAAGCCCGCCAAGCCGCGGGACCCCGAGTTCCTGGAGCGGCTCAGGCAGATCGCGCCCGACTGCTGCCCCGTCGTCGCCTACGGCGCCCTGCTGCCGCGCGTCGCCCTCGACATTCCGGCCCACGGCTGGGTCAACCTGCACTTCTCGCTGCTGCCGGCCTGGCGCGGTGCCGCGCCCGTGCAGCACTCCATCATGGCCGGTGACGAGATCACCGGGGCCTCCACCTTCCTCATCGAGGAGGGGCTCGACTCCGGGCCTGTCTACGGCACCGTCACCGAGGAGATCCGGCCCACCGACACCAGCGGCGACCTGCTGACCCGGCTCGCCTTCGCCGGCGCCGGGCTGCTCGCCGCGACCATGGACGGGATCGAGGACGGCACGGTGAAGGCCGTACCCCAGCCCTCCGAGGGGATCACCGTCGCGCCCAAGGTCAACGTCGAGGATGCCCACATCGACTGGCACGCCCCGTCCCTGCGCGTCGACCGGGTCGTACGCGGATGCACCCCCGCGCCGGGTGCCTGGACCGTCTTCCGCGGTGAGCGGCTCAAGCTCATCCAGGTGCAGCCGGTGCCCGGGCGGGACGACCTCGCGCCCGGCGAGCTCTCCGTCGGGAAGAACAACGTGTACGTCGGGACCGGGTCGTACGCCGTGGAGCTGCTGTGGGTGCAGGCCCAGGGGAAGAAGCCGATGCGGGCCGCGGACTGGGCGCGGGGCGTGCGGATCGGTGACGGGGAGAGCCTCGGGGCGTAACCGGCCGTACGCCGGGGCGGCCGTGCGACGTAGGCTCGTCGTACATCTCATCCAGTCATCCAGTAACTGGTCGTACATCTCATCCAGTCACTGGTCGTACACCTCATCCCGTAATCCGGAGCACCTTTTCGTGAGCGACACCTCCCGTCGGCCCCGCAGAACCGGCAAGCCCTACCGACGGCCCAAGAAGGACCCCGTCCGCATCCTCGCCTTCGACGCGCTGCGCGCCGTGGACGAGCGGGACGCGTACGCCAACCTCGTGCTGCCGCCGTTGCTGCACAAGGCGCGGGAGAAGGGCGACTTCGACGGGCGGGACGCCGCGCTGGCGACCGAGCTGGTGTACGGGACGCTGCGGTGGCAGGGGACGTACGACGCGATCATCGCCGCGTGTGTGGACCGGCCGTTGCGGGAGGTCGACCCGCCGGTGCTGGATGTGCTCGGCCTGGGTGTGCATCAGCTCCTGGGGACGCGGATTCCGACGCATGCCGCGGTGTCGGCGTCCGTCGAGCTGGCTCGGGTCGTGCTCGGTGACGGGCGGGCGAAGTTCGTCAACGCCGTGCTGCGGAAGGTCGCGCAGGATGATCTCGACGGGTGGATCGAGCGGGTCGCGCCGCCGTACGACGAGGATCCCGAGGACCATCTCGCCGTGGTGCACTCGCATCCGCGGTGGGTCGTCTCCGCGCTGTGGGACTCGCTCGGTGGCGGACGGGCCGGCATCGAGCGGTTGCTGGCGGCCGACAACGAGCGGCCCGAGGTGACCCTGGTCGCGCGGCCGGGGCGGGCCACGACCGAGGAACTGCTCGGCGAGGACGCCGCGGTGGCGGGGCGTTGGTCGCCGTACGCCGTGCGGTTGGCCGAGGGCGGGGAGCCCGGGGCCGTGCAGGCCGTGCGGGAAGGGCGTGCGGGGGTGCAGGACGAGGGGAGTCAGCTCGTCGCCCTCGCACTGGCCAACGCTCCGCTCGACGGGCCCGACGAGAGGTGGCTCGACGGGTGTGCCGGGCCTGGTGGGAAGGCCGCGCTGCTCGGTGCGATCGCCGCGGAGCGGGGGGCCGCGTTGCTGGCGTCCGAGAAGCAGCCGCATCGGGCGGGGCTGGTGGCCAGGGCGCTGGCGGGCAATCCGGGGCCGTACCAGGTCATCGCCGCCGATGGGACGCGGCCGCCGTGGCGGGGTGGGAGTTTCGACCGGGTGCTGATGGATGTGCCGTGCACCGGGCTCGGGGCGCTGCGGCGGCGGCCCGAGGCGCGGTGGCGGCGACGGCCGGAGGATCTGGAGGGGTTCGCGCCGCTGCAGCGGGCGTTGCTGCGGTCGGCTCTCGATTCCGTGCGGGTGGGGGGTGTGGTCGGGTATGCCACGTGCTCGCCGCATCTCGCCGAGACGCGGGCCGTTGTGGACGACGTGGTGAAGGAGCGGGGCGGGGTCGAGCTGATCGATGCGCGTTCTTTGCTGCCGGGGGTGCCGGAGTTGGGGGAGGGGCCGGATGTGCAGTTGTGGCCTCATGTGCATGGGACGGATGCGATGTATTTGGCGTTGATGCGGCGGGTGGGGTGAGGTTCGTGGGGGTGCGGGGCTGGTGATTTCGCCCCCGCCGCCCCTACCCGTCCCGTCCTGAAGGGGCTCCGCCCCTTCGACCCCGCCAGGGGGCTCTGCCCCCTGGACCCCGCTCCTCAAACGCCGGAGGGGCTGTTTTCTCTCAAACGCCGGAGGGGGCTGATTTCTCTCGAACGGCGGAGGGGCCGATTTCCTCCCGTGCCAACCTGTGCGGCCACCAGACCTTCGGGCCCACATCCAGGAACAGCGCTGTCACCAGCACCGATCGCACGATGAACGTGTCCAGCAGCACCCCCAGCGCCACCGCGAAGCCGATTTCGGCGAAGGCGACCATGGGGAGGGTGCCGAGGGCGGCGAAGGTGCCGGCCAGGACCAGGCCGGCGGAGGTGATGACCGCGCCGGTGGCGGCCAGGCCGGTGCGGACGCCGCGGCGGGTGCCCAGGTGGGTGGCCTCCTCGCGGATGCGGGTGGTCAGGAAGATGTTGTAGTCGATGCCCAGGGCCACCAGGAAGACGAAGACGAACAGCGGGAAGTCGGTCGTCTCGCCCGCGTAGTCGAACAGGTGGCGGAAGGCCAGGGCGCTGATGCCCAACGCCGCCGCGAAGGACAGGATCACCGTTCCGATCAGCAGCAGCGGGGCGATCAGGGCGCGCAGGAGCACGGCGAGGATCAGCATCACCACCGCCAGCACCAGCGGGATGATCAGGATGTTGTCGTGGGTCGTCGCCCGGTCCATGTCCAGCAGGGCCGCCGTACCGCCGCCCACCTGGGCGTCGGCGTCCGGGATCGCGTGCACGGCGTCCCGTACGCGTTCGACGGTCTGCTTCGCGGCCTCGCTGTCGGCCGGGTCGGTCATCGTCGCCTCGAGGAGCACCTTGCCCTCGTGGAGGGGTTTGGCGCCCGGGGGCAGGCCCAGGGACTCGGGGACGACGCCTCGCGTCTCGGCGACCGCGCGGCCCACCTGCTGTGCCTGCGCCTGGTTGCTGACGATGACCAGGGGATCGCCGCTGCCGGCCGGGAAGTAGCGCGCGGAGACCTCCTGGCCGGTGATCGAGTCCGGCTTGTCGGTGAACGCGTCGGCGTTGCTCAGGCCCTCCGCGCGCAACTGGATCAGGCCCAGGGAACAGATCGCGAGGACCACGGCGGTGATCGCCCACGTCATACGGGGGCGGTGGGCTATGCCGCCGCCCATGCGGGCCCAGATCCCGCGCTCCTCCGGGTGGTCCGTACCGACGTGCGGGATCACCGGCCAGAAGAACCAGCGGCCGACGATGACGAGGAGCGCGGGGAACAGGGTCACCATGGCCAGCAGGCCCAGCGCCACCCCGATCGCCGCCACCGGGCCCAGGCCGCTCGTCGAGTTCATCTCCGCCGCCAGCAGCACCAGCATGCTCAGGACGACGGTCGCGCCGGAGGCGAGCACCGCCGGGCCCGCGCGGTGCAGGGCCAGGGCCATCGCCTCGTGGCGGTCCTCGTGCCGGCGCAGCTCCTCCCGGTAGCGGGCCACCAGCAGCAGCGCGTAGTCCGTCCCCGCGCCGAAGACCAGGACCGTGAGGATGCCCGCGCTTTGGCCGTTGACCGTCAGGCCCGCGTGTTCCGCCAGCAGATAGATGAAGGCCTGAGCCGTGAACAGGGCGACGATCACGGAGATCAGGGGGATCAGGAGCAGGGTCGGGCTGCGGTAGGTGATCAGCAGCATGACGATGACGACCGACATCGCGGCGAGCAGCAGGGTGGAGTCGATGCCCTCGAACGCCTCGGCGAAGTCCGCCGACGTGCCGCCGGGGCCCGTGATGTGCACGGCCAGTCCGGCGCCGCCCTCGCCGACGATGTCGCGGATGGAGTCCACGGCCGGGGCGATGCGCTCCCAGCCCTGCTCGTCCATCGTGATCGGGACCTGGACCTGGGCCGCGCGCGGGTCGGCCTCCCGGTCGAAGACCGGGCCCCGGGTCTCGGCGCCGCGGATGCCGTGGTCGGTGAGCTGCTCGAGCGCGGCCACGTCCTCGGTGATCGCCGCCCGGTCCTGCGCGGTGAGGCCGCCGTCGCGGGCGTAGATGACGATCGCCGGGATCTGCTCCGGCCGGAAGTTCTCGGAGATCTCCAGGACTTGGGTGGACTCCGCGGACCCCGGCAGCCAGGAGGCCGCGTCGTTGTCCTGCGCGTCGGTCAGTTTCTGGGCGAGCGGTGCGGTCACCAGCAGCACCAGCAGCCACAAGGCCAGCACGACCCACTTGGAGCGCCGTCCGCACACCAGGTGCGCGATGCCTCGTGTCCCGGTCATGGCCACCCCCGAAGCCGGTTGGCCGCCAAGCATGGCACGGACGGTCCGCGGCGAACATACGACCGTTTCCACCCGGGACCGATGCTGCTCACCCCTGCGGGGCATGGCAGGCTTGGGTCATGGCCGTGCAGATCAACCCCAGCATCCTGTCCGCCGACTTCGCCCGCCTCGCGGACGAGGCGAAGGCGGTCGAAGGAGCCGACTGGCTCCACGTCGACGTCATGGACAACCATTTCGTCCCGAACCTCACGCTCGGTGTGCCGGTCGTAGAGTCGCTGGCCCGCGCGACGGACACCCCGCTGGACTGCCATCTGATGATCGAGGCCCCCGATCGGTGGGCGCCCCAGTACGTGGAAGCGGGGGCCTCCTCCGTCACCTTCCACGTCGAGGCCGCCGCGGCCCCGGTGCGGCTGGCCCGGGAGATCAGGGCCAAGGGCGCCCGTGCCTCCATGGCGCTCAAGCCCGCCACGCCCATCGAGCCGTACGAGGATCTGCTCCCCGAACTCGACATGCTGCTGATCATGACGGTCGAGCCGGGCTTCGGTGGTCAGGCGTTTCTCGACATCATGCTTCCGAAGATCCGCCGCACCCGCGAGTTGATCAGCAAGCACGGCCTCGACCTGTGGCTCCAGGTCGACGGCGGTGTCGCGGCCTCGACGATCGAGCGGTGCGCGGAGGCGGGCGCGGACGTCTTCGTCGCCGGTTCGGCCGTGTACGGGGCGCATGACCCCGCCGAAGCGGTCCGTGCGTTGCGCGCCCAGGCGGAGGACGTGACAAAGTCCGCCGCCTGGGCATGCGACCACTGAGCCAAGGGAACGTGAACGGCGCCCATCAGGGCGGATCAAGAGCGCCGGATCTGCAAGGATGAACGGCGAATCCAGAGTGTGAACAGCAGTGAGGAGATCGCCGTGTCGGGTATGTCGGCGGGCCGGTCAGCCATGCGGATGGGACCCGCTGAGCTGGTGCAGGCGGCGGCCATGGCCCGCCGCTTCTACCTCGAGGGCAAGTCCAAGATCCAGATCGCCGAGGAGTTCGGCGTCAGCCGCTTCAAGGTGGCCCGGGTCCTGGAGACCGCTCTCGAACGGGATCTGGTGCGCATCGAGATCCGTGTGCCGGCCGAGCTGGACGCCGAGCGCTCCGACGCGCTGCGCGCCCGCTACGGCCTCAGGCACGCCGTGGTCGTCGAGGCGCCGGCCGAGATCGAGGAGTCTCCCGATCCGGAGAACCTGGGGGAAGTGGCCGCCGACCTGCTCGGCGAACTGGTGAACGAAGGGGATGTGCTGGGCCTGGCCTGGGGCCGCTCCACCATCCACATGGCCGCGGCCCTGGACCGGCTGCCGCCGTGCACGGTGGTGCAGCTCACGGGCGTGTACGACGCCGGGACCGCCGAGCGTGGATCGGTGGAGGCCGTGCGGCGGGCGGCGCAGGTGTCGGGCGGTGACGCCCACCCCATCTACGCGCCGATGCTGCTGCCGGACGCGGCCACCGCGGCGGCGCTGCGCCACCAGACCGGGATCGCCCGCGCCTTCGAGTACTTCGACAAGGTCACGGTCGCCTGTGTCTCCATCGGCTCCTGGGAGCCGGGCATCTCCACGGTGCACGACATGCTCAGCGACGAGGAGCGGGCCCACTACGCCTCGCTCGGCGTCGCCGCCGAGATGTCCGCGCACCTCTTCGACGCCGAGGGGCGCCGGGTCGGGCGGGACCTGGGAGAGCGGTGCATCACGGTCAAGGCCGACCAGCTCCGCCGTATCCCCGAGGTCGTCGCGATCGCAGGCGGACAGCGCAAGGCGGCGGCGATCGACGCCGTGCTGCGCTCCGGGCTCGTCACCAGCCTGGTGACGGACACCTCCGCGGCGGACTACCTGATGACGGCCGGGCCGACCCCGAAGAACGCGCTCAACCGGGCCGATCCGGACGGGAACTGACGGCGTATGACGGAGCACGTGGTCACGCTGGACCTCGACGGGGTCACGGACAAGGCGGGCCTGATGGACCGGTGCGCCCGTGACCTGGAGCTTCCCGACTGGTTCGGCCGCAACTGGGACGCGCTCGTCGACTCCCTCTCCGACCGCACCGTCTGGCCCGCGGGCGCCGTCGAACGGGGCCTGGTGGTCGTCGTACGGAACTGGCAGCCGTATGCGAAGGCGCGGCCCGGCGAGTGGGGGACCGCGCAGGACGTATTCGCCGACGCGGTCGCCCGCGCCTCCTCGCTGACCGTGGCGCTCGCCCTCGGGTGACGCCCCGCGTGTGGCCTGACGGAATATCAACTCCCGTTACCGGATAGGTTCGTGTCCGGCACAGGCAGCGGACGGGAGTCAGCGACGGATGGTGTACCAGATTCCGCCGGAACCGGCGCACTTCGTGGACCGGGAGGGGCCGCAGGACCGGGTGCTCCGGCTCGTCACGGAGCGGCAGGGGGCCAGGACACAGACCGCCGCGCGGCCGTTGTGCGTGGCGGTGAGCGGATACGGCGGCACGGGCAAGACGGAGCTGGCCTTCCGGCTGGCCCGCCGGGTCGCGGAGCACTATCCCGACGGCGTCCTTTACGTCGACCTCGACGACCTGCGCCGCGGCGGCGCCGTGGAGGTCGCCGACGTCCTCGGCGACCTGCTGCGCTCCCTCGGCGCCGACTGGATCGCCCCCGTCTTCGGGGAACGGTCACGCCAGTACTGGTCACTGACGCACGGCAAGCGGCTGGTGGTCGTCATCGACAACGCCCGCAGCGGAACCCTGGAGGTCGAACCGCTCCTGCCCGCCTCGGGCGCGAGCCTGGTGATCGTCACCAGCCACGGTCCGTTGTACGACCTCCAGGCCGGGGCCGCCGTGGAGCTGCCGTTGGATCCCCTGACCGAGGCGGACGCGCTGGACCTGCTGGAGAAGGTGGCGCGCGACGCACGGCTGGCCGCCGAACCGGACGCGACGCGTGAGCTGCTCGAACTGTGCGGCGGACTGCCCGCCGCGCTGCACGTCGCCGGCCGCTGGCTGCGCCGCCATCCGGGACGGCCGCTGCCCCGGCTGCTGAGCAGGCTCACGGCCGAGCTGAACGACCAGGGCATCGAGAAGGTGGAGCGCGTCTGGGACGCGGCCTACCGGGGGCTGAGCGACCAGGCCGCCCGGCTCTACCGGCTGCTCGCCGGCTTCCCCGGCCCCTCCCTCACCCTCGCGGCGGCCGACGCGCTGCTCGGCCACGGGGCCGATGCCGCCGAGGACGCGCTGGACGAGTTGCGCGAGGCCGGACTGCTGGCCGGCGGAGAGCACGACGACGGCCGGGTACGGCTCCCCGAGCCGCTGCGGGCGCACGCGCGGCGCCGGGCGGAGAGTGACGGGGACCCGAGAGAGCGGGCGGCGGCGCGGCGGCGGATCGTGCTGTGGTACCTGCGCCAGGCGCAGCGCGCCGACCTGGTGGCCGCCGGGCCGCGGCTCGCCGTTGCCCCGCGGGTTCCTGAGGTGCCCGGCACGCATGACGTGCTGTTCGAGCGCGACGGCGACTCCGGTGCGCGGGCCAAGCGCCGGGCGTACCAGTGGCTGGAGGCCGAGCGGCACGCGCTGTTCGAGTGCGTCCGTGTCGCGTACGCGGCCGGAGTGGCCGAGGACTGGGGGACGACCGAGGCATGGGCGCTGTGCGAGCCCCTGTGGACCCACTTCCTGGACCACCCGCACTACGCCGACCACATCGACGCGTTCCGCACGGGGGTGGCGGCGGCGCAGCGCGGGGGCGACGTCCGTGCCGTCGTCCGCATGCGCTGCCAGCTCGCCCGTCCGCTGTGGGAGCAGGAGGACTTCGAGGCGGCGGAGGAACAGATGACGGCCGCGCTCGGTGCCGTGCGGGCCGGTCTCGGGGGCTCGGAGCAGGAGCGGAAACTCGCCGCGAGCGCGACGGAGTTCCGTGGGATGCTGCGGGCCGCGCGGGGCGACTGGGCGGCCGCGGCGGCGGACTTCGAGGCGTCGGGCGCGGTGCACGCGGAGATCCGGAATGCCTACGGCGTGACGCTCCAGACCTATCGCCTGGGCGAGGCCCTGTCCCACCTCGGCGAACTGGAGCGGGCGGCGGAACTGCTGACGCGCGCCCGCGCCGAGTTCGCGGCCGGCAACCGGGCGCGGCTCACGGCACGGGCGGAGTTCGCGCTGGCCGGCGTCCTGGCCCGCCTCGACCGGGCCGACGAGGCCCGCGAGCGGTACCGGGCCGCGCTGGAGGGGACGCGGGGCCGCGGCGGTTCCCGCGACGAGGCACGGGTACTGGACGCGCTCGCCGACCTCGCCGAGCGGGAGGGACGGGAGGCGGAGGCGCGGGAGCACCGGGCGGCGGCGGGGGCTGTGCGGGAGCGGAGCGGGTTGGGGTGAGCTCGGCAGTGTCGCGGGGCTTCACCGGCAGTGCGGCCTTGTCGTGGGTCGCGGGAGGGAAGCGGGTTGGGGTGGGCTCGGCGGTGTTGCGGGGCTACACGGGCAGTGCGGCCTCGTCCTGAGTCGCGGGAGCGAGGCGTACGGCGAAGGAGCGGTCGCCCAGAGTGCAGGTCAGGGTGGTCGGTGGGGCGTCGGCCTCGGTGGTGATGAGGGCGGCGTGGACGGCGGAGAGGACTGCTGCCGGGTCGGCGTATACGAGGTCGTTCTGCTCGGGGCAGGGCGAGATACGGGCGGAGAGCAGCGGGCCGCCGCGGGTGCGGAGCAGGCAGTGGGTGGTCGAGACGATCACCGCCGCGGTACGGCGGCCTCCGGGGTGGGCGGTCAGGGTGCGGTCGCTCCAGGCGTCCGCGGTCAGGGTGGTCGCGCTGCCGACTTGTGCCGTGCCCGGGCGGCCCGCCCTGCGGTGGATGAGGGCGGCGCTCTGGACGTAGCGCCGGTTCGCACTGCCGGCTTCGGCCGCGAGGTGGTGAGCCGGGGAGGGCGGGGTCAGGTGGGCCGGGTGACGGGTCACGTGGATGCGGCCCTGCGCGTCGCGGTGGACGCTTACCGCGAAGGCGGACGGAGCGGAGGGGGCCGCCGGTGGGGTGGGGAGGAGGCGGGGGACGGCAGGGGTGGCCGGGGGTTCGAGGCCGAGGACGGCGTAGAGCTCCTCGCGGAGACGGTGGAGGCCGTTGCCCTGCTCGGCGAAGGCGGTGTCGGCCACGGCGCGCATGCTGCCCGGACGGTGGGAGCGGAGCGCTGCCGCGAGGGCGGCCGGGGTGGCGGAGACGTCGGTGCCGAGACGGGGGGAACTGTCCAGCAGGGTCGCCATCGGGCTGCCCGGGAGCAGTTCCTCGCCGCCGTCGTACGCCGCTAGCAGCGGGCGGTCCAGTGCCGCCCCGTACAGGGCCGCCGAACCGTGGTCGGAGACCAGCACGTCCGCGGCGACGATGACCGAGGCCCACTCCTCGTACGCGGCGGGCAGGATCAGGCCCGCCGCGCGCGCCGGCTCCAGGTACTGCTCCAGGTCGAAGGTGCCGAGCCGGACCCGTTCGTTGGGGTGCAGGACGAGGGCGAGCTGGTACTCGTCGTACGGCAGCACGGCGGCCAGGTCGGCGGGCAGCGACGGGCGGCGCCTCAGCAGTGACTCGGGGCCCCAGGTCGACACGAGTACGACGAGGCGGCGGGCGCCGGTGCGCAGGGCGGCGCGGAAGTGGTCGCGGCGGTCGGGGGAGGCGGAGTCCAGGAAGCGGTCCAGCACGGGGTCGCCGACGACCGTGGCGCGGGCGGCCGCCGCCGGGCTGACGGCGGCCAGCCGGGAGACCTGGCTGGGGTGGGCGAACGCGTACAGGTCGGCGAGGAGAGCGCCGTCGGGCAGCAGCAGGTGAGCCGGGTCGAGGCCGGACGCGGAGTCCGCGGTTCCCTCGTCGGGGAGCGTCTTGTTGAAGCCGGCGCCGTGCGGGAGGAGGACGCGGGGGCCGTGCAGGGCGTGGAGGTCACCCTTGGGGCCGGCGGCGAGGACCAGGTCGAAGCGGCGGGTCAGGGCCTGGGACCAGGGGAGGGTGCGGGCGCCGGCCCGCTCTATCGCGGTGAGGGCGTCGAGGGAGAAGTCCGAGCCGGGGACCAGGGTGAAGCGGTGCCGGATGCGTCGGTCACCGGCGAAGACGGGGAGCGTGTCAAGCAGCCGGTGCAGTGCGTTCTGCGACCGCGCCGCGAACAGCACGCACCGCTCGGCGGCAGCAGCAGCTCCGCGATCGCCCGTCGCCCGTCGCCCGTCGCCCGTCGCCCGTCGCCCGTCGCCCGTCGCCCGTCGCCCGTCGCCCGTCGCCCAAGTGTTCTTCCATTCTATTCGTCGTGTACCTGCCGTGTATCGCGTTTACGCAGATCGGCGGCCCTTTCGCGGGTGCGGTCAGGTGCAGCGTGGCGATGGTATCCGGGGCGCTGTCGGCCCCACCCGGCCCCCGCCTGATGCGGACATGCAGAATGCGTGCCATGAGTGAGTGGCTGGTCGCGGTTCTCGCCGCGCTGATCGGGGCCGGCGCCGCGCTCGCCGGCAGTGTGATCTCCGCGCGGTCGACGCGCGCGGCCGGGGAGCGGCAGGCCGAGGCCGCGTTGCACACGCTGCGGCTGACGGTCGAGGAGCAGCGCGCCACCCGCGTCCACGACCAGCGCCGTCAGGCCTACGTGCGCTTCCTGGAGGCCGCCGACGCGGGCGCCCGCGCGGGCAGGGCGTGGGAGGGGCAGCCGACCGACCGGCTGGATCTGGAGCGCGCCTACACCGTCGTACTCCTGGAGGGCCCCGCGGAGCCGGCGGCCGCTGCCGGTGCCCTGATGCGGTGCCTGCGTGCGCAGCGCGTCGTCCTCGACGAGTTCGACGCGCGCAGGGAGGAATTCCTGGCCGTGGCGCGCGCCGCGCTCTCGCGAGGCTGACCGGCGACTTGGAGGATCCTCCTAGGAGGCCTCTGACCTGCTTGGACGATGCGACCGTGCATCGTATTCCGGTCAGCATGGGACAATGAAGTACGTGCTCTTCCCCCTGGCTGACCTGTCCGGGGGCCACCTCTGATCGACTGGGATGTGCAGCACGTGCGTTTCCTCAATGACATCCAGCCCGCGTACGACCTGACGTACGACGACGTCTTCATGGTCCCGAGCCGCAGCGCGGTCGGCTCGCGGCAGGGCGTGGACCTCAGCTCCCCGGACGGCACGGGCACCACGATCCCGCTGGTCGTCGCCAACATGACCGCCATCGCGGGGCGGCGGATGGCCGAGACGATGGCCCGGCGCGGCGGCCTCGTGGTCATCCCGCAGGACATCCCGATCGACGTCGTCACGGACGTCATCTCCTGGGTGAAGAGCCGCCACCTCGTCCTCGATACCCCGATCGTGCTGGCCCCGCACCAGACCGTGGCGGACGCGCTGGCCCTGCTGCCCAAGCGCGCGCACAACGCGGGTGTCGTCGTCGACGAGGACCACAAGCCGATCGGCGTGGTCACCGACTCCGACCTGTCCGGCGTGGACCGCTTCACGCAGCTCGAAGTGGTCATGTCCCGTGACCTGCTGCTCCTCGACGCGGACCTCGACCCGCGCGAGGCCTTCAACACCCTCGACCACCACAACCGGCGCTACGCCCCGGCCGTCGACAAGGACGGCCGCCTCGCGGGCATCCTCACCCGCAAGGGCGCCCTGCGCGCCACGCTGTACACGCCGGCCGTCGACGCGAACGGCAGGCTGCGCATAGCGGCCGCCGTCGGTGTCAACGGCGATGTCGCGGGGAAGGCCAAGCAACTGCTCGACGCGGGCGTCGACACTCTCGTCATCGACACGGCACACGGCCACCAGGAGTCGATGATCGCCGCGATCAGGACGGTGCGGGCGCTCGACCCGCGGGTGCCGATCGTCGCCGGCAACATCGTCGCCGCGGAGGGTGTGCGGGACCTCATCGAGGCCGGTGCCGACATCGTCAAGGTCGGGGTGGGCCCGGGTGCCATGTGCACGACCCGCATGATGACCGGCGTCGGTCGGCCGCAGTTCTCGGCGGTGCTGGAGTGCGCGGCCGAGGCGAAGAAGTACGGCAAGCACGTGTGGGCCGACGGCGGTGTCCGGCACCCGCGCGATGTCGCGATGGCGCTGGCCGCCGGTGCGTCCAACGTGATGGTCGGGTCCTGGTTCGCCGGCACCTACGAGTCGCCGGGCGACCTTCAGCAGGACTCCAGCGGGCGGCTGTACAAGGAGTCGTTCGGCATGGCCTCCGCGCGGGCGGTGGCCAACCGTACGTCGGAGGAGGCGGCGTACGACCGTGCCCGCAAGGGGTTGTTCGAGGAGGGCATCTCCACCTCCCGCATGTTCCTCGACCCGGCGCGCCCGGGCGTGGAGGACCTGATCGACTCGATCATCGCGGGCGTGCGGTCGTCCTGCACCTACGCGGGCGCGGCCTCTCTTGAGGAGTTCGCCGAGAAGGCCGTCGTCGGCATCCAGAGCGCGGCGGGTTACGCGGAGGGCAAGCCACTGCACGCGAGCTGGAGCTGACGCCCTGCCGATGGGGTTCGCCCCCGCCGCCCCTACCCGTCCCATCCCGGGGCGCTGCCCCGGACCCCCGCTGGGGGCCTGCGGCCCCCAGACCCCCGCTTCGGCCCTGAAGGGGCCTCGTCCTCAAACGCCGGACGGGCTGAGATGCACGGACCGGGGTCGGGAGGGGCGGCCCCTGTGGGTGGGTTGGGGCTTGGGGGTTGGGCATGGTGGTGTAGCCCGTCCTCGGGCGCCGGACGGGCTGGGAAAGCCAGCCCCTGGGACGGGTAGCGGTGGCGGGGGCGAAACAAAAGGACCCTCCAGCGTGGCCGCACGGTGAGACGGCCTCGGTGCCTGCGACGACAACCGCGCGCGGCGGCGCACGGCATGGGCAGGCAGCAGGCTGCGTGCTCCTCGTCAAGGCCCTGTGAGACCCCCTGCGCAACGGTCGAATGCCTCCGCGCAACGAACACCCACCCAACCCCCGGGAACGCAATGATCTTGCGGTCATGCGCAAGGTTGCTGCATTTCACCCGCAACGGCACTGCTCATAGGCTGTCGCCTCGTACGTGGCGTGGCAGGGACCCCGCTCGATGGGTCCCCGCTGCCCGGGGCACCTCCGGTCCCTGTCGCCCTGACCGGCAGCGATAAGGAGCCAGCGCGTGCTCGACCAAGGCGCACCCCCGCAATCCCCAGGCCAGTCCGCCGCCCCGGCGTCCCTCGGCGTCGGCGCGCGCCTGATGCGTCGCAAGCCCGTGGAACGCCTGGTCGCGGAGGGTGGCCAGGGCGAGGGAGGGTCCCTGCGGCGCTCCCTCGGCCTGTGGCAGCTCACCATGATCAGCATCGGTGCCACCCTCGGCACCGGCATCTTCGTCGTCCTCGGCGACGCCGTACCGGAGGCCGGTCCCGCGGTCACCCTGGCCTTCGTGATAGCCGGTCTCACGGCGCTCTTCTCGGCCCTGTCCTACGCCGAGCTGGCGGGCAGCATCCCGGTCGCGGGCTCCTCGTACTCGTATGCGTACGCAACGATGGGCGAACTGGTCGCCTGGGTCTGCGGCTGGTGTCTGGTGCTGGAGTACGGCGTGTCGGTGGCCGCCGTCGCCGTCGGCTGGGGCGAGTACCTCAACGAGCTGCTGGATGGGACCATCGGCGTCACCATCCCGTCCGTGCTGTCGTCCGCGCCCGGCGAGGGCGGGATCATCAATCTGCCCGCGCTGATCGTCGTCCTGCTGGCGATGGTGTTCCTGCTCGGCGGCGTCCGCGAGTCCGCCCGCGCCAACACCATCATGGTCGCCGTCAAGATCGCCGCGCTGGTGCTGTTCTGCGCGGTCGGCTTCATGGGCTTCAAGTCCGGCAACTACAGGGACTTCATGCCGCTCGGCATGGCCGGCGTGAGCGCCGCGGGTGCCACGCTCTTCTTCTCCTACATCGGCTTCGACGCCGCCTCCACCGCCGGTGAGGAGGCGAAGGACCCGAAGCGGGACCTGCCGCGGGCCATCATGCTCTCGCTGATCATCGTGACCGCGCTGTACGTGCTGGTCGCGGGTGTCGCCGTCGGCGCGTGGCACTGGACGAAGTTCGAGGGCTCCAGCGCTTCCCTCGCCGCGATCATGAACGACGTCAGCGGCCAGTCCTTCTGGGGCACGCTGCTCGCCCTCGGCGCGGTCATCTCCATCGCGAGCGTCGTGCTGACCGTGCTCTACGGCCAGACCCGCATCCTCTTCGCGATGTCCCGCGACGGCCTGGTGCCCAAGGCGCTCGGCAAGGTCCACCGCAAGACCGGCGCGCCCCGGCTCAACACCGTCATCGTGTCCCTCTTCTGCGGCACCCTCGCGGCGCTCATCCCGCTGGGCAAGCTCGTCGACGCCACCAGCATCGGCACGCTGTTCGCGTTCGCGCTGGTCAACATCGCGGTGATCGTCCTGCGCTACAGGCGCCCGGAGCTCGAGCGCACGTTCAGGGTGCCGTTCGGGCCGGTGCTGCCCGTGCTGGGCTTCCTGTTCTGCGCGTACAACATGTTCAGCCTCGACACCGTCACCTGGGTCGTCTTCGGGTTCTGGATGGCCGCCGGTCTCGTGTTCTACTTCGTGTACGGCTATCGCCGTTCTCGTCTCGCCGTGTCAGAAGTGAAGTGAACCACCCGCAGTGCTGAACGATCTCGACGAACGCATCGTGCACGCCCTCGCCGAGGACGCCCGCCGCTCCTACGCGGACATCGGGCAACTCGTCGGCCTGTCCGCGCCCGCGGTGAAGCGGCGCGTGGACCGGCTGCGCGCCACCGGGGCCATCACCGGGTTCACCGTACGGGTGGACCCGTCGGCCCTCGGCTGGGAGACCGAGGGGTTCGTCGAGATCTTCTGCCGGCACAACACCTCGCCGGAGACCATCCGGCGGGGGCTGGAGCGGTATCAGGAGGTCGTGGCCGCGTCGACCGTCACCGGGGAGGCGGATGCGGTGGTGCAGGTTTTTGCGTCTGACATGCGGCATTTTGAGCGGGTGCTCGAGCGGATCGCGGGGGAGCCGTTTGTGGAACGGACCAAGTCTGTGTTGGTGCTGTCGCCTTTGTTGCGGCGGTTTTCTTCTGGGGCGCCTACGTAGTTTTTTGGCTGCGGCCGGGTGGGGGCTGGTCGCGCAGTTCCCCGCGCCCCTTAAACGGCGTTGTTGCGGACCTTTCTCAGCATGTGCCGTACGACCAGTGCATGGCCGCCCGTGCCTATGACCAGCCGTCGGTAGACGGCACCCGCCCGGCCGGGGAACCTCGCCCGGGTCTCGGCTCGCAAGCGCGTGTGCCCCGGAGTCGCCTCCTCCAGATGGAAGATCAGCGCGTACGTCGAGAACGGATGGCGGCCGACCAGGGCCAGCTCGTGGCCCGGGGCCGACACCGCCACGTGGAATCCGCGTGCGCCGTGCATCATGGCGTCCAGCTCGCGCCAGACGGCGGCCGCGTTCGTCTCGACGGTCGTCGTGTGTTCGTCGATGAACGGCAGGGTGGGGATGTCGGTGGCGTCCATGGCGGCAATCCTGCGCGTCCGCCCTCGCTGCCGCCTCCTCCGGCAGGCGGAGCCGAGTAGCCGTTCGGGGGAGGGCGTCAGTCGGCCGTCTTGCGGGCCAGGGCGTTGTTGTCGATCGAGTTGTGCACGCTGAAGCTCACCGCGTCCGAGCGGTAGCGGTCGTCCGACCACTCCACCGGGCGCCCCTCGCGGGTCGTCGTCACGCGCCGGACCCGCAGGAGGGGACTGGTCCGGCGGATGCCCAGCAGTTCGGCGTCCCGCGCCCCCGCCGCCACCGCGTCGATGACGTGCTCGCCGTAGGCGAAGACCAACCCCGTGTCGTCGTACAGGCGTTGCGTGACCGACGGGCAGTCGGGCTCTATGGCCTCGACGGCGGGGGAGATCCAGTCCGCGTAGACCGTGCGCTCCAGCAGCACCGGCTCGCCGTCCAGGCCGCGCAGCCGCAGGACGTGCAACACCAGCGTTCCGGCGCCCAGTTGGAGGCGTACGGCGTCCTCGGTGGTCGCGGGGCGGTACTCCTGTGTCACCACGTGCCCCGTCGCCTCCCGGCCCATCGCGTGCGCCCACTGGGCGAAGCTGCGCAGCTCCGCGAAGCTCTGGCTGCGGCGGCTGGCCAGCACCACGCGGCGGGCGCCCTGGCGGGAGCCGATGAGGCCCTCGGCGGTCAGGGCGGCGACGGCCTGCCGGACCGTGCCGCGTGAGACGCCGTACTGGGCCGCGAGGTCGGTCTCGGCGGGCAGCAGACTGCCGACCGTGTACTGCTCGCGGTCGATCGCCCGGCGCAGTTCGTCGGCGATCTCCTCGTGTCGCGCCGTCATGCTTCCCCTCTGAGTCGGTCGCTGTGCACAGCGTGACCAGCCTAATCGAGATCGTCCGGTGGTCCCGGTCAGCCATGAGTGTGCACAAATTCAAGGCGGAGGCTTTCGCCAGTGTTAACGGACGTGTCACCATCGGCGGGCCTACTGGGGCCAACTTGTTCAGACAAGTTCGAGACCTTTCCTGGGCAAGATCCTCCTGCACCCTCGCGCGTCCCCTGGAGCAACCGTGTCCACGTCTTTGTTGAGCACAGCCCTGCCGAGAACCGCCGCCCGCGGCGGCGCCCTCGCCGTCGTAGCCGCGCTCGCCCTGAGCGCCTGTGGCGCCGCCCCCGACAACGTGTCCACCACCGCCGACGGCAAGAGCGCCGCCACCGCCACCTCCGCCGCCGACTTCGGCGGCATGGACAAGCTGGTCGAGGCGGCGAAGAAGGAGGGCACGCTGCACGCCATCGCGCTGCCCCGCGACTGGGCCAACTACGGCGCCCTCATCGACGGTTTCCAGAAGAAGTACGGCATCAAGATCGAGGTCGAGAACCCCGACGGCTCCAGCCAGGACGAGATCAACGCCGTGACCTCGAGGAAGGGCCAGGACCGCGCCCCCGATGTCCTCGACCTCGGCAGCTCCTTCGCGATCAGTGCCGCGCAGCAGGGGCTGCTCGCGCCGTACAAGGTGCAGGCCTTCGGCGACATCCCCGAGGAGCAGAAGGACGCGCAGGGCCGCTGGTTCAACGACTACGGCGGCTACATCTCCATCGGCTGCGACGCGGGGCGCGTCAAGGAGTGCCCGAAGACCTTCGCCGATCTGCTGAAGCCGCAGTACAAGGGGCAGGTCGCCCTCAACGGCAACCCCACCAAGTCCGGCGCGGCCTTCGCCGGGGTGTACGCGGCCGCCCTCGCGAGCGGTGGCTCCTTCGACGACATCCAGCCCGGCGTCGACTTCTTCGCCAAGCTGAAGAAGAACGGCAACTTCACGCCCGTCGAGGCGACCCCGGCCACGGTCGAGAAGGGCGAGACGCCGATCACCCTCGACTGGGACTACCTCAACGCCGGGTACGCCGAGGAGTTCAAGTCCAAGGGCGTCGACTGGCAGGTGTCGGTGCCCGACGACGGCAAGTTCTCGCAGTACTACTCCCAGGCCATCAACAAGGACGCCCCGCACCCCGCGGCCGCCCGCCTGTGGCAGGAGTACCTCTACAGCCCCGAGGGCCAGAACCTGTGGCTCAAGGGCTTCGCCCGTCCGGCGCTGATGACCGCCATGGAGAAGGCCGGCACCCTCGACAAGACGGCCGCGGCCAAGCTGCCCGAGGTCTCCGGGACGCCCTCCTTCCCGACCGAGGCCCAGCAGAACAAGGCCAAGACGGTCCTCGGGCAGGGCTGGGCGAAGGCCGTCTCCGGATGACGGCCACCGCCGTACGGGTCGACACGGCGCCCGCCGCCGCGGTGAAGCGGCGGCGCCGGTCGTCCGGCTGGCTCGCCGTCGTCCCGCTGCTCGTCCTCACCGCGCTCGCCTTCGGGCTGCCCGCCCTGGCCATGCTGGACGGCGCCTTCACCGTCAAGGACCCGGCCACGGGGGCGACTTCGTACAGCGCGGACAACCTGACGGCCTCGCTCCAGGGCGCCTACCTCACGGCCCTGCTCGGCAGCGTCAAGCTGTCCGCCGTCTCCGCCGCGCTCGGGGCGCTGTGCGGGCTGCCGCTCGCCCAGGCCGTGGTGACCTCCCGCTTCCGCGCCCTGCGCCAGGCCGTGCTCACCGCGTCCGGAGTGCTCGCCAACTTCGGCGGTGTCCCGCTGGCCTTCGCCTTCGTCGCCACGCTCGGCAACGCCGGTGTGCTGACCCGGCACCTGGGCCTGACGGACAAGGGCTGGGACCTCTACAGCTTCTGGGGACTGGTCCTGGTCTACCTGTACTTCCTGATCCCGCTGATGGTGCTGACCATCACCCCCGCCCTGGAGGGGCTGCGCGTCCAGTGGCGCGAGGCCGCGCAGAACAACGGCGCCACCACCGTGCAGTACTGGCGGCACGTGGCCCTGCCCGTCCTGCTGCCCACGCTCCTCGGCGGGTTCGTGCTGCTCTTCGGCAGCGCCTTCGCCGCGTACGCCACCGCCGCCGCCATGGTGGGCAGTTCCGTCCCCCTGGTCACCCTGCAGATCGCCGACGCCCTCTCCGGCAACGTCCTGGTCGGCCAGGAGAACGTGGCGCTCGCCCTCAGCCTCGACATGGTCCTGGTCGCCGGGCTGGTCATGGCGGTGTATCTGCCCCTGCAACGACGGAGTGCGCGATGGCTCGCCTGAACCTGTGGCGGTGGGGCGTGTTCGGCCTCGCCGGGCTGTACTTCCTGGTGCCGCTGGCCGCGTCGGTCGTCTTCACCGTCGACGTGCCCGGCCAGGGGCTCACCTTCGACGCCTACACCCGGATCTTCTCCACCGAGGGCTTCGTCTCCAGCCTGCTGCTCTCGCTGGAACTGGCCGCCGCCACCATCGCCCTCGTCCTGCTGCTGATGGTGCCCGCCATGGTCGCGCTGCGGCTCGGCGCGCCCCGGCTGCGGCCGGTCGTGGAAGTGGTGTGCTCGCTGCCGCTGGTCGTGCCGCCGATCGCGTTCGTCGCGGGGATCAGGACGGTGCTGCAGTGGGGGCCCGAGCATCTGTCGCGCACGCCGCTGTTCCAGACGTTCGTCGCCATCCAGAACCCGGACTTCCCGTTCGTGCTGGTCCTGGCCTACGTCGTGATGGCGCTGCCGTTCGTGTACCGGGCCCTGGACGCCGGGCTGCGCGCCGTCGACGTCCGCACCCTCGTGGAGGCCGCCCGCAGCTGCGGCGCCGGCTGGCCGCAGGCCATCGCCCAGGCCGTCCTGCCCAACCTCAAAGGCGCGCTGCTCAACGCATCCTTCCTCACTCTCGCCCTGGTGCTCGGCGAGTTCACCGTGGCGCAGCTGCTGGGGGGCTATCAGCCGTTCGCCGTGTGGATCGTCAACGTCAGCGGCTCGCAGGCCCAGCTGTCCGTCGCCGTGTCCGTGCTCAGCCTGCTCGTGACCTGGGTGCTGCTCCTCGCGCTCGCCGGCGTCGGCGGCCGTACCCGTACTACCTCCCGGGGATGAACCATGACCGTGCTCGAAAAGACAGCTGAAGCGACGGCCACCACGCAGGCCGCCACCGTTGAATTCCGTGGCCTGCGCCGGGAGTTCGGGCCGACCGTGGCCCTGGACGGACTCGACCTGACCGTCCGGCCCGGCGAACTCCTGGCCCTGCTCGGCCCGTCCGGCTGCGGCAAGACCACCGCCCTGCGCATGCTCGCCGGCTTCGAGCACCCCGACTCCGGCCAGGTGCTGGTGGGCGGCGAGGACGTCACCGCGATCCCCGCGCACCGCCGGGACGCCGGGATGGTCTTCCAGTCGTACAGCCTCTTCCCGCATCTGAACGCACGCGACAACGTGGCCTTCGGGCTGCGCATGCGCAAGGTCCGCACCGCCGAACGGCGGGCCCGCGCCACCGAGTTGCTGGAGCTGGTCGGCCTCGCCGACAAGGGCGAGCGCTTCCCGCACCAGCTCTCCGGCGGCCAGCAGCAGCGCATCGCCCTGGCCCGCGCCCTCGCCCTGCGCCCCCGCGTCCTGCTGCTCGACGAGCCGCTGTCGGCGCTCGACGCCAAGGTGCGGCTGACGCTCCGCGAGGAGATCCGGCGGCTCCAGCGCGAGCTCGGCATCACCACCCTCTTCGTCACCCACGACCAGGAGGAGGCCCTGTCCATGGCCGACCGGGTCGCCGTCATGCGCTCCGGACGGCTCGAACAGTGCGCCGCGCCCGCCGAGTTGTACGGCCGCCCGGCCACCGCTTTCGTCGCCGAGTTCGTCGGCACGATGAGCCGGATCCCGGGCCGGCTCGTCGACGGCGGTGTGGAGGTGCTGGGCCGGCGGCTGTCCGTCGACGGCGACGCACCCTCGGTGTCCGACGTGGACGTGCTGGTGCGGCCGGAGGCCGTGGTGGTGCGTGCCGACGGCGCCTCCGACGCGCGCGTGGTCGCCACGGCCTTCCTCGGTGCCACCACCCGGCTGACCGTACGGCTCCCCGACGGCACCGAAGTGAAGGCCGACCTGCCCGCCCACGAGGGCGCCGCGCTGGGCGCCGGGGCCGCGGTGAGCGTGTCGCTGCCCGAGCGGCCGGTGCTGGTGGCCGAACGTAGCCGCTGACCCCCCCGTACGACCCACTGAACCCCCCGCGCAAGAAAGAGACGACCGTGACTCGACTCCCGCTCCAAGCCGTCCTGTTCGACATGGACGGCACGCTCGTCGACACCGAGCGACTGTGGTGGGAGGCGGTGGAGCGGGTCGCCGGCCGGGCCCTGACCGAGGCCGACGAGGCGGAGGTGCTCGGCCGGCCCGTCGAGCACACCGCCGACTGGCTGGCCGCGGCCACCGGCGCACCGGTCGCCGAGCTGGCCGACGTGCTGCACCGCGAGTTCGCCGACCGCGTCCGCGCCGGCATCGTCCCGCGCCCCGGCGCCCTCGACCTGCTCGACGCCCTCGCCCGCGACGGCGTCCCCACCGCCCTGGTCACGGCGTCGCCCCGAGCCGTCGCCGACACCGTCCTCGAAGCCCTCGGCGCCGGCCGCTTCGCGGTCTCCGTCACCGCCGACGACACCGAGCGCACCAAGCCGGACCCCGACCCGTATCTGGCCGCTTGCCGTGTCCTGGGCGTCGACCCGGCCGGGTGCGTCGCCGTCGAGGACACCGCGACCGGTGTCGCTTCCGCCGAGGCCGCCGGGTGCACGGTGCTCGCGGTGCCCTCGCTCGCGCCCATCGAGGCGGCGCCCGGACGGACCGTCGTGGCCGGCCTGGAGGGCGTGACCCCCTCGGCGCTGCGCTCCCTGCTGCCGTACCGCCTCCGCGTCATGAGCTGGAACCTCTGGTACGGCGGCACGAAGGTCCACGACCACCGGGCCAAGCAGCTCAAGGTCATCGCCGAGACCGGCGTGGACGTGGTCGGACTCCAGGAGACGTACGGCACGGCGGCGGAGGAACTCGCCGACGCCCTGGGCTGGTATCACCACCGAGCGGGGGAGAACCTCGGCGTCATCAGCCGGTACCCGATCACGGCCCGCTTCGGGGACCCGGACGTCGGGTTCTACGGGGCGGCCGGGGTGCGGGTCCGTGTACACGAGGGGGTCGAGGCGGACGTATGGACGGTCCATCTGGACTACAAGGAGTACGGGCCCTATGTGACCGACGGTGATCCGACCGCCCACGAGGACGTGCGCCTCGCCCAGATGCAGGACGCTCTCGGCCGCCTCGACGACACCATGCCGGTCGTCCTCGTCGGCGACTTCAACAGCCCCTCCCACCTGGATGGGCCGGACGTGGAGTGGCCGGTGACCAAGGCCGCAGAGGACGCGGGGCTGCGCGACTCCTACCGCGAGGCCCACCCGGACCCGACCGCCCACCCCGGCCACACCTGGTCGCCGATCCACCCCGTGCACGAGGACGGCAGCGGGCGCCCGGAGCCGCAGGACCGGATCGACTTCGTCCTGCACCGGGGCCTTCGGGTGCTCGGCTCCGAGACGTACGTCAGCGGCCACCCGCGCCCGTGGCCGGACGTCGAGCACAACGAGTGGCCGTCCGACCACGCGGCCGTGATCACCACATTCTCCCTGCGCGAATGAGCCGGACCGGCCTACCATCGGTGCCATGACCTGGCGACATTGATCCACCAGCCGTGCCTCCCGAGGGCCGCCTCGGACGCCGTACCTCCGGCGTCCGACCAGTCCCTGCGGGAAGGCCTCATGACACTCTCACCTGCACGCGTGCCCACCACCGGTGTCCGGCGGCTGACGACCACGCTGTACGGCTACTCGTTCCTCGACGACTTCGTCCTGCTCTACCCGGTGTACGCGCTGCTGTTCGCCGACACCGGCCTGTCGCTCTGGCAGATCTCGTCCCTGTTCGCCCTGTGGTCGATCACCGGTGTGGTGCTGGAGGTGCCCTCCGGCGCCTGGGCCGACACCGTCTCGCGTCGCCGGCTGCTGTGGATCGGCCCACTGCTCACCGCCGTCGGCTTCGCGCTGTGGGTCGTCGTCCCGTCGTACTGGGCCTTCGCGGCCGGCTTCGTCCTGTGGGGCGCCGGGGGAGCGCTCGGCTCCGGTGCGCTGGAGGCGCTGGTGTACGACGAACTGGACCGGCTCGGCGCCGCCGGGCGGTATGCGCGGATCATGGGCCGGGCCCGGGCCGCGCGGCTGGTGGGCACCGTGACCTCCATCGGCCTGGCGGGGCCCGTCTTCGCCCAGGGCGGCTACGCGGCCGTCGGCGTGGCGAGCTTCCTGGCCTGTGTGCTGACCGCCGCCACCGCGACCCGGTTCCCCGAGCACCGGACGCGGGCGGAGTCCTCCGACGACAACTGGGCGACGACCCTGCGGACCGGACTCGCCCAGGTCCGCGGGGAACGTTCGGTGCGCGGGGCCCTGCTGCTGATCCCGGCCGTGGCCGCGGTGTGGGGCGCGCTCGACGAGTACACCCCGCTGCTGATCCGGGACATCGGCGTCGCCGAGGCGACGGTGCCCTACCTGATCATGCTGATCTGGGCCGGCGCCACCGCCGGAAGCCTCCTGGCCGGACCGGCCGAACGCCTCGGCACGAGAGGGCTCGCGGCGCTGCTCGCGGGCGCCGCACTCGCCCTGGCCGTCGGCGCCGCGGCCCGCTCACTGGCCGGTATCGCCCTGGTGAGCCTCGCCTTCGCCGGGTTCCAGCTCGCCGAGGTGCTCGCCGACGCCCGCCTCCAGCACCGTATCGACGACTCCCGCCGGGCCACCCTCACCTCCGTGGCGAGCCTGGGCACCGAGCTGGCCACGGTCGTCACCTTCGGCGGGTACGCGCTGCTCGGCACAGGCGCGCCGCACAGCACGGTCTTCGCGGTGCTCGCGGTGCCCTACCTGGTGACGGCCCTGGCGCTGGCCAGGGCTCGGGCCGCCACGGCACGACCCTGAAGTCGCCCGCCCCCTTCCTGACCTTCTCGAAGGGGGCGCAACGCACGCCGGGGACGACGGCCCGCAACGAATCGCCGCCGGTCCAGCGACCGACGCAACAAACCGCTCACCGGCGCGCAACGGCTCCTTCTTGTCCGCCCTGGTCAGCCGCCCGTACCGTCTAGATGGCCCCGAAGCGGCCCCCCGATCCCCCTCTCGTCCGGTGAGGAACACGCATGCGCACCGCCCTGCTCCAGAGCTCCGGCCGCCCCGGCTCGACCGTCGAGAACCTCAAGGTCCTCGACGAGGCCGCGGGCCGTGCCGCCGCCGCGGGGGCCGGGCTGCTGGTGACGCCGGAGATGTTCCTCACCGGGTACGCGATCGGCGACGCCATCGCCCGCCTCGCCGAGCCCGCCGACGGCGACTGCGCGGACGCGATCGCCGAGACCGCGACGCGGCACGGCCTGGCGATCGCCTACGGCTACCCCGAGCGGGCCGGCGAGACCGTCTTCAACTCCGCCCAGTTGATCTCCGCCGACGGCACCCGGCTCGCCAACTACCGCAAGACCCACCTCTTCGGCTGCTTCGAGCGCGACCACTTCACACCGGGCGAGAAGCAGATCGTCCAGGCCGAACTCGGCGGCCTGCGCGTCGGCATCCTGATCTGCTACGACGTCGAGTTCCCGGAGAACGTCCGCGCCCACGCCCTGGCCGGCACCGACCTGCTGCTCGTCCCGACGGCGCAGATGCACCCGTTCCAGTTCGTCGCCGAGTCGATGATCCCGGTGCGGGCCTTCGAGAACCAGATGTACGTGGCGTACGTCAACCGGGCTGGCCGGGAAGGGGAGTTCGAGTTCGTCGGGCTGTCCACGCTGGCCGGCCCCGATGGAGTCGCCCGCACCCGCGCGGGCCACGGTGACGAACTGGTCCTCGCCGACGTCGACCCCGCCTTCCTCGCCGCCTCCCGCGAGGCGAACCCGTATCTGAAGGACCGCCGCCCCGGTCTCTACGGGTCCCTCGTCTGAATCCCCCAGCCTCCCCAGCAGCACTCGCAAGGAGTCCCGCACCCCATGACGTCCATGGTGCCCAACGCCGTCCAGCACGCCGACGAGCAGCAGCCGCCGATCACCATGTTCGGCCCGGACTTCCCGTACGCGTACGACGACTTCCTCGCCCACCCGGCGGGGCTCGGCCAGATACCGGCGACCGAGCACGGCACCGAGATCGCGGTCATCGGCGGCGGCCTCTCCGGCATCGTCGCCGCGTACGAGCTGATGAAGATGGGCCTCAAGCCCGTCGTGTACGAGGCCGACCGGATCGGGGGGCGGCTGCGCACCGTCGGCTTCGACGGCCCGGGCGCCGAGGGCCTGACCGCCGAGATGGGCGCGATGCGGTTCCCGCCGTCCTCCACGGCGCTGCAGCACTACATCGACCTGGTGGGGCTCGAGACCCGCCCCTTCCCCAACCCCCTCGCCGAGGCGACGCCTTCGACCGTCGTCGACCTCAAGGGCGAGTCCCACTACGCCGAGACGATCGACGACCTGCCGCAGGTCTACCGGGATGTCGCCGACGCCTGGAACAAGTGCCTCGAGGAGGGCGCCGACTTCTCCGACATGAACCGCGCGATGCGCGAGCGGGACGTGCCGCGCATCCGTGAGATCTGGTCCCAGCTCGTCGAGAAGCTCGACAACCAGACCTTCTACGGCTTCCTCTGCGACTCCGAAGCCTTCAAGTCGTTCCGGCACCGCGAGATCTTCGGCCAGGTCGGCTTCGGCACCGGCGGCTGGGACACCGACTTTCCGAACTCCATCCTGGAGATCCTGCGCGTCGTCTACACCGAGGCCGACGACCACCACCGCGGCATCGTCGGCGGCTCCCAGCAGTTGCCGCTCCGCCTCTGGGAGCGCGAGCCGGAGAAGATCGTCCACTGGGCCCACGGGACGTCGCTGGCGAAGCTGCACGAGAACGGCGCGCCGCGCCCGGCCGTCACCCGCCTGCACCGCGCCGCCGGCAACCGGATCACCGTGACCGACGCCGACGGCGACATCCGCACCTACCAGGCGGCGATCTTCACCGCCCAGTCCTGGATGCTGCTGTCGAAGATCGCCTGCGACGACTCGCTCTTCCCGATCGACCACTGGACCGCCATCGAGCGCACCCACTACATGGAGAGCTCGAAGCTGTTCGTGCCGGTGGACCGGCCGTTCTGGCTGGACAAGGACGAGGAGACGGGTCGGGATGTCATGTCGATGACGCTCACCGACCGGATGACGCGCGGGACCTATCTCCTCGACGACGGTCCGGACCAGCCCGCCGTCATCTGTCTCTCCTACACCTGGTGCGACGACAGTCTGAAGTGGCTGCCGCTGTCCGCGCACGAGCGGATGGAGGTCATGCTCAAGTCGCTCGGCGAGATCTATCCCAAGGTCGACATCCGTAAGCACATCATCGGCAACCCGGTGACCGTGTCCTGGGAGAACGAGCCCTACTTCATGGGCGCGTTCAAGGCCAACCTGCCCGGGCACTACCGCTACCAGCGGCGCCTGTTCACCCACTTCATGCAGGACCGGCTGCCCGAGGACAAGCGGGGCATCTTCCTCGCCGGCGACGACATCTCCTGGACGGCCGGCTGGGCCGAGGGCGCCGTCCAGACCGCGCTCAACGCGGTCTGGGGCGTGATGCACCACTTCGGCGGCGCGACCGACGCGACCAACCCGGGGCCGGGCGACGTCTACGACGAGATCGCGCCGGTCGAACTGCCCGAGGACTGAGCCGGGGCGGGACCGTCAGATCCCGGCGGCCCGCACCGCCTCGTACACCTCGGCGGCGATGTCCTTGAGCTCCTGGGCGTCGCGGGCCTGGCCCTGGAACTCGAAGAAGAACTCCTCGAGGCCGTCCACGACATGCGCGGCCAGGTCCTCGACGATCTGCTCGACGCTGCCCTGGAACGCGGAGCGGTCGGCGCCGTCGTACGCCTTGGGGGTGTACCGGGCGTTGACCCGGACCGCGGACCGGATCGGCTCGGTGCGTCCGCGTTCGGCCGCGAGGTCCTGCACCTGCCGCCACTGCGCGGCCAGTTGCTCGGCCCCCATGGCGATCGGCATCCAGCCGTCGAGGCGGTCGACGAGCCGGGTCATCGCCTTCTTGCTGTTGCTGGGCACCAGGATCGGGATCGGCCGGGCGGGCTTGGGCGCGACCACGGCCGAGGCGACCTTGGAGTGGCGGGTCTCGTAGGACACCGGGTCCGGGCCCCACACGGCCCGGCACACGTCGATCATCTCGTCGAGGGCCTTGCCCCGCTCCTCGAACGGCGTCACGCTCGCGGCCGCGTACTCGTCGAGGGACCACCCGGTGCCGAAGCCCGCCACGACCCGGCCGCCGCTCGCCGCGTCCAGCGTGCCCAGCGCCTTGGCCAGCTGGAACGGGTTGTGCAGCGGGGCGACCAGGACGCTGGTGCCGAGCCGGGCGCGCTCGGTCGCCGGCACCGCGAGGGTCAGGGTCACCAGGGGGTGGGGGACGCCGCGGTACATCTCGGGCCACGGCAGCCCCTCGATGCCGTACAGGCCCTGCGTCTGGGGTTCCGGGAACAGGGCCCGCTCATAGACCCACAGGCTCTCGTAACCGATCCGCTCGGCCGTGCGCGCCACGTCCGGCACATCGCGGCCGATGTCGTACTGCTGTGCTTGGGGAAGGCTGAGCCCCAGCCGAATGGGCATCCGTACGCTCCTTTGCGTCGGTCCGTCACAGATTCTGGTCGGCTCGTCACAGACGGTTCAATCGTCAACTTAGGCCGAGTACCCGCATGGGGCGGGTGTACCGCGCGGTGTGGCCGAGATCAGTCCGCCAATGGCGTGAGCAGCATGCGTCCCGCGAACCCCACCGCCGCGTCCAGCCGCTCGGTGAACTCCTCCGCGACGTCCGGCAACCTGCGCAGCGCCCACAGCGCCCGCGCCGCCGCCCAGGTGGCGTCCCGGGCCCGCTCCAGGCTCCACGAGCCCAGCAGATGGGTCAGCGGGTCGGCGATCTGGAGCAGATCGGGGCCCGGCATCAGATCTTCGCGGACGCGCTCCTCCAGCGAGACGAGGAGATCACCCACCCGATCGAACTCGTCCTCCAGCTCGCCCGGTTCGCAGCCGAGGCTACGACAGGCGTCCACCACGGCGAGCGCCAGATCGTGGCCGATGTGCGCGTTGATGCCCGCGAGCGCGAACTGCAACGGCCGTACGCCCGGATGCCGGCGCATCTGGAACAGCGGCCGCCAGCAGGCGGGCGGGCGACGCCCGTCCTCGGCCGCCACCGCCGCGAGATACCGCTCCGCGAACCGCACGTCCAGCGTGATCGCCGCCCGCGCGTCCGGGAACCGGGCGCCGTCGATGTGCCGGTCGACCTCCTCCGTGACGGTGAGGTAGACGCGGTTGAAGACGGCGACGCCGTCGCGCTCGGGCAGGGTCGCGTCGAGGGCGCGCATACGGGAGATGACGGCGTCCACGGCTGTGGTGAATTGTTCGCATTGCGCCATGGGGGCAATGTCCCAGCTTTAGGCTGGCCGCGCTGTCGGCGGGCCCGGCGCTTCCCCAGAACGGGGGAACGCGCTCGCTGTGGGGGAGGGGGAGCAGGACGGTGCCAGGCTTACGCGCCCAGCGACGGGCCGCACGCAGGGCCGAGCGCAGGAGGGCGGCCCGGCGGGGCGCCATGGTGGTGGCGGCCTCGGTCGTGGTCGCCGTCGGCGCGGTGACCGGGACGCTGTCGGCGCTCGATGACAGAAGGACCACCGACGAGGCCGGGCCGCCCCGGGTGACCCGCTCGCCGAGCCTGGAGTCCCTGCCGCTGCTGCCGTCCGCCTCCCCGTCGGCCGCACCGTCGCCCTCGCCGACGTCCGCCTCGCCGACCCCCACTCCGAGGAAGAGCACCCCCACGCCCTCGCCGACCGGCACCGAGCGGAAACAGCGGACGGCCGTCGTATCCCCCCGCCTCTACCGCCACCCCGACTCCCAGGTGCTGGACTGGGTCCGCGACAACCCCGCCGACCCGCGCCACGCCGTCATCCGGTCCCGTATCGCCGCCCAGCCGGCCGCGGTGTGGTTCGCCGACTTCACGCCGGACACCATCACCGCCCGGGTCCGCGCGGTCACCTCCGGAGGCTCGGCGCTGGGGCGGGTGCCCGTCGTCGTGCCGTACGCGATCCCGGACCGCGACTGCGGCGGCCACTCCCAGGGCGGGGCGCCCAGCCTCGACGCCTACGACGCCTGGATCGACCGGTTCGCCGCCGGGCTCGGCTCCGGCGACGTCATCGTCGTCCTGGAGCCCGACTCCATCGCCCAGTCCGAGTGCCTGACCGCCGGTGCCCGCGCCGACCGCTTCGCCTCCCTCGCCCGCGCGGGCCGCGTCCTGAAGGAGGCGAACCCCAAGGCGCGCGTGTACTACGACGCCGGGCACTCCGGCTGGAACGCGCCCGGCAAGCAGGCGGAGCTGCTGCGGCAGGCCGGCGCCGCCTCGACCGCGTCCTCCGACGGCATCTTCAGCAACGTCTCCAACTTCCACACCACGGCCGACGAGATCACCCACGACCGCCAGGTCCTCGACGCCCTCGGCGGCCCCGCCTCGCTCGGCGCCGTCGTCGACACCAGCCGCAACGGCGCCGGGGCCCCGGCCGACGGCGAGTGGTGCGACCCCGCGGGCCGCAAGCTGGGCCGGGCACCGACGACGGCGACCGGCGAGGCGCGCATCGACGCCTACCTGTGGGTGAAGCTGCCGGGGGAGTCGGACGGGTGCAAGGGGAAGCCGGGGACCTTCACGGCGTCGTACGCCTACGACCTGGCGCGGTGACCCTCACCGTGACGTCCCTGGTCCGTAAGGGTTCGTTGGTTCCACGACGGCCGTGCGCCGAGTGGGATGGAGGACATGAAACTGCGTGTCTCCCCACCGGTGTTCCGCGGCCGACTGCATGACGCCCGCACGGCGACCGTCATCGGCCGCTGGCTGGGACCGGCGTTCGTCGTCTGCTTCGCCACCGGTCTGATCAGCCACTTCATGCAACACCCGCCGGGTTGGCTCGCCAACGCCGTCCCGAGCCGCCCCGCCTGGGGATACCGGCTCACCCAGGGCCTGCACGTCGCCTCCGGCACCGCGGCGATCCCGCTGCTGCTGGCGAAGCTCTGGACGGTGTATCCGCGGTTGTTCCAGTGGCCGCCGTTCCGGTCGGTCAAGCACCTCCTGGAGCGGCTGTCGGTCGCGGTGCTGGTGGCCGGTGCCGTCTTCGAGCTGGCGACCGGGCTGCTCAACGCGGCCCAGTGGTACCCGTGGCCGTTCTCGTTCGTGCCGGTGCACTACGCGGTGGCGTGGGTGGTCGTCGGGGCGCTGGTGCTGCACATCGCGGTCAAGGCACCGGAGATCAGGGCGCACTGGACCCGCCGGTCGCCGGGGACGCTCGCCCTGCCCGCGCAGGACGGCCCCGACCGGCGCTCGCTGCTGGCCGCGGTGGGCGCGGCCGTCGGGGCCGTCACGCTCACCACCGTGGGGCAGTCGTTCACCCCGCTGAAGGACTTCCTGCTGTTCGCGCCCCGGCACCCGGACAAGGGGCCGCAGGGGCTGCCGGTCAACCGGACCGCCGCCGCGGCCGGAGTCGGCCGGATCGCCGACGAGGAGTACCGCCTGGTGGTGACCGGCCCGCGGCCGTACACCGTGACGCTGGACGAGCTGCGCGCGCTGCCGCAGCACGAGGTCGAGCTGCCGATCGCGTGCGTGGAGGGCTGGAGCAAGTCGGCGCGCTGGACCGGCGTACGGGTCGTGGACCTGCTGGAGCGCGCGGGTGCGCCGGAGCGGGCGCGGGTGCGGGTGGTGTCGCTGCAACTGCGCGGCGGTTACCGGGTCTCGGAGATGGGCCACGCACACGCCCGCGATCCGCTGACGCTGCTCGCCCTGCGGCTGAACGGCGAGGAACTCGACCCCGACCACGGCTATCCGGCACGCCTCATCGCCCCCAACCGGCCGGGTGTGCTGCAGACCAAGTGGGTCGGCCGGCTGGAGGTGCTGGCATGAAGGCGCTGCGGGTGGCGGTGGGGGTGGCCGGTGTGGCGCTCATGGGCGTCGGGGCTTCCCTGCTGATGGAAGTCCGTGACCTGTGGGGTGTGTTGGTGTGGCTCGGCGGGGCGGTCGTCCTGCACGACGCGGTGATCGCCCCGGTGGTACTGCTGGCCGGGCTGCTGCTGGTGCGGGGCGGTGTGCGCGGGCCGGTCCGCGGCGCCCTGCTGGTCGCGGGCGCGCTGACGGCGGTGGCGCTGCCGGTGCTGCTGCGGCCGGGGAGGACGGCCAACTCGTCGGTGCTGCCGCTGGACTATCCGCGCAACTGGCTGATCGCGCTGCTGGCGGTGGCCGTGGTGACGGCGCTGTGGGCGGTCGTACGGGGGCTGCTCGGACGCGGTGGCCGACGGCGGCCTGATGATGCGTGACGCATCCTCTCCGGTCAGCCCGCGAGCCGTCTTACAGGTGTCTTACGCGTCGCCGACGGGCGCGTCGGAGCCGTGGGCGCCCGCCTAGCGTGACCGGATGCGATCCTTCCGTACCCTTCGCCTGATGGCCCTGGTGACGGCCCCTCCGCTGCTGCTGGCCGTCGCGGGCGTGATACATCCCCGGCATCTGACGGCGGCCACGGCAGGCGACTGGGCGGGACTGCACATCGTCCTGCTGCCCGTCTTCCCCTTCCTCGTGCTCGGGCTGCTGGTCCCCTTGTGGGGCTGGCCGCGCCGCGACGCGGAAGGTGCTCTGACGGTGCTCGCCTGGGCCGGATCCCTCTGCTACGCCGCGTACTACTCCGGCCTGGACGCGGTGGCCGGCATCTCCGCCGGCACCGTGCTGGACCACGGTGTCCGCGGGGCTGCCGGGCGGCTGTTCGCCACCGGCGACGAGTTGGGGCGGATCGGGGTGTACGGGCTGGCCGTGGCCTCGCTGGCGACCTGCGCGGTGCTGTGGCGACGGCACGGTGTGCGGGTGCTGCCGGGCGCTGTCGTCCTGCTCGCCGCGTGCTGGTCGTTCGTCGACAGCCACATCTTCTGGCCGAGGGGCGTGTACACCATGGTCGGCTTCGCCGTGGCGTTCGCCCTGCTGACGGTGGCGGCGTCCCGTCCCGCCGAGGACGCCGAGAGGGCCGACAGCCCTCGCCGGACCCGGGCTTGACGCGTGTGCCTCGACCGGCCCGGTCCCCGCCGCGCCGGTGTTGCCTCCGCGGCCCGCTCAGAGGGCCGCCGGCAGATGCACCCCCGAAGACCTGCTCAGAGGGCCGCCGGCAGATGCACTCGAAGACCCGCTCAGAAGGCCGCCGGCAGATGTACCTCGAACCGGCAGCCGCCCGGCACGTTGCTCACGGCCGCGCGCCCCTGATGGGCCTCCACGATGCCGCGCACTATGGCCAGCCCGAGCCCCGCGCCGGCCGGCGGTGTCCGGGCGTCGGTGCCGCGCCAGCCGGTGTCGAAGACCCGGGGGAGGTCCTCCGGGGGGATACCGCCGCAGCCGTCGGTCACCGACAGCACGACCCGGTCGGCCGTACGGCGGGCCGCGACGGCGACCGTGCCGTCGGCGGGCGTGCGGCGGATCGCGTTGACCAGCAGGTTGGCCAGGACGCGGGACATCTCGCGGCCGTCCACCTCCACCGGCACGGGCTCGACCCCGTCGCCCACGAGCCGTACGCCGTGTTCCCTGGCCAGGGCGTCGACGCCGGAGATGGCGTCGCCGACGAGGTCGTAGACCGACATCCGGGCCGGGGACAGGGTGAGCACGCCGGCCTGGATGCGGGAGAGCTCGAACAGGTCGCTGACCATGGCGCTCATGCGGCCGACCTCCGTACGGATCCGGGTGTGGTAGACGCGCGGATCGGCGACCATGCCGTCCTCGAGGGCCTCGGTCATCGCCTGCAGGCCGGCCAGCGGGGTGCGCAGGTCGTGGGAGATCCAGGCGACCAGTTCGCGCCGTGAGGCCTCCAGGGTCCGCTCCCGTTCCCGGGAGGCGGCGAGCTTGGCGCTGGTCGCGGCCAACTGGCGGCTGAGCTCGGCGAGTTCGGCGGTGGGCGCGGCGGCGGGCGGGCGGAAACTGCCGTCGTCCCCGAGGGCGCGGGTGGCCTCGGCCAGCTGCCGGCTGCCCCGCACGACGCTGCGGCCCAGCAGGAGCGCCACGGCCAGCGAGACGACGGCGGCCATGAAGCACACCGTCGTCACCACCCACAGGTCGTGGTCGGACAGGAACATCGCCCACGACACGAGCAGGGTTCCGGAGAGCATCGCCGCCACGGTGACGGCGGCGACCACGGCCAGGGACACGGCGACGGACCGGTGCCGCAGCGCCCGCAGGGCCGCGACGCCCAGCAGCCCGGTGCCCGCCGCGCCGATCGCCGAGAGAAGCGCGATGAGAAGCGCGTCAGTGACCATGACCGGCCTCGACCTCCTGCGGCAGGGGAGCGTCGAAGCGGTAGCCGAGACCCCACACGGTGCTGATCAGACGCGGGTGGGCCGGGTCGTCCTCGACCTTCTCGCGCAGCCGCCGCACATGCACGGTGACGGTCGACAGGTCGCCGAACTCCCACCCCCAGACCCGCTGCATCAGCTCCTCCCGGCTCGTGGCCTGCCCGGGGTTCCGGAGGAAGAACTCCAGCAGGTCGAACTCCCGGATGGTCAGGGCCAGTTCGGCGCCCGCGCGGGTGGCGCGCCGGGCGGTGGGGTGCAGGGCGATCGGGCCGGCCCGCAGCCATGGCTCCGGCCGCTCGGCCCGGACGGCCGCGGCCGCGCCGGACCGGCGGAGCACGGACTCGACCCGCAGCACCAGTTCCCGGGGGCTGAACGGCTTGGTGACGTAGTCGTCCGCGCCGACCTCCAGGCCGAGGACGCGGTCCTCCTCGTCGCCGCGCGCGGTCAGCATGATCACCGGGAGGGGGCCGGCCGTCCGGATGCGGCGGCAGACCTCCAGTCCGTCCATGCCGGGCAGCATCAGATCCAGCACCACGAGGTCGGGTGGCAGGGCAGCGGCCTGCGCCACCGCGGTCGGGCCGTCGGCGGCCACGTCGACGGCGAATCCCGCCCGGTCCAGATAGCCGGCGACGACCTCGGAGACGGTCGGATCGTCGTCCACGACGAGTATGTGCTTCATCTGGTCGAGTCTCACGGCAGGAGAGCGCCCCGGGCGGAGGCTGCGCGCGACGTCAGTGATCCGTAAGGACCTGGAATCCCTTTTGTCTTATTTGTGTCCGTAGGGTGAGTGAGGTGATCGAGACATCCCCCACCTCCGCTGTGGACGTCGTGCCGCCGTGCCTCGATGAGACCGAGGCCCTGCCGTGGGTGCCGGAACGGATCCCGCCCAGTCGGCCTCGTACCGGCCGCTCGAAGGGCACCGGCACCTGGCCGCCGGTATGTGGGACACGGGCCGTCCTCGCCGAGCAGCCGGCCCTCGCCGCCCCCGCCGTCGCGGGAGGCGCCCGATGAACTCCCGCCCTGTGAACGCCGGTTCGGCCACCCTGCTGGTCATCGCGAAGGAGCCGGTGCCCGGCCGGGTCAAGACCCGCCTCACCCCGTCGTACACCCCGCGGGAGGCCGCCGCCCTGGCCGAGGCCGCGCTGGCCGACACCCTCCACACCGTTCTCCGGATCCCCGCCCGGCGCCGGATCCTCGTCCTCGACGGCACCCCTGGTCCTTGGCTGCCGCGCGGCTTCGAGGTCGTGCCCCAGGCGTCCGGCGGACTCGACGAGCGCATCGCCGCCGCCTTCGAACTCTGCGACGACGGCCCGGCGTTGCTGGTCGGCATGGACACCCCGCAGCTCACGCCCGACCTGCTGGCCGAGGTCGGCCGCGACGGGTACGACGCCTGGTTCGGGCCGGCCGCCGACGGCGGATTCTGGGCCCTGGGCCTGTCGGACCCGTCCCGGGCCGGGGCCCTCGTGCGGGGCGTCCCGATGTCCACCGACCGCACCGGGGCCCTGCAACGCCGCAGGCTCGCGGAGTCCGGACTGACGGTGCGTGACCTGCCGCCGCTGCGCGACGTGGACACCGCCGCCGACGCCGCCTCGGTGGCCGCCGGCTGCCCGCCCGGATCCCGCTTCGCCGCCGCCATGGCCCGGCTCGCGGAGCCCGTCCGATGAGCGGCACGGGACACGGGACGCAGGCCGCCGTCGCCGGGCGGACCAAGCCGCTGGAACGAACCGGGCCGGAGGAGAACCTCGTGCACACCACGCTGTCCTCCCCACTCCAGCGACCTGTGCGGCGCACCGATCGGCGCACACCCGTCGACGCGGGGAAGCCCTGGACGGACGACCCCTACAACCGGGCCCTGCGCACCGGCCGCGGCCCGCTGTACCTGCGCTGCATGGCACCGCGCACCGACGGGGCGGCCGAACTGCTGCCGCTGGACGTAGAGCGCTTCTGCGCCCCGGCCGACGCCGCCGACACCGGCGTGCTGCACCGCTGCACCGGACCCGTCCTGGACGTCGGCTGCGGTCCGGGACGCCTGGTGGCCGCCCTGGCGGACCGGGGCATGACGGCGCTCGGGGTGGACGTCAGCCCGGCCGCCGTCGCCCTGACCCGCCGCCGGGGCGGAGCCGCGCTGCGGCGGTCCGTCTTCGACCGGCTGCCCAGGGAAGGCCGCTGGGACACGGTCCTGCTGATGGACGGCAACATCGGTATCGGGGGCGACCCGAGGGCGCTGCTCGCCCGCCTGCGCGACCTGCTGCGCCCCGGCGGGTGCCTGCTGGCCGAGGCCGCCGAGCAGGACGTGGACGAACGCCTCACCTTCCGCGTCGAGGACGCCCACGGCCGCCACGGACGTCCCTTTCCCTGGGCCCGCGTCGGCGCCACCGCCCTGCTGCGCGCCGCCGACGCCACCGGATGGGTCCTCACCGGCCGGTGGTCGACCGACGACCGCCCCTTCCTCGAACTGCGCCGCCCGCACGCGGAGTCCGACGCCGTGCGTCCCCCGCGACATGGCGGGGCCGCACGGCCCGCCCGCCACGGAGGGACCGTACGACCCACGCCCCACCGAGGGCCGGACCGTCCATGACCGACGTCACCACCCCGCACCGGCAGCAGCACCCCGGGCCCTCCGCCGCGGCCCCGCCCCCGCGTCCCTCCGCACGCACTGCGCGCCTCCGCATCGCCGTGATCGCGGTCCTTCTCGCCGCCCTGGCCGCCGTTGTCGTCGACACCCTCCACGCCGGCGACAACCGCAGCGCACCCGGTCGCCTGCTGGCCGGATACGCCGTCGCCTGGGCGCTGTTCGCCGCCGCCGTGTGGGCCGTACGCAAGGTCCCGGCCCGCGCCGCGACGGTCCTCGTCCTCGCCGGCTCGGCCGCGATCGCCCTGGCCGGGCTCACCGCGCAGCCGCGCACCAGCGACGACATGTACCGCTACGTGTGGGACGGCCGCGTCCAGGCCGCCGGGATCTCCCCCTACGCCCACCCGCCCGCCGCACCCGAACTCGCCCACCTGCGCGACCCCTGGCTGTTCCCCACACAGGAAGCCTGCGAGGGATGGGGGCTCTCCCAGACCGGCAGCGGCCTGTGCGTCCGCATGAACCGGCCCACCGCCCCCACCATCTACCCCCCGGTCTCCGAGGGCTGGTTCCTCGCCGTGCACACGCTGTCCCCGCCGGACAGCCGCCACAAGCCGCTCCAGATCGGCGGCGCCGTCCTCGCCTTCGGCACGACCCTCGCCCTGCTCCGCGTCCTGCGCCGGCGCGGCGACCCGCGGCGCGCCCCGGCCCGGACCGCGCTGTGGGCCTGGTGCCCGGCGGTCACCCTGGAAGCGGTCAACAACGCCCACATCGACACCCTCGGCGTGCTGTTCGTCGTGCTGGCGCTCGGCACCGCCACCGCGGGGACCCGTCGCGGCGCGCTGCTCGGCGCGGCGATCGCCGTCAAACTCCTGCCCGTCCTCGCCCTGCCCGGCGCACTGTCCGGACAGCGCGGCCCGGCCCGCGTCCTGCGCGTCGTCGCGGCCGCCGTCGCCGCCGTGGCCCTCGCCTACCTGCCCTACGTCGTGGCCTCCGGCGCGGGCGTCCTCGGCTACCTGCCCGGCTACCTCCACGAGGAGGGCTACGAACCCGGCCACGTACGCCGCTTCGCCCTGCTGCGGCTGCTGCTGCCGGACGCGGCCGCCGGAGTGACCGCAGCGGCGCTGCTTGCGCTGACCGGCCTGTACGTGTGGTGGCGCGGGGACCCGGCCCGGCCCTGGCGCGGCGCCCTGCTGGTCACCGGCGTCGCCCTGCTCCTCTTCTCGCCGAGCTATCCCTGGTACTCCCTGCTCGTGATCGCCCTCGTGGCCCTGGACGGCCGCTGGGAATGGCTGACCGTCACCCTCGCCGGCACCGTCGTCTACCTCCTCGGCGGCGGCTTCCCCCTCCAGGCCTCCGCCTACGGCACGGCGGCCCTCGTGATCGCGGTGGGCGCCTGGCTGCGCTGCGGTGGGGCACGCCGAATACGGGGGCGCCGCTGGACCGTCTGCCCCGCGGTGAGGGCGTTCGCCGGGGGCCGGACGGCGCGGGCCGATCAGAGGTGCTGAGCGTGACCGGTCAGGGCCGCGGGTCCGGAACCGCCGCGTCCGGCCGCCTGACCTTCGGGCGGTCGCGGTCGCCCGCGCGCAGGACGCCGGCGAACACGGCGAGTCCGGACGCCAGCAAGGTGACCAGGCAGAACGACACCATCAGGCTGGTCGCCTGGGCGATCCCGCCGATCGCGCTCGGGGCGATCAGGCCCGAGGTGTACGTGATCGTCGCGACGCCCGCGATGGCCAGCGAGGGGTTGGGGCCGCTGCGGCCCGCCGCCGCGAAGCACAGCGGCACGACCACGGCGATGCCCAGACCCAGCAGCGCGAACCCGGTCATCGCCAGGGCCGGCTGATCCGACGCGATGATGAGCAGTCCGCCGAGCGTGGCGAGGAAGCCGCTGAACCGGACCGTGCGCACCGCGCCGTAGCGGTCCACCACCTTGTCGCCGACGAGCCGGGCGATCGCCATGGTGAGCGTGAAGCCGGTCGTGCAGGCCGCCGCGAGACCGGCCGAGGTGCCGAGCTGGTCCCGGAGATACACCGCCGACCAGTCCAGGCTCGCGCCCTCCGCGAAGACCGCGCAGAAGCCGACCGCGCCGATGAGCAGCGCCGACTTGGGCGGCAGCGCGAACCGGGGCGGCGGCTCCTCGTCCTCGGCGGGCTGGAGGTCGAGCACCCACTGGCAGGCCGCCACCCCGAGGAGGGTGAGCGCCGCCGCCGCGAGCGCGTGGTGCAGCCGGGCGTCCGAGCCCAGGTGCGCCGCGAGCGTGCCGGCCGCCGAGCCGGTCAGGGCGCCCACGCTCCACATGCCGTGCAGACCCGACATGATCGACCGGTCGAGGCGGTTCTCGACCTCGACGCCGAGCGCGTTCATCGCCACGTCCGCCATGCCCGCCGTGGCGCCGTAGACGAACAGGGCCAGGCACAGGGTCAGCATGTTGGGGGCGAGGGACGGCAGGATCAGGGCCAGCGTCCACAGGGCGATCAGTCCGCGCAGGGCGTTCCGGGCGCCGAAGCGGTGGCTGATGCTGCCGGCCAGCGGCATCGCCACGGACGCGCCGAGCGCGGGGAAGGCGAGCGCGAGCCCCAACTGCCCGGCGCTGACCCCGGCATGGTCCTGGATCCACGGCACGCGCGTCGCGAACGAGCCGGTGACGGCACCGTGCACGGCGAAGACGGCGCCCACCGCGAACCGGGCGCGCCTGACTTCGCGCAGGTCGTAGACCATCCCACTCATTGTGCGGCCCCTTAGGTCCTCTAGGTCGTCGCTCGGTGCTCAGGTCGGGCGTAAACTATCAGGGACCCTGCCTGATAGATAGAGAATTTCCGGGCCGACGGCTGCTGCCCAACTCCCGGCCGCGTGCTGCGCGGTCCCGCGATCTGGAAGGATCCCGGCATGCCCGCATCCCCGAGCACCGCCCGGGCCATCAACGACCGTCTCGCCCTGCGACTGCTCCAGCAGGAGGGCCCGTTGACGGCGGGTCAGCTCAAGCAGCTCACCGGACTGTCCCGGCCGACCGTCGCCGACCTCGTCGAGCGCCTCACCGCCGCCGGCCTGATAGCGGTCGTGGGCGAGGCCGGCGAGCAGCGGCGCGGGCCGAACGCGAGGCTGTACGGCATCGTCGCCGACCGCGCCCATCTGGCGGCGCTGGACGTCCGTACCGAAGGTGTCTCCGTGGTCGTGTCCGACCTGGTCGGGGCCGTGCTCGCCGAGGCGTCGGTGCCGATCGGCGGCGACACCGGGACGGGGCCCGCCGTGGAGCAGGCGGTGACGCTGGTGGAGCGGGTCGTGAAGGAGGCCGGGGCGGACCGGCTGCACACGGTGGGCATAGGCGCCCCGGGCCTGATCGACCCGGCGAGCGGCGAGCTGCGTGACTCGACCGGCCTGCCGGAGTGGCACCGCCGCCTGGTCGCGACGCTCCAGGAACGGCTCCCCGCGGCTCGGGTCACCGTCGAGAACGAGACCAACCTCGCCGCCCTCGCCGAACAGCGCGACGGAGTCGCCCGCGACCGGGACACCTTCGTCCTGCTGTGGCTGGGCCACGGCACCGGCGCGGCCGTGGTCCTCGACGGCGCCCTGCGCCGCGGCGCCTCCGGCGGCACCGGCGAGATCGGCTTCCTGCCGGTGCCGGGGACGGCGGGACTCCCGTCGGCGGTGGACTGCGAGGGCGGGTTCCACTCGCTGGCGGGGTCGGCGGGGATCGTGGAACTGGCGTGCGCGCACGGGTTCACCGTCGAGGGCAGGCCCGCGCGCGAGCCGGTTGCCGCGGAGGTCGTGGGGGAGGCGGTGGCGCTGGTCGCGCAGATGAGTGGGGGTGCGTCGGGACGTGGTGGCGCGTCGGAGCATGGTGGTGGGCGGGGACGCGGCGGTGCGTCGGAACACGGCAGTGCGCGGGGACACGGTGGTGCGTCGGAACATGGTGGTGCACGGGAACAGGGTGGTGTGCCGGAACAAGGCGGTGCGCGGGGGCAGGGCGGTGTGTCGGAACAGGGTGGTGTGCGGGAGCAGGGCGGTGTGTCGGACCAGCGTGGTGTGCTGGAACAAGGCGGCGTGCGGGAACAGGGCGGTGTGTCCGACCAGGATGGTGTGCCGGAACAAGGCGGTGCACGGGAACAGGGCGGCGCGCCGAAACACGGCGGCGCGCCGAAACACGGCGAATCGACGGCCGCATCCGTACCCCCCTCCCGCCACACCTCCGACGCGATGACACCGGGCGACGTGTCGCACGCCCCACCACCCACGGTCGCCGCCACCCCCCGCGACGCAGTCTCCGCCGCCCGCTTCCTTGACGCCCTCGCCGACCGCCTCGCCATCGGCGTCGCCTCCGTCGTCGCCATCCTCGACCCCGGGTGTGTGGTCCTCGGCGGGGAGGTCGGACAGGCCGGCGGGGAGGCGCTGGCGGCACGGGTGGAGGACCGGATCCGCCGGATGACCCCGCTCGCTACCGTCGTACGACCCAGCGCCCTGGGCGGCGCCGCCGTCCTGCGCGGCGCGCTGCTCACGGCGCGCGACGCCGCACAGGAGGACCTGTTCGCACCACCGGCCCGCTGACCACCGAAGCCTTGGGCCGGGCCGCGAATCGCCAACACCGGTCAGGGGCTCCACCTGCCCGGGTCTGCGTCCCGGGCGGGGCCGGAGTCGGGCTGCGTACCTCGACCGGAAGTCTCGCCCGCCCCCGGTCCGTGCGGCGGCGCCCGAGCCCGTGAAGCGTCGGTCAGGGGCGCTCCGTCGGCCCGGGTCTGCGTGCCGGGCAGGGCCGGAGTCGGCTGTGTGCCTCGGCCGGACGTTCTGGCCGGCCCCCGGTCCGTGCGGCGGCGCCCGAGCCCGTCAAGCGTGGGTCAGGGGCGCTCCATCGGCCCGGTTCTGGGTCCCGGGTAAGGCCGGAGTCGGCTGTGCGCCTCGGCCGGACGTTCTGGCCGGCCCGGGTCCGTGCGGCGGCGCCCGAGCCCATGAAGCGTCGGTGAGGGGCTCCGTCTGCCCGGTCCGCGGCACGGGCAGGGCCTGAGCTGCGCTGGGCACCGTCGGCCGGGCGCCTGGGGGTGCTGTGAAAGGCCCGCACGGCACCCCCGGCCCACCCCGGTCCGTCCAGGCAACACCTGAGCCCCGCCGCGAAGCGCCGGTCAGGCGCCCGACGTCCTGGACCGACGCCCTGGAACCGACGACCTGGAACTGATGTCCTGGAGCCGACGTCCTGGACCGACGACCTGGAACCGATTTCCTGGACCGATGTCCTGGAACCGACGCCCTGGACCCCCGCCCGGACAGCAACCCCCGAGTCGGCCTGCGAAACCGCCCCTCAGGCGCCCCGCCCACCCCCGGACCGCCGCCCCAGGAACTCCTCGAACGTGCCCTTGCCCACCGCCCGCTCCGGTGCCAGGTGGCCGCCCGAGCGGAAGCCCTGGTATCCCTTGCCCCACAGGGGGACGCGCACGACGAGTCGCTTGCGGCCGGTCGCCTTGAGGTAGGCGCGGGCCAGGGAGTCGAAGGTCCGCACCTCGGGGCCGCCCATGTCCTCGACCCGCCCGGCCGGGGCCGCCACCGCGAGGTCGGCGAGCCGGTCCGCGACCTCCGCCACCTCGATGGGCTGGTCCTTCACATGGGCCGGGAGCAGCATGACCGGCAGCTTGGCCATGGCCTCCAGCACCCGCACCACCAGGTTGTGGAACTGCGTCGTACGCAGCACGGTCCAGCCCAGCCCCGACTCCTCGACCAGTTGCTCCACGGCGAGCTTGGCCTTGTAGTAGCCGAACGGCACGCGGTCGACGCCGACGATCGAGATGTACACCAGGTGCCGTACGGCCGCCCGCCGCGCCGCCGCGATCAGGTGCCGCGCCGCCTCCTCGTCCCCGCCGCCCGGCGAACTCGCGCAGTGCACGATCGTGTCCACGCCCGCCAGCGCCTCGTCCAGACGGGGACCGCCCTTGCGCAGATCGACGGCGTACGGCTGGGCGTGCCGGCTGAGCACCCGCACCTCGTGCCCGTCCGCGCGCAGCCGCTCGGTGACGAGCCGGCCGAGTGTGCCGGTGCCGCCGGTCACCAGGATCGTGGTCATGCTGTTCAGCCCCTTCGGACGCCGGGCACCCCAGGCTGGAGCGCCCCTCGTGAGCTGGGACCGAGTACCCCGTGCGAAATGTGACAGCCCGCTACGCCCGCGCGAGCTGACGGCGTACGAAGTCCAGCTTGTCCGGATTCACCACGGCCCAGGCGTGCGCGATCAGCCCGTCGCGCACGTCGAGCGCCACCACCGCCAGCAGCGTGTCGCCCGCCCACGCGGCCAGCGCGGTCGCGCCGTTGATCTCGATCTCCGTGAAGCCGATGCCGACCAGGATCGTCCGCGTCGCACCCTCCAGGAACCGGAACACCTTCTCCCGGCCCTCGATCGGCCGCAGGGCCGCCTGGGCCTTGCCGCCGCCGTCGCTCGACCAGACGACGTCCGCCGCCAGCAGCTTCTCCAGCCCGCTGAAGTCCCCCTCGCGGGCCGCCGTCAGGAATGACCTGACCAGCTCCTCCTGCCGCTCGGGCGTCGACTCGAACCGCGCCTGCCCGTCATCCATCCGCCGCACCGCCCGCCGGTAGAGCTGGCGGCAGTTCGCCTCGGTCAGCTCCAGCACCCCGGCGATCTCCCGGTGGCCGTAACCGAACGCCTCCCGCAGCACGTACACGGCCCGCTCGGTCGGTGTGAGCCGCTCCAGCAGCACCAGCATCGCCAGCGACACGGCGTCCCGCTGCTCGGCGGACTCCAGCGGCCCCAGCGTGCCGTCCGAGGTGATCACCGGCTCCGGCAGCCAGGGCCCGACGTACCGCTCGCGCCGGGCCCTCGCCGAGGTCAGCCTGTTCAGGCAGAGGTTGGTGACGACCTTGGCGAGCCAGGCCGCCGGATGCTCGATCCCGTCGCGGTCGGCGCCGCTGAAGCGCAGATAGGCGTCCTGCACGGTGTCCTCGGCCTCGTGGGCGGAGCCGAGCATGCGATACGCGAGGCCGAACAGCCGGGAACGGTGGGTCTCGAACTCTTCGGCGGCCGCGGTGATCGTCATGGCCCCACCCTGCCAGAGCGCCGTCGGCGGCCATGTGGGGACCCGGCGGCGGGCAAGGGCCGTCGTCACCGCCGCCGGGTCGTCTGCGGGGCCGCACTGGAAGAGGGGGCCGAGGGCGAAGAGGTTCCCGCAGGCTCCCGCACCCTAGAGAGGACTAGACCATAGCGTCAATAGGTACGGACCAGCATCAATGGCATTTCCGTGTAGGGGAGTTGAGTGCGTCGGGGGCGGTCGTGGAAGTCCAGTGAGGGAGCCTGTGAGGCAGCCCACACCCTTCGCCTGTATGGACGCCGATCAGGCGTGGCAAACTGGCCCTGTACCAGAAGCAGCGCACTCCGGGGTCGGTGAAAGTCCGAACCGGCGGTTACAGTCCGCGACCCGGTCGCCTCCAGCGGCCGGTTGACCAGGTGAAATTCCTGGACCGACGGTTAAAGTCCGGATGGGAGGCAGTGCGCGGCGGGCGGGCATCCATGCGCGCCGCCGTACCGGTTCGTCCACGAGGCGAGCCCCGTCCGGCGTCGCCCGGTGCTCTCGCTCGTACATTCTGTCGTCATCGACAGGCCCCGGAGTCCGTGCCCGAATGAGGCAGGAGGACCCGGGAAGTGTTCACCGGAATCGTCGAAGAGCTGGGCGAGATCACCGCCGTCGAGACCCTCGACGACGCCTGTCGCTTCCGAGTGCGCGGCCCCGTCGTCACCGACGGCGCGAAGCACGGCGACTCCATCGCGGTCAACGGCGTCTGCCTCACGGTCGTCGACCACGAGGGCGACGAGTTCACCGCCGATGTCATGGCCGAGACCCTGAACCGCTCCAGCCTGGGCGCCCTCGCCGTCGGCTCCCGCGTCAACCTGGAGCGCCCCACCGCCGTGGGCGCCCGCCTCGGCGGGCACATCGTGCAGGGCCACGTCGACGGCACCGGCGAGGTGCTGGAGCGCAAGCCCTCCGACAACTGGGAGATCGTGAAGGTCTCGCTCCCCGCGGACCTGTCCCGGTACGTCGTCGAGAAGGGCTCCATCACCGTCGACGGCATCAGCCTCACCGTCGTCGACGCAGGGCCCGACTACTTCACCGTCAGCCTCATCCCCACCACCCTCGACCTGACCACGCTCGGCCACAAGCAGCCCGGCGACCCGGTCAACCTCGAGGTCGACGTCATCGCCAAGTACGTCGAGCGGATGCTGGGCGACCGGGTCTCCTCCACCGGGGCGGCGGCCCGGTGAACTCGCTGAACTCCGAGGCCTTCGCCCTGTTCGGCCAGCACATCCTCTGGTCGGACATGGTCGGCAACCTCTTCGGTCTCGCCGCCCTCGCCCTCGGCTGGCGGCGCTCCATATGGACCTGGCCCGTGCAGTTCCTCGCCGGCCTGATCCTCTTCGGCGCCTTCTTCGGCCATCTGACCGGCAGCGCCGGCAAGCAGGCCATCGTCATGCTCGTCGCCCTGTACGGCTGGTGGCAGTGGCAGCGCGGCAAGGACCAGGGCGCGGACGGCCACATCAGCGTCCGGTTCGCCACCTGGCGCGAGCGCGCGGCGATGGCCGCCGCGGCCGCCGTCGGCACCGTCGCGGTGGCGCTGCTCTTCGAGGCGTACCCGACCCTGTCCTGGGACCCCTGGCCGGACGCCTACATCTTCGTCGGCACCGTCGTCGCCATGTACGCCCAGGCGCGCGGCATGGTCGAGTTCTGGTTCGCCTGGCTGCTCGTCGACCTGGTCGGCGTCCCCCTCAACTTCGCCAACGGCTACGCCTTCTCCGGCTTCGTCTACGTCATCTACGGCGCACTCGTCCTGTGGGGCATGCGCGACTGGTGGCTGCGCTCCCGCGACGGCGCGCGGCCCGTCCTGGAAGGAGCGCCGGCATGACCACGGCACCTGTTCTGTACAGCACCGACGGCTTCGAGGACCTCACCCTCGACCCGATCGAGCGGGCCATCGCCGACATCGCGGCCGGCCGCCCGGTCGTGGTCGTCGACGACGAGGACCGGGAGAACGAGGGCGACCTCGTCATCGCCGCCGAGCACGCGACCCCCGAGATCGTCGCCTTCATGATGAGCGAGTGCCGCGGCCTGATCTGCGCGCCCATGGAGCCCGAGGAGCTGGACCGGCTCGAACTCCCGCAGATGGTCGAGGACAACACCGAGTCGATGAAGACCGCCTTCACCGTCTCCGTGGACGCCTCCGCCGCCCACGGTGTGACCACGGGCATCTCGGCCTCCGACCGGGCCACCACGCTGCGACTCCTCGCGAGCGGGGAGGCACAGCCGTCGGACCTCGTCCGGCCCGGCCACATCTTCCCGCTGCGCGCCCGGCCCGGTGGCGTGCTGGTCCGCGACGGCCACACCGAGGCCGCCGTCGACCTCGCCCGGCTCGCGGGGCTGCGCCCGGCCGGCGCCATCGTCGAGATCGCCGGCGAGGACGGCGAGATGCTGCGGCTGCCCGAGCTGATCCCGTTCGCCCGCAAGCACGGCCTGACCATCGTCTCCATCGAGGACCTGATCGCCTACCGCCGCGAAGCCGAGCGCCCGAAGCCGGCCCGGCAGGAGGCCGCCCCGGCCGAGCAGCGGCCCGAGCCCACCGTCCGCCGCGAGGCCGAGGTCCACCTGCCCACCGCCCACGGCGCCTTCACCGCGTACGGCTACCGCTCCACCGCCGACGGCGTCGAGCACGTCGCGCTCGTGCACGGCGAGATCGGCGACGGCGAGGACGTCGTCGTCCGCGTCCACTCCGAATGCCTCACCGGCGACGTCTTCCACTCCCTGCGCTGCGACTGCGGCCCCCAGCTGCGGGCTGCCCTGGAACGCATCCAGGACGAGGGCCGCGGCGTCGTCGTCTACTTGCGCGGACACGAGGGGCGCGGCATCGGCCTGATGTCCAAGCTGCGCGCCTACGAACTCCAGGAGCGCGGCCGCGACACCCTGGACGCCAACCTCGAACTCGGCCTGCCCGCCGACGCCCGCGACTACGGCGCCGGCGCACGGATCCTGGCCGACCTCGGCGTGCGCAGCGTGCGCCTGCTGACCAACAACCCCGACAAGACCGACGCGCTGCTCGGCCACGGCATCGAGGTCACCGAGCGGGAGCCGATGCCCGTGCAGGCGGGCGAGCACAACCTGACGTACCTGCGCACCAAGCGCGACCGGATGGGGCACGACCTGCCCTGGCTGGACGCCGCCCCCGAGACCGCGCTGTCCACCTGCACCAACCAGTAAGACCAGAAGAAGCACACCGAGGAGACTCAAGAACGTGAGCGGCAAGGGCGCACCGGAGCTGTCCGTACACAATGTGGGCGACCTGCGGGTCGCGGTCATCGCGGCACAGTGGCACGAGAAGGTGATGGACGGACTGGTGGACGGCGCCCTGCGCGCCCTGCACGACCTGGGGATCGACGAGCCGACCCTGCTGCGGGTCCCCGGCAGCTGGGAGCTCCCAGTGGTCGCCAAGGTCCTCGCGGGCCGCGGCTACGACGCGATCGTGGCCCTCGGCGTCGTCATCCGCGGCGGCACCCCCCACTTCGAGTACGTCTGCCAGGGTGTGACCCAGGGCCTGACCCAGGTCTCGGTCGAGACCGGCGTCCCGGTCGGCTTCGGCGTGCTGACCTGCGACACCGAGGAGCAGGCCCTGGACCGGGCGGGCATCGAGGGGTCCAACGAGGACAAGGGGCACGAGGCGGTGACCGCGGCGGTGGCCACCGCCGCGACTCTCCGCTCAGTATCTGAACCGTGGCGCTAGGTGGACCGGCACTACGCGTAAAGTGGGCGCCACCATGTCCAAGAAGACGTTCGAGGAGCTCTTCACCGAGCTCCAGCACAAGGCCGCAAACGGCGACCCCGCCACCTCCCGCACCGCCGAACTCGTCGGCAAGGGCGTCCACGCCATCGGCAAGAAGGTCGTCGAGGAGGCCGCCGAGGTCTGGATGGCCGCCGAGTACGAGGGCAAGGAAGCGGCCGCCGAGGAGATCTCGCAGCTGCTGTACCACGTCCAGGTGATGATGGTCGCCCGCGGGATCTCCCTGGACGACGTCTACGCCCACCTCTGAGCACCGCCAGCCTCAAGAAGACCCGCACACCGTAAGAGCGAACGAAGGAAGCCGACCTCATGCTGCGCATCGCCGTCCCCAACAAGGGTTCACTGTCCGGCCCTGCGGCGGAGATGCTGCATGAGGCCGGCTACCAGCAACGGCGCGAGTCCAAGGAACTGCGGATCGTCGACCCCGAGAACGACGTCGAGTTCTTCTACCTCCGCCCCCGCGACATCGCCATCTACGTCGCCTCCGGCCAGCTCGACATCGGCATCACCGGCCGTGACCTGCTGATCGACTCCGGCGCCAACGCCGAGGAGATCCTGCCGCTCGGCTTCGCCCGCTCCACCTTCCGCTTCGCCACCAGGCCCGGCATCGTCGGCCACGACCTGGCGGACCTCAGCGGCAAGACGGTCGCCACCTCCTACGAGGGCATCGTCGCCAAGCACCTCGCCGACCACGGCATCGACGCCTCCGTCGTCCACCTCGACGGCGCCGTCGAGACCTCCATCCAGCTCGGTGTCGCCCAGGTCATCGCGGACGTCGTCGAGACCGGCACCTCGCTGCGCAACGCCGGCCTGGAGGTCGTCGGCGAGCCGATCATGAAGTCCGAGGCCGTCGTCATCCGCCGCACCGGCACGGACGGCGAGGATCCCAAGGTGCAGCAGTTCCTGCGCCGCCTCCAAGGCGTCCTGGTCGCCCGGACGTACGTGATGATGGACTACGACTGCCGCGTCGAGCAGCTCGAGAACGCCGTCGCCCTCACCCCGGGCCTGGAGTCCCCGACCGTCTCGCCGCTGCACAACGAGGGCTGGGTCGCCGTCCGGGCGATGGTTCCGGCCAAGGAAGCCCAGCGCATCATGGACGACCTGTACGACCTCGGCGCCCGGGCCATCCTGACCACGGCCATCCACGCCTGCCGTCTGTAGAGAGCCAGCGATGTCCGAACTGCCTGCCCTTCCCGTCACCTTCCGGCCGGGCCGCACCCGGGCCGTCCTGCTCACCGCGGGCGCCGCGATCTTCGTCGTCATCACGGCGGTCGCGCTGCTGCTGGAGAAGCTCGGCCCGGGGGAGCGCCTCAGCTTCATCCTCACCGGCGCGCTGATGTCCGGCGTGCTGGCCATGCTGGCACGCGTGAAGGTCGTCGCCGACGAGTCCGGCGTCACCGTGGTGAACATCGCCACCAAACGCCGTCTGGACTGGGCGGAGATCCTTCAGGTGAACCTCCGCCCGGGTGACCCCTGGGTGTTCCTCAATCTCAGCGACGGCACCAGCCTGCCCGCGCTCGGCATCCAGCCGGGCATCGCCAAGCAGCGCGCCATCGCCGACGCCCGCACCCTGCGGGCGCTCGCCGAGGCCCGTGCCATCAGGGAGCCCGAGGACCATGAGGGCTGACTCACAGGGCCATCGGGCTCACGGGGAGACGTTCACCCTGACGTAAATCGCGATGTCTTGATTAATCTGTTGGCGGAGGCGTTTTCGTGGCGCCTCCGCCACTGATGTTCCGACCTGATGTCCCAACCGGTCCTCAGAGGCCCCCCTGCTACCCGAGGAGTGATTCCCTCCAGCGATGGACGGATCGTCCTGTAGTACCTGCGCCGCCCCCTCCCGACATACCGGGGCGGCGGCATCATGAGCATCCCCTTGCTGCTCCTGGCAGCCGCGTTCCTGCTGATTCTCGCCAACGGCTTCTTCGTGGCGGCCGAGTTCGGCCTGGTCACGGTCGAGGCGACGGACGCCGAGAAGGCCGCCGCGGAAGGCGACCGACGGGCCCGCCGGGTGGTCGAGTCGCTCAAGGAACTGTCCTTCCAGCTCTCCGGCACCCAGCTCGGCATCACCATCACCTCCCTCGTGGTCGGCATGCTCGCCGAACCGGCGCTGGCCGACCTGCTGGGCGGCCCGTTCACCGCGATCGGCATCCCCGAGGGCGCGGTGCCCGGTGTCGCCGTGGTCGTCGGCATGCTGCTGGCCTCGGCCGTGCAGATGGTGATCGGCGAACTCGTGCCCAAGAACTGGGCGGTGTCCCGGCCGATGCAGGTCGCGCGCTTCGTCGCCGGCCCGCAGCATGTCTTCGCGCGCCTGTTCCGCCCGGTGATCGCCGCGCTGAACTCGGTCGCGAACCGTCTGGTCCGTGCCCTGGGCATCGAGCCCGCCGAGGAGCTGGCCTCCGCCCGCACCCCCGGCGAACTCGTCTCCCTGGCCCGGCACTCCGCCCAGGCCGGCGCCCTGGAACAGGACACCGCGGACCTCTTCGTACGGACGCTGTCGCTCGGTGAGCTGACCGCGCAGCACGTCATGACGCCGCGCGTGAAGGTGAGCGCACTGCAGTCGTCGGCCACGGCCGAGGACGTGGTCAACCTGACGCGCGCCACGGGCCTGTCCCGCTTCCCGGTCTACCGGGAGAAGATCGACGAGATCGTCGGCATGGTCCATCTGAAGGACGCCCTGGCGATCCGTTCGGGTGAACGTCTGCGCACCCCGGTCGGCCGTATCGCCCGCCCGGCGCTGCTCGTCCCCGAGACCCTGCCGGTCCAGCCGCTCCTGGCCCAACTGCGCAGCGAGCAGCCCATCGCGGTCGTGGTCGACGAGTACGGCGGCACCGCGGGAGTGGTCACCCTGGAGGACATCGTCGAGGAGATCGTCGGCGAGGTCCGCGACGAGCACGACGGCCAGGACCTGCCCGAACTCGCCGCCGCTCCGCCGGAGGACGGCCGCCTGGCCTGGGACGCCGACGGAAGCTGCCGTGTCGACATCCTCCAGCGCATAGGACTCGATGTGCCCGAGGGGCCGTACGAGACCGTCGCCGGACTGGTCGCCGACCTGCTCGGACGCATCCCGGCCGTCGGCGACAAGGCGGAGCTGCCGGGCTGGCGGCTGTCGGTGCGCCGGGTCGGCCACTACCGCGCCGAGCGCGTCCGGCTGGTGCGGACCGGGGCCGTGGTGGAGGTCGCCCGATGAGCGTCCTCCAACTCGTCTTCGCCGCGCTGCTCGTGCTCGCCAACGGCTTCTTCGTCGGCGCCGAGTTCGCCCTCGTCTCGGTCCGCCGCAGCCAGATCGAACCGCTGGGCACGGCGCGGGCCCGCAAGGTCCTGTACGGCCTGGAGCGGCTGCCGGAGATGATGGCGGCGGCCCAGTTCGGCATCACGGTCTGCTCCCTGACGCTGGGTGCGGTCGCGGAGCCCACGGTGGCACACCTGCTGGAGCCGCTGTTCGAGTGGATCCACCTGCCGGAAGGCATGATTCACCCCCTCACCTACGTCATCGCACTCGCCGCGGTGGTCTTCTTCCATCTGGTCATCGGCGAGATGCTGCCGAAGAACCTGGCGATGGCGGCGCCGGAGAAGGTCGCGCTGTGGCTCAGCCCCGGCCTGGTCTACTTCGCCCGCTTCTGCCGGCCGATCACCGTGGCCCTCGGCGCCGTCGCCCAGGCCATCCTGCGGCTGTTCCGCGTCGAGCCGAAGGACGAGGTCGAGGCGGTGTTCACCAGCGAGCAGCTCAACCGGCTCGTCGAGGACTCCGGCCAGGCCGGACTGCTCGACCCGGAGGAGCAGGAGCGCCTGGAGGACGCCCTGGAGCTGGGCTCGCGCCCGGTGACGGACGTGCTGCTCAAGCGCGAGTCCCTGGTCACCGTCAGCCCCTCGGTCACCCCCGGGCAGATCGTCGCGCTCACCGCCCGCACCGGGTACTCCCGCTTCCCGGTGGCGGCGGAGACCGGCGCCTTCATGGGCTACCTGCATGTGAAGGACGTACTGGACCTGGAGGAGTCGGAGCGCGCGGTACCCCAGCAGGTCTGGCACCCGATGACGACCCTGCGCTCCGAACTCCCCCTGGACGACGCCCTGACGGTGATGCGCCGCGCCGCGACCCATCTGGCCCAGGTGGCCGACGCGTCCGGCAAGGTCCTGGGGCTCGTCGCGCTGGAAGACGTACTGGAACTCCTGGTGGGCGAGGTACGGGACCCGGCGCATCGGGAGGTGCCGGAGGTGCGGGTGACGGGGCCGCGGGTGAGCAGAGGGGAGCCGGAGGGGGCGTTGGCGGGCTGAGACACACCGCCGCCGACCCGGCGGCACCGCATCCCAACGCAGCCTGCGGGCAGTCGTGCCGCTGGGGCGGCACGGGTGGGCGCAGGCGGCACCCCCGCCAGCGCGGGCGAGCGACCCCACCCCCGGCGGCAACCAAGGCGCCGGGCACAGCGAAACGCGGATCACATGGCCGACCCCACCACCGGCGGCAACCAAGCCGCCGGGCACAGCTCAACGCCGCTCACATGGCAGACGGATCCTGCGGCCCCCGCCCCGACAGCACTTCCCCATACGCCTGCATCAGATCCGGCAACCGAAGTGTCGACAAGTCGTCCCTCGTCAACGCCCCCGGATAAGTCGTCAACCGCAGATCCCGATACGCACAGCTCTTCTCGTACAGCGTCCGCAGGAACCGCCCGTTGCCCAGCTCGTCGATCCACCCCTGGTCGACCACATGCCCGGCGATCGACCGCAGCTCGTCCAGTGCCTCCTCGTCCCACACGTCTCCGTTCTCCCCGGCGAGCACCTCACCGATCGAGGTCAGTTCGAGGGGACGGTACGAGGGGAAGTCGACCCGGGTCGTGAAGCGCGAGGACAGACCGGGGTTCGCGGCCAGCAGCCGGTCCATGCCCTCGGGATAGCCGGCGAGGATCACCACCAGGTGGTCCCGGTTGTCCTCGGCCCGCTTCAGCAGCACCTGAAGGGCTTCGTCGCCGTACGCGTCGCCCTTGCCGTAGCCGGTGTTGGACAGCGAGTACGCCTCGTCCACGAACAGCACGCCACCGAGCGCGGAGTCGATGAGCTCGTTGGCCTTCACGGCCGTCTGGCCCAGATACTCGCCGACCAGATCGGCCCGCTGGGCCTCCACGAGATGGTCGCCGCCGAGCAGCCCGAGGGCGTAGAAGACGCGGCCCAGGATGCGCGCGACCGTGGTCTTGCCGGTGCCCGAGGGGCCGGAGAAGACGAAGTGCCGTTTCGGCGGCTGCACCGGCAGCCCCTGCCCGGCCCGCAGCCGGGCCATGTTCAACTGGGCGGACAGCGCCTTGACCTGGCGCTTGACGGGCTCGAGCCCCACCATGCGCTCGAGTTCGGCGAGCGCCTCCTCGAGTAACTGCGGATCGGTCGGACCGGCGGGCAACGGTTGCGACGGTACGCCCGTCTTCTGGCGCACCGCCGGATCCGCCACCGACGACAGCGGCCCGGCCGGCGGCAGGTCCGGGTCGGACAGCTTCAGCTCCCGGCCCTCGGTGCCGAACAGCGGGTCAAGACCGTCGGGCCCGTCGGCCATGTCCCCGCCGAACCCGGTGAGCGTGATCGCCGCGAGGTCGGTCGGGTCGTCGTACCCGTCGCCCTCGGCGATGGCCGCGAGCCGGGCCGAGGTGTCCATGAAGGCGGGGTCGACTCGGTGCACCGCGCGGTAGAGGGGGAGCGCGGCCGCCGACCGGCCCGTGCCCTCGTGCGCCCGCGCCAGCCAGTACCGCAGCTCCTTGCGCTGCGGCTGCTCGCTGCGGCACCGCATCAGCGCGGCCGACAGCAGCGGCTCGGCCTGCCCGTACATCTCGAGGCGCACCCGCGCCATGCCCCCGAACAGGCCGGCCTCGATGCCGAGCATCGGATCGTCGAGCAGTGGGTCGGTGTGCCGTACGAGCTGCTCCCAGTCCTTGACCAGATAGGCGCGGCAGGCGTGCAGGAAGCGGACCTGGTGGTCGGTGTCCACGGGCGGGAGCCCGGCGAGCGCCCGGTCCAGCTCCGGGACGTGCCGGCCGTCCAGCCAGTGCGAGGCGTGCGCCAGCAGCAGATCGCGGGGGCTCTCCAGGACCGGCTGCACCCACCAGCCCAGCCAGTACCAGGAGTTGAGCGTGCGCCGGTGCCGGGCGCGCTGCTCCCCGAAGCGCTCCCGGTGCCGGAACATCCGCAGCAGCGCCGTCGTCGTGTCGACGCGCAGCGCGTGCAGGCCGAGCCAGCCGTCGGCCATCCCGGGATCGATCCGCACCGCGGTACGGAACTCCTCCTCCGCCTGTGGATACGCGCCCATCGTGTAGGCATCCACACCTCGCAGCCAGGCGAGGTCGGCCGGGGCCTCGGGGCCCTGCGTGCCGAAGTCCATCACGTCCCCCACAAACCGTGCCCCCGTCGGTTGGCCGGCCGCTCGCCCGTCGGCCACCTTGATCGAACGGCCGTACCGTGGACCGGAGTTGCAACGGTGCGCAGAGCAGCCGTCCGTAGGGCGCACCGAGGGCATCGTACCTGCGAGGGCGTGGCCCGCCCCAGGGTGCCGCACCGGCCGTTTGGCGAGGTGGGAGCAGATCCGGGGGAGCGCGCTCGGTGACCGAGGGTGAGCAAATCGCGCCTCTCGGCGCCCGGAAAAAGGGATCAGGGTAGAACGAAGCCCCCGATCACGGGGGAACAACCGGGGGCTTCGCGTCTTCGGGCGGTCTCGAACGACCGCACATTGAGAACGTAAGTCCTGTACGGCCCCCGGGTCAAGCCGAGTTGAGGCACTCCGGGAACTTGGCCGACGGGGTTCTTCACAAGTTCAGCACATTGCCGATGGGTCGTCACCCTGCGTGATGGGCTGGTCCGGTCCAACTGTCCCGGCAGGCCCGGGAGTCACCTCATATCCCTTTCCGCGCTGTCGGACCAGAAGGCCGGCGAAAGGCCTGGAAGGGTCGTCGGCGAAGTGTCTGCGCTCCGCCCTGACCCAGCCTTCCCAGAACTCCCGCTGCTCCTCCCCGTCCCGTGAGCGCCCCCGGGCCCAGGAGTCCTCGTGCGGCAGCTCCATCCAGGCCAGCTCGGCGAGATACGGACGCAGCGCGCGGCGGCCGGCGCCGACGCCCTCGATGACGATCACCGGGGCGGGCGGCAGGGGCAGCGGCGGTCCGAAGCGGCGGGCCCGCCAGTCGTAGGGGGTGTAGTGGGCGGTCTCGCCGCGCGAGAGAGGTGCGATCACCTGGGTCAGCAGGCGTCCGGTCCACTCGAACAGCTCGTCGTGGCTGGCGATGTCGTCGAGGTGCAGCACCGGGGCGTCGTCCAGCGCCCGGGCCAACTGCCCGGCGAACGTGGACTTTCCGGAGCCGGCGTGCCCGTCGACGCCGATCAGGCGGACGGGGCCGCAGGACGGCGGGAGGCGGCGGAGCCGGGTGGCGAGGGCGTGAATCGTCTTTCCCGAAAGCGAAGCGGAGGTGGGCATATTTCGTTGGAACATTCTAGTAGCGGGCGAAAGCGGATGGGGCGGCGGGCGGCGGCGAGAAGAGAAAAGGTGTCGCTTTGAACTAGCCGGCCGAGGTCCGCAATGCAGCCGAAAAACTCCGGCCACCACGGTGAAATCCACGTTCCGGTTGAGGCCCACGCTGAGTAGGGTGCCTGGTGCGCAACTGTGGGATGACGTAACGGGGATGGGCTGGGACACATGGCCGCTGGGTTATTCGAAGGGCAGTATGTGTGGCATCCGGCGGCCGACGACCGCGTGCTGGCGAGCGTATGCGTCGATGTCCGCGCCGGGCGCTATCTGAGCGCCCGCGACGCCCTGGCCGAAACCCGCGGTGACTTACGGCTGCGGGCCCACCGCTCCCTGGTGCTCGCCTCGGAGGCCGCCGACTCCGACCTCGTCGAGCGCTGGCTGGCGGAGGAGCCCGGCCCGGAGGCCGCGCTGATGTGGGCGCGGGTCGCCGTGCTGCGGGCGCTGCGCGCGGCCGACGCGCACGACCCGCGCACCGAGGCGCTGGAGCGGATAGCGCTGGCCGCCTGCGACCGGGCGGCGACGGTGGGCGGCGCCGACCCCACCCCCTGGGTGGCCAAGCTGGCCATGGCCCGGCTGCACCAGCTGCGCGAACCGGCACCCCGCGGACTGCTCACCGCACCGCCCGGACCCTGGCGCCTGTTCGCGCACGTCCTCTCGCTCGACCCCTGGCACCGCGAGGCCCACCATCGCTTCCTGGCCAGCTACTTCCCCCGCTACGGCGGCTCCGTGACCGCCGCCTGGGACGTCGCCGCCTTCCTCGGCCAGCGCGCGCCCGCCGACTCACCGCTGCGCCTGCTTCCCCTGGTCGCCCTCGTCGAGTGCTACGACCCCACCCAACTGCTCGCCGACCGCGTCTGGGAGCAGCCGCAGTGGCGCGCGACCGCCCTGGCGATCCACCACCACTGGCTGCCCACGGTGGCCGGCTACCCCTTCACTCCGGTCCTCGACCTGGCCTACCTCGCGCACGCCCTGGTCATGGCCGGGTGCGAGACGCAGGCGCGCGCCGTCTTCACGGCGATGGGGCCCTACGCCTCGCGCATGCCCTGGTCCGTCTTCGGCGACCCGGCCGAGCAACTGTCCCGGGCGCGGCGCGCCTGCGGGCTGCCCGTGCCGACCGCCTGACGGACCGCCACCCCCCACCGAGAGAGAGGTCCGGACCGTGTCACAACGGATATCCGCACGGCGCGCACGAGCGCACGGGGGAGCGGATCCGATCGCGCTCGACGATGACGCCACACTGCATGCGATGGGTTATCCGAGAAAACTCACGAGGCGCTTTCAGGCGTTCGACAATTTCGCCATCTCGTTCACCATCATCAACATCATCTCGGGTATCTTCTCGGGTTTCGGGTTCGGTCTGAACGCGGGCGGTCCGAGCATTCTCGTCTTCGGCTGGATCGGCGTCTCCGTCATGGTGCTCTTCGTGGGAGCAGCGATGGCGGAAGTCGCCTCGGCCTATCCGACGAGTGGCGCACTGTATTTCTCCGCCGGGAAACTCGCCAAACGGCACAAGGGCGCCTGGTCCTGGTACACCGGCTGGCTGAACTTCGTCGGCCAGGTCGGCGGCACGGCCGCCACCGGGTACGCCGCCGCCACCTTCATCCAGGCCTTCATCGCCCTCCAGTGGCCCTCGTACGAGGCGTCCGGCCACCGCACGGTGCTGATCACGGCCCTGATCATCGTGGTGCAGGGGCTCGCCAACACCTACACCGTGCACCTGGTCGCCGTACTGAACCGGATCTCCGTGTGGTGGCTGCTCAGCGGACTCGTGGTGATCGTGACCGCCCTGATCGTGATTCCCGATCACCATCAGCCGGCTTCCTACGTCACGCATTTCGCGAACAACACCGGTTTCACCAGTGCCCTTTACGGCGGGATGCTCGGACTGCTGGTGACGAGCTGGACCTTCACCGGCTTCGACGGCAGCTTCCACATGTCGGAGGAAACAGTCCGCGCGACGGTGAACGCGCCGAAGGGGATCACCCGGGCGATCGGATACTCGGCAATCGCGGGACTGCTGCTGATGCTCGCATTGGTCTACAGCATTCGTGACGAGGACCGAGTGGCGAGCGCCGACGCACCGCCCGTGCAGATCCTGATCGACGGGCTCGGTGTGGGCACCGCGAAGGTGCTGCTGCTGATCGTGATCGGCGCGATGCTCTTCTGCGGCCTGGCCAATCTCACCAGCAACACCCGGCAGATCTTCGCCTTCTCCCGGGACGGCGCGATGCCAGGCTCCCGCTGGTGGCACTCGGTCTCGCCGCGCACCCGCACGCCCGTCAAGGCGGTGTGGCTGGCCGTCTGCTGCTCACTGGCGCTCGTGGTGCCGGGGTGGTGGTCGCACACGGCGTTCACGGCCATCGTCAGCGTCAACGTGGTCGGGCTCTTCCTCGCCTACGCCGTGCCGATCCTGCTGAGGCTGCGGCTCGGCGACGAGTTCCAGCCCGGCCCCTGGCACCTGGGCCGCTGGGGCAGGCCGGTCGGGATCGTCGCGGTGACCTGGATCCTGCTCAGCAGCGTGCTGTTCATGCTGCCGCAGGCCTCGCCGGTGACCGTCGACTCGTTCAACTACGCGCCGGTCGCCCTGGTCGTCGTCCTGGGCGTGGCCACGGTGTGGTGGTGCACCACCGCCCGCCGCCGCTTCCACGGCCCGGTCAGCTACGGCCGTCCCGACGAGGTCGCGGCGATGGACCTGGTCTGAGGGGCTGTCATCGATCCCGGTGCACACCGTGGCGGCGGTGTGCACCGGGGCCCGATCGCTCATCCCGCCCCGCCCGTAGGACGGTTGAGGCCACGGGACATCATCAGCATTGGTGCCAGTGGCCGACACCAATGTTCGTAGCCACGCCAGGGGCCGAAGTGCTGGTAGCGGCTGCCTCGTGCGGTCATAGTTGGCGGACAGCCGTGCACAGGAGCCGCCGAATCGGACACCTGGGAGTCTTCCGCCCATGAGCAGAGCCGAACAGCCGTCCCGCAGAACCGTCCTCGCCGCCGCGGTCACCGCGGCCGTGGCGGGCGCCGCGAGCCCGGCGGGCGCCGCCGACGAGCCGGCCGATGCCACCGCCGACACCCCGGCCCGCACCGTCGACAACCGCGCCTGGACCACGTACACCGACTGGCGCACCGGCACCGCGACCGGCACCCGCGCGGTGGCGGGCAAGCGCCCCGGCATCGTGATCGCCACGCCCGCGGGCATCACCGACCACACGGACCCGCACACCGGCAGAACCGCCCGCTGGGAGTACGCGACCTGGACCTCCCCCGTCCACCGGCTCGGCGTCCCCGCGACCGAGGCGATCGCCTCCTGGAACGCGCGCACCCCTGACGGCACCTGGCTCCAGATCGAACTCTCGGGGACCTACTCCGACGGCACCGCGACCCCCTGGTACGTCATGGGCCGCTGGGCCGCCGGCGACCAGGACATCCGCCGCACCTCGGTCGACGACCAGAGCGACGGCAAGAGCAGCGTCTGGACCGACACGTTCGCCATCGACGACCCGGCGACCGGCCTGCGGCTCGCCTCGTACCGGCTGCGGCTGACCCTGTACCGCAAGCCCGGCACGAAGCTCACCCCCACCGTGTGGCGGGCCGGCGCGATGGGCTCCGACGTCCCCGACCGCTTCACCGTCCCGGCCTCCGCCCCCGGCCTGGCCCGGGAACTGATCGTCCCTCGCTACTCGCAGGAGATCCACATCGGCCAGTACCCGGAGTACGACAACGGCGGCGAGGCCTGGTGCAGCCCCACTTCCTCGCAGATGATCATCGAGTACTGGGGCGGCCGGCTCACCCGCGAGCAGCTGGCCTGGGTCGACCCGTCGTTCGCCGACCCGCAGGTCTGCCACGCGGCCCGGTTCACCTACGACCACCAGTACGAGGGCTGCGGAAACTGGCCGTTCAACGCCGCCTACGCGGCCACCTTCGAGGGCCTGCAGGGCGTCGTCACCCGGCTCGGCTCGCTCACCGACGTGGAGAGGCTGATCGCGGCCGGCATCCCGGCCATCACGTCCCAGTCCTTCCTGGAGGCGGAGCTGACCGGGGCGGGGTACGGCACCGCCGGGCATCTGATGACCGTCATCGGCTTCACCGCCGACGGCGACGTGATCGCCAACGACCCGAACTCACCGAGCAACGAGGCGGTGCGGCGCGTCTACAAGCGGCGTGAGTGGGAGAACATCTGGCTGCGGACCAAGCGGTACAACGCCCAGGGCAAGGTCGTCTCCGGCACCGGAGGCGTCTGCTACCTCTACTTCCCGGCGAGCCCGACCCCGCGCCAGCGGGCCGCGCTCGCCGCGGTGGGAGTGTTGTGACCTGACGCACATCGGGCCGCTTATCGGGCATATGTCGACCCTGTTGTCCAATAGTCCTGTCAAAGTCGACCAGACTCGAACGAGCAGCCGGTGAAGGTCTGCCATACTGCGGATGTCCCGCCGCCCGTTGAACAACAGGGTCGAAATTGAATATTAGTCAACAGCGCGACGCGGCCCGTCCCCGGGCTCGCGGCACCGAACGCTCGGTGGCGCGCCGTGCCGAACTCATCGCCATCGGGCGGAAGCTGTTCGCCGACACGTCGTACGACGCGCTCTCCATGGACGACATCGCCCGCCAGGCCCATGTCGCCAAGGGGCTCATCTACTACTACTTCCAGTCCAAGCGCGGCTACTACCTGGCGATCATCCAGGACTCCGTGGCCGACCTGGTCACCTATGCGGCGAGCGGCGTCGAAATGGAGCCGGTGGGCCGGGTCCACCGCACCATCGACAGCTATCTGCGCTACGCCGAGCACAACCAGGCCGCTTACCGCACCATCGTCAGCGGCGGCGTCGGCTTCGACGCCGAGGTGCACGCGATCCGGGACGGTGTGCGCGAGGCGATCGTCGCGACCATCGCCGAGGGGGCGTACGGTCGCACCGACATCGCCCCGATGGCCCGCATGGGCCTGCTCGCCTGGGTGTGCAGTGTGGAGGGCGCCACCCTCGACTGGATGGACCACCCCGAGCTGCCCCGGGACACCATGCGCGAGCTGCTGGTGAAGATGCTCGGCGGTGCCATGCGGGCCATCGAGGAGCTCGACCCCGCCTACCGGGCCCCGGAGCCGGCCCGCCGGGACGACTGACCCGGGACCGGCCCCAGGGGGCGGAGGTCTCGTGGTCCTCCGCCCCACGCCTCCGTGGGACCGGCTGGTCGATCAGCCCCTGGGCCCGGCTAGTCGATCGCCTTGATCAGCTCACCGTTCGCCGTGTCCCCACTCAGTTCCCAGAAGAACGTCCCGCCAAGGCCCTGCTGGTTCTTGTACGCCATCTTCGTCGCGATGGTCGCGGGCGTGTCGTAACTCCACCACTCGCTCCCGCACTTGGCGTACGCCGTGCCGCCCACCGTCCCGGTCGCCGTGCCGCCCGGCGCCGACTGGGTGACGCCGGTCCAGCCGCGGCCGTAGAAGCCGATGCCGAGCAGCGGCTTGGCCGACGGGATGCCGAGGCCCTTGAGCTTGGCGATCGTCGCCGAGGTGTGGAAGTCCGCCTTCGGGATGCCGGAGTAGGAGTTCAGCGCCGAGTGCGGAGCCGTCGGTCCGGTCGCGTCCCAGGCGCCGAAGAAGTCGTACGTCATCGGGTTGGTGCCTGCCGGGTTGACCACGTTGCGTCACGAGTTGCTCTCATCGGGCGATATGCTGTGCTGATCGGTTGCAGCGGGGCGCCTGCTATCGGCGAGGTGTGACTCGCGCGCGACCAGAGGATCGCGCCGAGAGAGCTACCCGTCGGGGTGCTTGCAGCCGAGGGCCGCAGGAGGGTGGATCAGCCCCGCCGAGGACTTCGCGCAGCCTGTCGGCCGTAAGACGCGGATCGCCGAAGTGGACCAGCGCGCTCTCCGGCCCCGAAGACCGTTCGCGGGGGCGGCTCGGAGCGATCCGGGCGTGTGGTTGAGCCGACTTCGGTCAGCCGCGCGAGGAACGGTTGTACCAGTCGACGTACTACGCCGCTGCGTGGCCGACGGCACTCAACTTGCCGTCGGCCGCGGTGTAGGTGCGTTCGGTCGCCGCGCAGGAGTCGCCGATCGCGCACTTGCCGCCCGTGACGTTGCCGAAGGCGTAGTTGATGTGGGTGAGCTTCGCGGCCGAGCCCGAGGTCTCGATGTTCTTGACGTAGTACTTGCGGTCGTAGGTGCCCCATTCGGTGAAGTAGCCGATGACCTTGGAGCCCGCGCCGGCGAGCAGCCCGGCGCCGAGGACGGCCGCGCATGCGGCGGACACGAGCGCCCGCAGGCGGATGCGCGGGCGGTGGGAGATGTGCATCGGGTGTCTCCTCGTGGGGGAGAGGGGAGCATGCTCCGATTGGCATGAACGCGCTGATGCATTGATCTGTCACCGTAGGAGGACTAGACCAGTACGTCAATGGTTCGGACCAATTTCCGCGCCGCGGATAACTTGCCGGATACTCTTTTGAGTGAGCGGTCGTTAACTGGTGACGCGATGCCTCTGATCGGGCATACTCACAGCGCACAGCCGCTGGTCAGCAGCTTCCGAGACCCGGGAATGCGAGCATCGGCCCGGCACCAGTGAGACCCGGCGCAGCCGCCCCACCCAAGGCGGATGTGCGCCGATGTGCCCGACAGGGAGGATCGTCGCCATGCCCGACCGCGCCCCGCAGCCGGTGGACCGTCAACTGCCCACGGACGAGGCCCGGGATCTGCTCTCGCTCGTCCGCGACATCGCGCAGCGCGAGATCGTCCCGAAGGCGGCCGAGGAGGAGGACGCCGGACGCTTCCCGCGCGAGGTCTTCACCCTGCTCTCCGAATCCGGACTGCTCGGCCTGCCGTACGACTCCGAACATGGCGGCGGCGACCAGCCGTACGAGGTCTACCTCCAGGTCCTCGAAGAGCTCGCCGCGGCCCGCCTCACCGTCGGCCTCGGCGTCAGCGTGCACACCCTCGCCTCCTACGCCCTGGCCACCTACGGCACCAAGCAGCAGCAGGTCGAGCATCTCCCCGCGATGCTCGGCGGCGGGCTCCTGGGGGCGTACTGCCTCTCCGAGCCGTCGTCGGGCTCGGACGCGGCCTCCCTGCGGACGAAGGCCGTGCGGGACGGCGAGGACTGGGTGATCACCGGCACCAAGGCCTGGATCACGCACGGCGGCATCGCCGACTTCTACACCGTCATGGCCCGCACCGGCGAGGAGGGCCCGCGCGGGATCACCGCCTTCCTGGTGCCCGGGGACGCGGCCGGCCTGAGCGCGGCGGCGCCCGAGAAGAAGATGGGCATGAAGGGCTCGCCCACAGCCCAGGTCCACTTCGACGGCGTGCGGGTCGCCGACGACCGGCGGCTCGGCGAGGAGGGCCAGGGCTTCGCCATCGCCCTGTCCGCACTCGACTCCGGCCGGCTCGGCATCGCGGCCTGCGCGATCGGCGTGGCGCAGGCGGCGCTGGACGAGGCGGTGGCGTACGCGAGCGAGCGCCGGCAGTTCGGCAAGCCGATCGCCGACTTCCAGGGACTGCGCTTCATGCTCGCCGACATGGCGACCCAGATCGAGGCCGGCCGCGCGCTGTACCTCGCGGCGGCACGGCTGCGCGACGCGGGCCGGCCGTTCGCCAAGCAGGCGGCGATGGCCAAGCTGCACTGCACGGACGCGGCGATGAAGGTCACCACCGACGCCGTCCAGATCCTCGGCGGGTACGGCTACACCGCGGACTTCCCGGCCGAGCGCTATATGCGCGAGGCCAAGGTCCTGCAGATCGTCGAGGGCACCAACCAGATTCAGCGGATGGTCATCGCCCGTCACCTGGCTGGTCCCGAGGGACGCTGAACTGGCCGTGCTTCACCGTCGGCGCCGCGAGCCGGATCCACTCCGGGTCGTGGCGCCCCGGCAGCGTGCGGCCACGGTCGGCCCACATGCGCATCAGAGCCTGGTAGATCGGCGGATCCGGCTGCTGCGGGGGTGCCGGCGGCTGAAGCGTTCCTGCGGGCCGGGGAACGAAGACGCGGCGCTGGGGCCCGGTCCCGTAATAGGTGGGGGGCATACCAGGGCAACGCGGAGGTGGTGGGACAAGTCACCGTCAGTCGGATTCGGCCGTGAGTTCACCGGCGTCCGGTTCCCTCTCTGGCCACTTGCCCGCGCCTGACGTACCGTCAGCCCAGCCCGCCTCCAGGGAGGTCTGCCGTGGCCGACGACGACCGGCCGGTACCGCTCGACGAGTACCCGGTGCACCAGGTGCCCCTGTCCATGAAGCACGTCGCGACCGGCGACCGGAACGCCTACGACCGCTGCATCTTCCACGTCCTCGACCACCAGGGGCGCGCCCTGCTCGTCCTCGGCCTCGGGGTCTACCCGAACGTCGGGGTGATCGACGCCTACGCGACCCTGCGGGTGGGGGACACTCTGCACGCCGTACGGGCCTCGGACGCGCTCGGCGACGACCGGATGCGGCTCGCCGTCGGACCGCTGCGGATCGAGGTCGCCGAGCCGCTGCGCAGGCTGCGGCTGGTCTGCGACGACGGCGCGCTGTCGTACGACCTGACCTGGACCGCCGACTTCCCGGCGCTGTGGGAACCCCATCACGTCCAGCGCCGCGGCGGGCGGCTCACTCTCGAAGGGCGGCGCTTCGTGCAGGCGGGGAGCGTGGCGGGCGTGATCCGGGCCGCCGGGGAGGAGTTCCGGGTCGACGCCGGCGAGTGGACCGGCACGCGTGACCGGAGCTGGGGTGTGCGGCCCCTACCGGGGGAGGAGGGCGGGCGGCTCGCCGAGGAGCATCCGACCGAGGGCTTCCACTGGATCTGGTGCCCGGTGCGCTTCGAGGACCGGTTCCTGATGATCATCGTCCAGGAGGACGCGGACGGGCATCGCTCGCTGAACGAGGCGACCTTGGTCCGCCCCGGCCACCGGGACCGCCAACTCGGCTGGCCCCAGCCCGAGATCACCTATCGCCCGGGCACCCGCCACCCCGAACGCGCCCTCATCCACCTCGGCGACGTCCGCAAGCCCCAGGAGCTGGAGGTGGAGATCCTCACCTCCTCCCCGCTCGCCGTCGGCGCCGGCTACCCGCCCGCCGACGACTGGCAGCACGGCACATGGCGGGGACGCGGCTGGAGCGACCGCCGCACCTACGACCTCACCGAGGCTCACCCCCTGGCCGGGTACGGCGTCACCGACCACGCGGCCCGCATCCGCCTGGACGGGCGCACCGGCCACGGCATCTTCGAGCACGGCTCGTTCGGGCGGCACGACCCGAGCGGCTTCACGGACTTCAAGTCGGTCGCACCGTAGGGGGTTTGAGATGGCAGCGACGGCACCCCGCCCGCGCACCACCACCCGCGACCCTGAGGAGATCACCCGCCGCCTCACCGCCTGGCTCGGCACCCGGCTGCCCGGCGCGAAGGCGGTCGATGTCACCGTCCCCGAGTCGAACGGCCTGTCCAGCGAGACCCTGCTCTTCACCGTCGAGCACCGCGAACCGCCCGCGCGCGCCTGCGCGTTGCGGCTCGCGGCGGATCCGGCGGCGTACACCGTCTTCCCGGTGTACGACATGCCGCGCCAGTACCGGACGATGCGGCTGGTCGCCGAGCGGTCCGACGTCCCCGTGCCGAAGGTGCTGTGGCTGGAGGAGGACCCCGGCCCACTGGGGGCGCCCTTCTTCGTCATGGAGCGCGTCGAGGGGCGCGTGCCGCCGGACGTCATGCCGTACACCTACGAGGGCAACTGGCTGCACGCGGCGAGCGAGGAGGAGCGTGCGGTGCTGGAGGCGGCGACGGTCGGGGTGCTGGCCCGACTGCACGACCAAGTGCCCTCGACGGACGCCGAGTTCCTGGCCCTTCCGGGTGAGGGTGACATGCTGCGGCGGCACGTCACGGCCCAACGCGCGTACTACGAATGGGTGGTTGACGGACTCGCCCGTTCACCCCTGATCGAGGACGCGTTCGCACGGCTCGAGGAACTCTGGCCGCGCGATCCCGGCACACCCGTGCTCAACTGGGGCGACGCGCGCATCGGGAACATCGTCTACGACGGTTTCGCGCCCGCGGCCGTCCTGGACTGGGAGATGGCGGCGCTGGCCCCGCGCGAGGTCGACCTCGGCTGGACCATCTATCTGCACCGCTTCTTCCACGACCTGACGGTCGCCTTCGGGCAGCGCGGGCTGCCCGAATTCCTGCGCCGGGACCGGGTCGAGGCCCGCTATGCGGACCTCACCGGACACACCCCGCGTGACATGGACTTCTACACGCTGTACGCCGCCCTGAGGCATGCCGTCGTCATGCTGCGGATCGCCTACCGCCAGGTCCACTTCAAAGAAGCAGCCGTTCCGGCCGACCCGGACACACTGATCCTGCACCACGGCAGCTTGCGAGCCATGGTGCAGGGCAGCTACTGGGATTGAGCCGCGCCGAATGTGGTGCCGCGTGCGCTCAGGCGGCGTGGCGCCGCATCACCGGGACCCTGATGGGGCGGGAGCCCGGGCCGCCGACGTGCGAGAAGGGCTGGGTCCGCCAGTCGAGCCCCTGAGGAAGCGTCAACAGCAGGGCGGTGTCCTGCTCCTGGGGTTCCAGCGACTCGTCCGCGGAGCGGGCCTCGGCGGCCCTGCGGCCCGTGCCGGCACAGACCGTGAGGCCGAACGGGTTCCACGGCGAGGCGCACAGCGCGTGCTCCGGCAGGACGTCCTCGTCCGCCAGCAGGGCGATGGGCTGCGCGCAGTCCGGGCAGACCACCCGGTACATCTCGAAGGTGTCGTACGCGTCGAGTTCGTCGTCCTCCAAGGCGTCGGGTTCGACGCCCTCCGGAGCGGGCTCGACGACCGGCTGCTGCCGCTTGGGTGCGGTACGACCAGGGCGCTTAAGACTCTGCATGGGATTCTCCCCCTCGGGCTGGGCCGTGAAGGCACTGCGGCCTCGACCACAGCAAGCACTTCCCGCCCGCTCTCGGCGTTAATCACGGGAACATCACGGAGGCTGTTCGAGGGCTGTGGCCTTCGTCACATGCCGCCCGCAGGTGCCCGTCGCGGACGTTTTGTCCCACAGGCGGCTCACAGCTCGCGCTGCCCCACATCACAAACCGGGCATGACCTGCGCTGCTGAGGTATCCGAGGAGATCAGCCGCACTGTAGGTTCTTGCGTCATGGAGGAGCTGGACCGACAGATCGTGGAGCTGCTCGTCAAGGACGGGCGGATGAGCTACACCGACCTGGGCAAGGCCACCGGCCTGTCCACGTCGGCCGTGCACCAGCGGGTGCGGCGGCTGGAGCAGCGTGGCGTCATCCGCGGTTACGCCGCGGTCGTGGACCCCGAGGCGGTGGGGTTGCCCATGACCGCGTTCATCTCGGTCAAGCCCTTCGATCCCAGCGCGCCGGACGACATCGCGGACCGGCTGGCCGGGGTGCCCGAGATCGAGGCGTGCCACAGCGTGGCGGGGGACGAGAACTACATCCTCAAGGTGCGGGTGGCCACACCGCACGAGCTGGAGGAGCTGCTGGCCCGGCTGCGCTCGCTGGCGGGCGTCTCCACACGCACGACGGTGGTGCTGTCGACGCCGTACGAGGCGCGGCCGCCCAGGATCTGATCGCCGCTCGCGAGCCCCCGGTCCGGAGGGCTCCGGGGCAGGCGCGAGACTGTTCCCCATGAGTGAGCCCACCGCCCAGCCGAAGACCGTCCTGCTCCGCCGCGGAGAAGTCCACAGCGCCGCCGACCCCTTCGCCACCGCGATGGTCGTCGAGCGCGGGCAGGTCGCCTGGGTCGGGTCCGAGGGAGCCGCCGATGCCTTCGCCGACGGTGTGGACGAGGTCGTCGACCTGGACGGGGCGCTGGTCACGCCCGCGTTCACCGACGCGCATGTGCACACCACCGCCACGGGGCTCGCGCTGACCGGTCTCGATCTGTCCGGTGCCTCCTCCTTGGAGGCGGCTCTCGCTCTGGTGCGGGAGTTCGCCGCCGCCCGCCCGAACGACCGCGTCCTCCTCGGTCACGGCTGGGACGCCTCCCGCTGGCCCGGCGGACGCGCGCCGACGCGCGCCGAACTGGACGAGGCCACCGGCGGCCGTCCCCTCTACCTCTCCCGGATCGACGTCCACTCGGCGGTCGTCACCACGGCACTGCTGGACCTGACCCCCGGTGACCTCGGCGCGGTCGACGGGCCGCTCGTCGCCGACGCCCATCACGCCGTACGCGCCACCGCGCTGGCCTCCCTCACGCCCGCCCAGCGCGGCGAGGCCCAGCGCGCCGCGCTCGCGCACGCGGCGTCCCTCGGCATCGGCACCGTCCACGAGTGCGCCGGGCCGGACATCTCCTCCGAGGACGACTTCAGCGGGCTGCTCCGGCTGGCCGCCGAGGAGGCCGGGCCGCGGGTCGTCGGGTACTGGGCGGAACAGGACATCACGAAGGCGCGGGAGCTGGGCGCGAGGGGCGCGGCCGGCGACCTGTTCGTCGACGGCGCCCTCGGCTCGCACACCGCCTGTCTGCACCAGCCGTACGCCGACGCCGCCCACACCGGCACCGCCTATCTGGACGCGGCCGCCGTCGCCGCCCATGTCGCCGCCTGCACCGAGGCGGGCCTGCAGGCGGGCTTCCACGCCATCGGCGACGCCGCCGTGAGCGCCGTCGTGGAGGGCGTGCGCGCCGCCGCCGAGAAGGTCGGCCTCGCCCGGGTCCGTGCCGCCCGGCACCGGGTCGAGCACGCCGAGATGCTCACGCCCGAGACCGTCGCGGCCTTCGCCGAGCTGGGCCTGACCGCCTCGGTGCAGCCCGCCTTCGACGCGCTGTGGGGCGGCGAGGACGGCATGTACGTCCGGCGCCTCGGGGCCGAACGCGCCCGCTCCCTCAACCCGTTCGCGGCCCTGCTGCGCGCGGGTGTCCCGCTGGCCTTCGGCTCCGACAGCCCCGTCACGCCCCTCGACCCCTGGGGCACGGTCCGTGCGGCGGCGTTCCATCACACGCCCGAGCACCGGGTGTCGGTGCGCGCCGCGTTCACGGCGCACACGCGCGGCGGCTGGCGGGCCGTCGGGCGCGACGACGCGGGCGTCCTGGTGCCGGGCGCACCCGCCGACTACGCGGTGTGGCGCACCGACGAACTGGTGGTCCAGGCCCCCGACGACCGGGTCGCCCGCTGGTCCACCGACCCGCGCTCGGGCACCCCCGGACTGCCCGACCTGACCCCTGGCCGTGACCTCCCGGTCTGCCTGCGCACGGTGGTGGGCGGACGAACGGTCTTCGTACGGCCGGGCGAGTGATCTCCCGGGGTGGCGCGAACCCGATCATCGCGCGCCGCGCCGGTGCACGACCTGCGTATCCTCCGCCCTGACCAGCGAAGGAGGCGAGAAACCGCAGGTCAAACGGCTGTTGACAGGCGGAGGCCCGGGGCCGGTAGGTTCGGCCGGGTCCACCACCGGACGCCCGACCGGACAACCGCGGAACTTCCGGGAACCCCTCGCAACGCCGCTGGGTCAGGGACGGTGTGCCGCACCGGGGCACCGCCACTGGGAGCCAGGCTCAGCGCTCGCGCGGCGACGACGGAACTTTCCGGCCGGTCGGGGAGGTGTGACCCGGGTGGGGCCCGGGCGCTCAGTAGACAACGGCTTTCGGTCGATCCGCAGCCAGCGGGTCCCAGGTCGGCCCGAAGGGCGCCGGGCCCCCATCCGCAGCACCGGTTCACCGGCGTGACCCCACGCGAAATCCCGCACCCGCCCCGCTCTTGTGGAATCGACATCGCCATACGAACGTGCTGTCGCGTCGGCGCAGGCCGCGACGACTATGGTGGACCTCTGCGTACGGAAGTGAAGGGGCAGCAGTGAACGACGGCGACGGGACCCTCGGGGCACAGGACCCAGGGAGGCGGTTCGGGCCGCTCGGCACGGCGTTGGTGATCATCCCGACCTACAACGAGGCGGAGAACATCAAGAGCATCGTCGGCCGGGTCCGCAAGGCGGTGCCCGAGGCGCACGTGCTCGTGGCCGACGACAGCAGCCCCGACGGCACCGGCAAGCTCGCCGACGAACTGGCCGCCGAGGACGACCGCGTCCAGGTCCTGCACCGCAAGGGCAAGGAGGGCCTCGGCGCCGCCTATCTCGCGGGCTTCCGCTGGGGCATGGAGCACGGCTACGGCGTCCTGATCGAGATGGACGCCGACGGCTCCCACCAGCCCGAGGAACTGCCCCGTCTGCTGACCGCCCTCAAGGGCGCCGACCTGGTTCTCGGCTCCCGCTGGGTGCCCGGCGGCCGGGTGGTGAACTGGCCGAAGTCGCGCGAGTTCATCTCTCGCGGCGGCAGCCTCTACTCGCGCGTGGCCCTGGACCTCCCGCTGCGCGACATCACCGGCGGCTACCGCGCCTTCCGCCGCGAGACCCTCGAGGGCCTCGGCCTCGACGACGTCGCCTCCCAGGGCTACTGCTTCCAGGTCGACCTCGCCCGCCGCGCGGTCAGGGCCGGGTTCCATGTCGTCGAGGTGCCGATCACCTTCGTAGAGCGTGAGCACGGTGACTCGAAGATGAGCCGCGACATCCTCGTCGAGGCGCTGTGGCGGGTCACGTCGTGGGGGGCTCAGGAGCGGGTGGGCAAGCTGATGGGGCGCACCAAGCCGTCGCCACCGCAGCAGCCGCGGTCACAGGCGTAGGCCGACGGCTGCGACGCAGCCGGCGGTCGGCACCTTATCCCGCTCTGAGCCGGGGCCAGGCACACTGGACGCATGACGACTGGCGCTCCGACCCCCAGCTACCCCGCCCGGCCCCGGCGCTCCCGGGTGCGCACCTTCCTGCCGCTGGGCATCGCCGCGTGGCTGGTGCTGGAGATCTGGCTGCTGACCGTGGTCGCGGACGCGGCGAGCGGGCTCCTGGTGTTCCTGCTGCTGGTCGGCGGTCTCGTGCTCGGCTCGGTGGTGGTCAAGCGGGCGGGCCGGCGCGCGTTCCAGGCGCTGAACGAGGCGCTGCAGCGCGGCGGCACCCCGGAGAGCGGCGGTGGCAACGGCCTGATGATGCTGGGCGGCCTGCTGATCATGCTGCCCGGTCTGATCTCGGACGCGCTGGGGCTGTTCCTGCTGATCCCGCCGGTGCAGAAGGCCCTGAGCCGCTATGCCGAGCGGACCTTCGACCGAAAGCTCCGGGAAGCGACCCCGGGTTCCCTCGGGGACGCCTTCCAGCAGGCCCGCATGCACCGCCCCGACGGCAAGGTCGTCCAGGGCGAGGTCATCCGGGACGAGCCGGGGGACGCCCAGGACGCCCCGGAGGGGCCGAGGCCGCCGCTGACCGGCTGAGCCCCGGCCCCGGTGCCGATCCGGACCCCAACACACCAAACCGCGGGCGCCGTACGTCGAGATCACGTACGGCGCCCGCGGTTACGCGCGTTGCCTGGTGGTTCCGCGCAACCCCCGCAGGGGCTAGGCGGACTTGCGGCTGTCCCGGGGGTGAACCGCGATGTTCATCGCCCCGGAGCGCAGGACGGCCAGTCGCTCCTCGAGGACCTCTTCGAGTTCCTCGCGGGTACGCCGTTCCATCAGCATGTCCCAATGTGTACGCGCGGGCTTGGCCTTCTTCTCTTCAGGGCCGTCGCCGTCCACGAGGAGTGCCTGGGCCCCGCAGACCTTGCACTCCCACTCCGGCGGGATCTCCGCCTCGACCGAGAAGGGCATCTCGAAGCGGTGCCCCTTCTCACATGCGTACTCCACGGCCTGGCGCGGGGCCAGGTCGATGCCGCGGTCCGTCTCGTAGCTGGTCACCACGAGGCGCGTGCCGCGAAGAGCTCGCTCACTCATGAATCGTGCCTCCCGGGCTTGTCGCCCACAGGACAGGTGTCGCTGTCGTCGTCATCCGGTCAACGTCCGGTCGGCGGTAAAGATTCCCGTTCCGAGTCCCGTTCCGGGGTCATGCGTCGCCGTCGTAGCCGCAGCCTTGCTGACCAATGTCGTACCCACCGGCGCCCGGTTTGTCACATCTGCTAGCAGATGTAACCCAGCGTTTCGGCATCTTTGACGCGCAGTAACGGTACGCCTGGCAGGCCAAACGCGTACACTACCGCCCTTTCACTCGGAACGCTAAATCGTCGTCGGCACCTGATTGCCCGCGTCACTGATCGCCCGCCGCACCGGAACCCTCGCGAGCAGGGCGAATCCGATGACGAAGAAGGCCACGAGGGAGATGATCGCGTCTCGATAACTTCCGGTGAGCTGGTAGGTGAGCCCGAACAGCAGCGGGCCCAGCCAGCTCATGCCGCGGTCGCTCATCTCGTACGCGGAGAAGTATTCGGCCTCCTTGCCCGGCGGGACGAGATGGGAGAACAGCGACCGGGACAGGGCCTGGCTGCCGCCCAGGACCAGCCCGATGCCGGCCGCCAGCACGAAGAACCACACCGGCGCCCCGGCCGGCAGGAAGTACCCCGCCGCCAGCGTCACCGTCCACGCGACCAGCGAGCCCAGGATCGTCCGCTTCGCCCCGTAGATCCGGGCCAGCCTCCCCATCGCCAGCGCCCCCGCCACCGCCAGCACCTGGACCAGCAGCACGGCGCCGATGAGCGTGGACTGCCCGAGGCCCAGTTCCTCGGAGCCGTAGACCGACGCCTGGGAGATCACCGTCTGGATGCCGTCGTTGTAGACCAGGTAGGCGAGCAGGAAGGCGAGGGTCAGCGGGTGGCGGCGCATGTCGCGGACCGTCGCCGCGAGTTGCCGGAAGCCCATCGCGGTCCGTTCCCCCTCCGTCCGCCGGCTCGTGGACCGGCGGTCGCGCAGCCGGAGCAGCGGGATGAGCGCGAAGCCGCCCCACCACAGGCCCGCCGAGGCGAGACAGATCCGCACGGCCATGCCCTCGGAGACGCCGAAGGAGTCGTGCGCCAGGTACAGGACCAGGTTCACGATCAGCATCAGCGAGCCCGACGCATAGCCGAAGGCCCAGCCCCGGGAGGAGACCGCGTCGCGCTCCTCGGGCGGGGCGATCTGCGGGAGGTAGGAGTTGTAGAGCATCATCGCCACGGACTGGGCCGCGTTCGCGACGATCAGCAGGACGCCGCCGAGCAGATAGCGGTCGCCGTCCAGGAAGAACATCGCCGTGGTCGCCGTGGCCCCCAGATACGCGGCGGCCGCGAGCAGGGGCTTCTTGCGGCCGGTGCGGTCGGCGGCAGCGCCCACCAGCGGCATCACCAGCACCGCCACGATGACCGACAGGGACACCGAGTAGGCGAAGAACGAGCCCGCGCGCACCGGGATGCCCAGCGGGTGGACGAACCCTTCCGCGTCCGCCGCCTCCTCGGCGACCGACGTCAGATAGGGGCCCAGGAACACGGTGAGCACGCTCGTCGAGTAGACGGAGCACGCCCAGTCGTAGAAATACCAGCCGCGCTGCTCGCGCCGGCGACCGGCGGCGTCGTCCGCCGCCTCGGTCCGCACGGTGTCGGTCCCCACCCCGCGCCCTCGCTTCCCCGTGAAGATCCCGCGCGAGGGCGGAGCGGGCGGGCCGGGTCAGACCCAGACGCCCCGGTCCTCCATGACCTTGCGCAACGTGTCGATGTGATCGGTCATGATGCCATCGACGCCCAGGTCCAGGAGACGGTGCATCGCCTCGGGATCGTTGATGGTCCACACGTGCACCTGCAGCCCGCGCGCGTGGGCGGCCCGCACGAAGCGGTGGTCCACCACCTGGATGCCGGACTGCGCCTCGGGCACCTGGGCGGCCACCGCCGAACGGCGCAGCGCGGCCGGCACGCCCCAGGAGCGCAGCCGCAGATTGAGCACGCCCCGGGTGCCGTACGACGTCGCCAGGCGCGGTCCGGCCAGCCGCTGGGCGCGCACGACGCGCGCCTCGGAGAAGGAGCCGACGCAGACGCGGTCCCAGGCGGCCGTGCGCTCGATGAGCTCCAGGAAGGGGTGCAGCGCCGGCTCCGCCTTGAGGTCGACGTTCCAGCGCACGTCGGGGAAGGCCTCCAGGAGCTCCTCGAAGAGGGGCACCGGCTCCTTGCCCGCCACGCGCGCGTGCCGTACGTCGTCCCAGGGCAGGTCGGCGATCCGGCCCGCCCCGTCCGTCACCCGGTCCAGGGTCGCGTCGTGGAAGGCGACGAGCTTGCCGTCGCGCGTGGTGTGGACGTCGGTCTCGATGTACCGGTAGCCCAGCTCGACCGCGCGCCGGAACTGCAGCGCGGTGTTCTCCAGGCCGTCGGCCGCCCCGCCCCGATGGGCGAACGGGATCGGGCCGGGGTGGTCGAGATACGGGTGGCGTATGCGCGTGGTGCTCACGGACGCAGTATCGCTCCCCGGGGTTGCCCGGTGGCAACGACCGTGCTGCCGTCGGATGCCGGGGGAACGGCGAACACGCGCAGGAAGAACTGGGCGAGCGGTCCGATCGACACCGCGTACAGCAGGGTGCCGACGCCTACGGTGCCGCCCAGGGCGAATCCGGTGACGACGACCGCGACCTCGACGGCCGTGCGCATCAGGCGGATCGAGCGGCCGGTGCGCCGGTGCAGGCCGGTCATCAGCCCGTCCCGGGGCCCCGGTCCGAAGCGGGCCGTGATGTAGAGGCCGGTGGCCACGCCGTTGAGCGCGATGCCGGCCAGCATCAGGGGGATCCGTACCGTCAGCGAGTGCGCCTCGGGCAGCAGGGCGAGCGTGCCGTCCATGGCGATGCCGCAGACGAAGACGTTGGAGACGGTGCCCAGGCCCGGGCGCTGGCGCAGCGGGATCCACAGGAGCAGGACCGTCGCGCCGACGATGATCGAGACGACGCCGATCGTCAGGCCGGTGCGTTCGGCGAGGCCCTGGTGCAGCACGTTCCAGGGCTCCAGGCCGAGGCCCGCCTCGACGAGCAGCGCCGAGCTCGCGCCGTAGAGCGCGAGCCCGAGGTAGAGCTGTGACAGCCGCCGTATGAGATGCCCTTGAGATGCCCTTTGCGTGAGCCGCTGTGCGAGACGCCCCTGCGTGGACAAGACGTGCCCCCCCTGTGGTGGTAGTGGCCTGACGCATGACACCCTGTGGCTCGGGATGCACAGCCATCCATGGCCAATTCGGAGAAGGTGGACTGGAATCATGGCGCAGTGGACATCGGCGGTGGGTGCCGCACAGCTCGCCCGACTCCTCACCTCCCAGCAGGACCGCCCCGCCGGACCCGGCGGCAAACGGCCGCCCGCGTACCGGGCGCTGGCCGACGGTGTCCGGCTGCTCGTCCTGGAGGGCCGCGTTCCGGTCGCCGCCCGGCTGCCCGCCGAGCGTGAGCTGGCCCTCGCGCTGTCCGTCAGCCGTACGACCGTGGCGGCGGCGTACGAGGCGCTGCGCAGTGAGGGTTTCCTGGAGTCGCGGCGCGGCGCCGGGAGCTGGACCGCGGTGCCGGCCGGGAACCCGCTGCCCGCGCGCGGCCTCGAACCGCTGCCGCCCGAGGCGCTCGGCTCCGTCATCGACCTGGGCACCGCGGCGCTGCCCGCCCCCGAGCCGTGGCTGACCCGTGCCGTGCAGGGCGCCCTGGAGGAACTGCCGCCGTACGCCCACACCCACGGCGACTATCCGGCCGGGCTGCCCGCGCTGCGCTCGATGATCGCCGACCGGTACTCGGCGCGTGGGATTCCGACCATGCCCGAGCAGATCATGGTGACGACCGGGGCGATGGGCGCCATGGATGCGATCTGCCATCTGTTCGCCGGGCGCGGCGAGCGGATCGCGGTCGAGTCGCCGTCGTACGCGAACATCCTCCAGCTCATGCGGGAGGCCGGGGCCCGGCTGGTGCCCGTCGCCATGGCCGACGGGCTGGCCGGCTGGGACATGGACCGATGGCGGCAGGTGCTGCGGGAGGCCGCGCCGCGGCTGGCCTATGTCGTCGCCGACTTCCACAACCCGACCGGGGCGCTGGCCGACGAGGACCAGCGGCGGCGGCTGGTGGACGCGGCCCGGTCGGCGGGGACGGTGCTGGTCGCGGACGAGACGATGAGCGAGCTGTGGCTGGACCCGGATCTTGAGATGCCGCGGACGGTGTGCGCCTTCGACCCCGCCGGGTCGACTGTGATCACCGTAGGGTCGGCCAGCAAGGCGTTCTGGGCGGGGATGCGGATCGGGTGGGTGCGGGCGGCTCCGGATGTGATCCGCTCTCTTGTCGCCGCGCGCGCGTACGCCGATCTGGGGACGCCGGTGCTGGAGCAGCTCGCCGTGAACTGGCTGTTCGGCACCGGGGGTTGGGAGCAGGCCGTGGAGCTGCGGCGGGGGCAGGCCGCGGAGAACCGGGACGCGCTGGTCGCGGCCGTGCGGCGGGAGCTGCCCGGGTGGGAGTTCGAGGTGCCGCGGGGCGGGCTGACCCTGTGGGTGCGCACGGGTGGCCTGTCGGGCTCGCGGCTCGCGGAGGCGGGCGAGCGGGTGGGGGTTCGGGTGCCGTCCGGGCCTCGGTTCGGGGTGGACGGGGCCTTCGAGGGGTATGTGCGGCTGCCGTTCACCGTGGGCGGCGCGGTGGCGGAGGAGGCCGCGGTGCGGTTGGCGGCGGCCGCGCGGTTGGTGGAGAGCGGGGTCAGTGCGGCTGGGGAGTCCATGCGGCCCTTTGTCGCCTGAGAGGGCGTGGCCTGCGGGCGGTCGTGCCACTGGGGCGGCGCGGGTGGCGGCACCCACAAGCGCGGGCGAGTGACCCGACCCGGCGGCGACGTCGGCGCCGGTGACTATGAGGTCTCGGCAACCGCGGCCTCCGCCGGCACCGGCTCGGGCTCCGGCTCCGCCTTCTCCAAGTTCGCCGTCGGCGTCGCCTCAACCGGCGTGGTCCGTTCCGGCAGCAGGTCCAGTACCGCCTGCCGATGCGCGTCGCTCGTCGCGTCGTCGTAGGGGTCCGGGGTCGCCGGGACCTGGAGGCGGTGCACGGGGCCGACGCCGAGGCGGGCGTAGCCGCGGCCGGGCGGGACGTCGGCGACCGGGGTGGTGTGCGGGGGAGCGCCCAGGACCGACTCCAGTTGCTGGGCCGTCGCGGGGCCGAGCACGACACGCGCGCGTGTGTGCTGTCGTACGGGGTCGGACAGGGCGTCCATGGCGTCCCACTGCTCGGCCACGACCACTGTGACATTGGCCGCGCGGCCGTGTCGCAGGGGTACCTGGAGCAGGGACTGCGGGTCCTTGCGATCGCCGGCGGCGGCGAGGTGGGTGAACACCGTCGGGCGGTCCAGCAGGACCCACAGCGGGCGCTTGGTGTCGTCCGGCGGGGGGTTGCCCGCCTGCCGGGCCCGGTTCACGGCGATCAGGCGCCGCTCCGTCTCCGTCGCCGCCCACTCCATGCTGGCGATCGCCCCGGCCAGGCCGCACTCGACGGCCAGGACGCCGTCCCGGCCGGTCAGACAGGCGTACTCGCCGGTGCTGCCGCCCTCCACGATGACGACGTCGCCGTACTGGAGGGCCTGGAGCGCGATGGAGCGCAGCAGGGACGAGGTGCCGCTGCCCGGCTGGCCCATGACCAGCAGGTGCGGCTCGGTGGAGCGGATGCCGGTGCGCCAGACCACCGGCGGTACGTCGCGCTGTTCCTCGCCGTGGGTGAGGGGCAGCGTGCGCTGTGTCCCGCTGGGGTCGGTGAAGCCGAGGACGGTCTCGCCGGGGGCCGTGACGAAGCGCTGGGCGGCGATGTCGGTGGGCAGCGGGGCGAGGACGGTGACCGTGAGCTCGTTGCCCTCCTCGTCCCAGTCGAAGTGGTACTCCCGGCCGCGGCCGGACTTGGTGGTCAGCAGATGCTCGATGCGCGCACGGGCCTGCGCCTCGCCGTCGGTGAAGTAGGCGGGGTAGCGGACGAGGAGGCTGCTGACGCGTCCCGCGCCGTCGAACTCGTACTCCGGGAACGCCTTCTGCCATTCGCCGCCGTGGGTGTACAGCGGTGCCGGGTCGTCGGCCGCGCAGAAGTACGGCACCAGCGCCTCGTACAGCGACCTCAGCCGCTCCGACTGGGACTCGTCGGGCCCCTCCGGCGCGGCCGGCTTGCGGTCCCGGCCCTGCCAGGCTGCCGCCGCCATCAGGGTGATGACGGCGAGCAGCGGCCCGTACGGCACGAGCGCCACGACGAGAATCACCGAGGCCACCATGAACAGCAGCGCTCCGCGCCGGTCCTTGGGGGTCCCGGCCCATCTGCGCCGCCCGGCCGCGGCCAGCCGGCGCAGACCACGGGTGATCGTGATCAGTGGATGGAGGACGTCAGAGGCGCTGTCGCTCGCCGTCCGGGCCAGCTCCCGGCTCCGGGCGAACCGATCCCGGGCCAGATCCCGGCTCCGGGCGAACTGCGCGCTGCCTGTGCTCAGGACGCGGGGGAGGGGGCGGCGGGCCACTGCTGTCTCCTACAGGTGCGTACGGGCGGGTGGGGCGGCGGTCAGAACTGGATGCCGCCCAGCAGGCTCGCGAGGCTCTCGCCGCCTGCCTTGATACTCGGGGCGATGGCCGTGCTGGCCAGATAGAAGCCGAACAGGGCCGAGATCAGGGCGTGCGACGCCTTCAGCCCGTCCTTGCGGAAGAAGATGAAGACGACGATGCCGAGCAGAACGACGCCTGAGATGGAGAGGATCATGTGAGTGCTCCTGGTTGGTGGGGACAGTCACCATGAGTACTTCCAGGCTCACAGGATGTATCCATACGATAAAAGGTGCAACTGGGTGAAATCCGGCATATTTCCCCCCGGTGGCGGAGTGTCTCTGACCGGATGGGCTTGGGTGTCGTGTTCGACCGTGTCTGCGATGATCTTTGCCGCCGGCGCATCGGGTCATGTCCGGCGCCAGCCAGTACCCTGGCGAATCACTCGTACGGCCGAGCACCGCTCGTCGGCCGTACCCGTGCTCCCCGCAGTTCCCCGCAGTCCCCGTTCGTAGTGAGAGGCGGTCCGGCCGATGAGTGAAGCCCCCGACCCCGAGGTCGTGGAGCTGGCGACCAAGATCTTCGATCTGGCCCGGCAGGGGCAGACCGAAGCGCTCGTGGCGTACGTCGACGCGGGCGTTCCGGCCAACCTCACCAACGACCGCGGCGACTCCCTGGTGATGCTCGCCGCCTACCACGGCCACGCCGACGCGGTGCGCGCCCTGCTCGCCCGGGGCGCCGCGGCGGACCATGTCAACGACCGCGGCCAGACGCCACTCGCCGGTGCGGTCTTCAAGGGCGAGACGGAAGTGATCAGGGCCCTGCTGGACGGCGGCGCCGACCCGGCCGCGGGCACCCCGTCGGCCGTCGACACGGCCCGCATGTTCGGCAAGGCGGACCTGCTCGAGCTGTTCGGCGCACACTGATCCGAATCATCTGACCAGCGAAAACACAGAAAACGGGGGAGGCGGTACCGGGCCGCCGAAATTTCGGTCGCGGCAGACGGAAGTGCCGAGTCATCATGACGTCGTGATTCACGGACGCGATGGCTGGGCAGGTGTTGCCGCACCGCGCGGGCCGTGATGCGGTCCGCGAGGGCCACTGACGAGAGGCAGAGGAAGATGGTCTACAGCAAGCAGGAAACGGCGGGCGCCCCGACGTGTTGTCACGCGGCCAGGTAATGCAGGATCCCCGGTTGCGTCGACGCTTGATGTGAGGCTGTTTCCCATGTTCGAACCGGTCATAGCGCCCAGCGGTACGCTGCTCGGCCTGCTCCAGCGGGGCCGCGGCGACGGCACACTGCACGCGCTCACCGCCCCGCGCGCCGAGGCGCTCGCGGCGTTGAACCACTGTGTGCTGCGCGATCCCCGCCACGACTGGCAGGTGGAGAACCGCTCCCTGTACTACGCCCGTCTCTACCTCGACCTGGGCGGCGAACTGGACGAGATCGAGGCGCACCTCTTCGACGTCGAGGACGCCCTCGACACCGAGGAGTCACGCACCGGCCTGGCCCTCGCCGTCCTCGGCCACCTCGCCTCCTACGGCAGGCGGGACGCGCTCGCGCTGCTGCGCAGGTACGCCGCCACGGGCTCCAACTGGGCCTGGGCCCTGGACGAGCTCGCCCTCAGGGACGACGACACCGGGCTGCGCGCCCTCGCCGCGCCCGTCCTCGCCCGCTTCCCGGCCGATCCCGAGGGCGAGGCCGAGCTGGCCGCCGCCGTACGGGACGCTTTTGAGCCACGGCCCTGGCGGCTGTGGGCCGAGGATCCGCGCGAATCGATCGCCACGCGCGTGCGTGCCGCTCAGGAGGCCGGCTGTTTCGACCGCTGGCAGCGCCAGATGCGACCTACCGGGCCCCGTCCGGGGTGGAGCGTGCAGGCGGTCTTCGAGTGGGCCCAGCAGGGCCTCGAGCGCGGCGTTGCGCTCCATGTGCCCGCCGCGCGGTGCCTCATGGCCGTCGCGGGCCCCGAGGACCGGCCCGAAATCGTCGCCGCCGCCCAGGACGGCACCGATGGGGCCCGCAGTACGGCCCTGCGCTATCTCGCCGACAGCAACGACCCCGACGCCCTCGACCTGATCGAGGCGGCCGTGATCACCGGCTCACCGCCGGTCGTGGAGGCCGCCGTCGACGCCTTCGAGCGCATGCGCAGTGTCGCCGCCGTCGACCGCGCGCGCGGCTGGGCCCGGCGGCCCGACCCGCTGGGCGCCGCCGCCGGACGCATGCTCGCCTGCCGGGGCGGGGCCGAGGACAAGGACCTCGTCCTGGCGGCCCTACGGGAGGCCGTACGCGGCGAAGGCCCCGACGCCCCGACCCTGTGGACCCTCGTGGACGGCACCGGACGGCTCGGCATCGCCTGCGCCGCCCCCGTGCTGCGGCACGTCTACCGCGAGACCGCCTCCTCCCATCTGCGCGGCCGCACCGCCCGTGCGCTGGCCGCCACCGACCCCTCCTTCCCGTCCGGATTCGCCATCGAGTGCCTCTGGGACTGCGAGGAGACCACCCGTGAGATCGCCGCCAGGCACGCCGAGACCGGCGACACCCGCGTCGTCGAACGACTGCGCCGGCTCGCCGCCGACCCCGCCGAGGAGGCGGAGGTCCAGACGGCCGTCCGCAGCCGGATCGGACCGGACGCGAGCACCGGCTGACATGTGTTCGCCCGGTGAATCTCGGAGAGATCTGCCCGCCGGGTGAACACGGAATGGCCGGCGGGTCAGGCGCGCATGGACGTGATCTGACCCGCTCGGGCGCGCAGCGGAACGCTCATGGGACGTTTGTCGTTCGGAAAGATCCACTTTGACGCGGCCACGTCCAGCACGGCGACAACACCGGTATGCGTGTCGTCATCGTGACCGAATCCTTTCCCCCCGATGTGAACGGCGTGGCCCACTGCGCGCTCCAGACCGCCCGACACCTCGTCGATCGCGGTCACGCTCCCCTCGTCGTCGCACCGGCTCCCGCTCCCGGGAACAAGGGGGCCGCCGCTCTGGCGCCCTGCCCCGTCGTCCATGTCCCCTCCCTTCCGCTCCCCGGCTATCCCCAGGTCAGGGTCGCGCTCCCCAGCCGACGCCTCGCCGCCGCGCTGATCCAGCACCGGCCCGATGTGGTGCACCTGGCCAGCCCCTTCGTCCTCGGCGTACGCGGCATGGCCGCCGCCGCCCGGCTCGGCATCCCCGCCGTCGCCGTCTACCAGACCGACCTGGCCGGATATGCCCGCACCTACATGGGCGCCGGCGAGGCCGCGGCCTGGCGTCGCATCCGCTCCGTCCACTCCGCCGCCGACCTCACCCTCGTCCCGTCCAGCGCGTCCATGAACGACCTCGAAACCCACGGGGTGCCCCGGCTCAAGCTGTGGGCACGCGGCGTTGACACCGCCCGCTTCCGCCCCGAGCTGCGGGACGAGGCGCTGCGCCGCGAACTCGCCCCGAACGGCGAGGTCATCGTCGGCTACGTCGGGCGGCTCGCCCCGGAGAAGCACATCGACCTGCTCGCCGGCGCCTGTGGCATCCCGGGCGTGAAGGTCGTGATCGTCGGTGACGGGCCGAGCCGGCCCGCACTCGCCGAGGCGCTGCCCGGCGCGGTCTTCCTGGGCCGACGCGGCGGGGACGACCTCGCCCGGATCTTCGCCTCGTTCGACGTCTTCGCCCACACCGGCCCCTTCGAGACCTTCTGCCAGACCGTGCAGGAGGCCATGGCCAGCGGCGTGCCCGTCGTCGCGCCCGCCGCGGGCGGCCCCCTCGACCTGGTCGACCACGGCCGCACCGGCCTGCTGGTGCCGCCGCGCGACGCCGACGCCGTACGCGACGCCGTGCGGTCCCTGGTCGCCGACCCGGCGCTGCGGGCCGCCTACGGGGCCGCCGGACGCGCCACGGTCGAGGGCCGCACCTGGGCAGCGATCGGCGACCAGCTCATCGGGCACTACGGGGACGTGCTCGCCGCGCGCCGGGCGGTGGTGGCGGCATGACCGGCCTGCGCATCGTCCGCCTCGCGAACTTCGTCGCGCCCGCCTCCGGAGGGCTGCGCACCGCGCTGCGCGAGCTGGGCAAGGGCTTCAAGCTGGCGGGCCACGATCCCGTCCTGATCGTGCCCGGTGACAAGCACAGCGACTGCGAGACCGAGCAGGGCCGGGTGATCACCCTGCCCGGCCCGATGCTGCCGGGCACCGGCGGCTACCGCGTCCTCATCGACAAGCGCCGGGTCGCGGCGCTCCTGGAGGAGCTCGCCCCCGACCGCCTGGAGGTCTCCGACCGCACCACGCTGCGCTGGACCGGCAGGTGGGCCCGGCGCGCCCGGGTCCCCGCCGTGATGGTCTCCCACGAGACCGCCGACGGCGTGCTGCGCACCTGGGGCCTGTCGGAGAACCTGTCCCGGCGCGCCGCCGACGCCCTCAACGTCCGTACGGCCCACACGTACTCCAAGGTCGTGTGCACCACCGAGTTCGCCGAGCGGGAGTTCGTGCGGATCGGCGCCCGCAACGTCGTACGGGCCCCGCTGGGCGTCGACCTGATGAACCGGCGCCCCACCCTGCGCGACGCCGCGCTGCGCGCCACGCACGCGCGTGCCGACGAGACGCTGCTGGTGATGTGCTCCCGCCTCTCGGTGGAGAAGCGGCCCGGCACCGCCCTGGACGCCCTGGAGGCGCTGCGCCGGCGCGGAGTGCGCGCCGTGCTCGTGGTCGCCGGGAACGGGCCGCTGCGCGCGGGCCTCGAGAAGCGGGCCCAGGAGCGCGATCTGCCGGTGACGTTCCTCGGGCATGTCGCCGACCGCAGCCTGCTCGGCGCGCTCCAGGCCTCCGCCGATGTGGCCCTGGCCCCCGGGCCCGCCGAAACCTTCGGGCTCGCCGCGCTGGAGGCCATGGCCTGCGGTACGCCCGTCGTCGCGAGCGCGTCCTCCGCGCTGCCGGAGGTGATCGGTTCCGCCGGGGCCACCGCCGCGGACAACGGGGACGCCTTCGCGGACGCCGTGGAGATGCTGCTCGACCGTCCGGAGCGCGAGCGCCGGGAGACCGCACGCGCGCGTGCCGAGTGCTTCGGGTGGGGCACGGCCGTGGACGCCTTCCTGACCGCGCACGACGCGGCCGTGCCGGCACGGCCGTTCACGCGTGCGGAGGGCGCGGCATGAGACCGCTGCGCTACGTCGCCCTCGGGGACTCCCTGTCGGAGGGGGTGGGCGATCCCGTGGGGAACGGGTGGCGCGGCTGGGCCGCGCTGCTCGCCGGCGGGCTGTCCGAGCCGTCCGCCGAGTTCACCAACCTGGCGGTCAGCGGGGCACAGACGCGGGACGTGCTGGAGACCCAGCTCCCCACGGCGCTGTCCCTGCGGCCGCATGTCGCATCCGTCGTCGTGGGCGTCAACGACACGCTGCGCGGCACCTACGACATCGACAGGATCGCCGAACGCCTCGACAAGGTCTACGCGTCCTTCACCCGTCAGGGCACCGCCGTGCTCACGGCCTGTCTGCCCGACCCGGGCACGATGCTGGGCCTGCCGGGGGTTCTGGGGCACCCGCTGGCCCGGCGGCAGCGGGCGGTCAACACGGTGGTCCACACGCTGTCCGAGCGGTACGGAGCCGTGCATCTGCACGCCGTCGACGACGACTGGATCGGCGACCGCGCCATGTGGAGCGCGGACCGGCTGCATCCCGGCGAGCGCGGTCACCGCCAGCTCGCGCTGCGCTTCCACGCGATGCTGGCGAAGCGGGGCATCGCGACGGGGACCGCGCCCTCGCCCGAGCCCGAGTTCCCGCCGCCCACCAGGTCGGCGAGCCTGCTGTGGCTGGCCACCGCGGGCACCGCCTGGGTGGTCCGGCGGTGCAACGACCTGCTGCCCCAACTGCTGCGCCTCGCCGTCACCGAGATGCGGCACCGCGCGCGGGGCACCTGCGGGCGGCTCGACCTGCGCGCGGCCCAAGCGGCGTCCATGGCGCTGGCCTCGCTGACGGTGCCGGAGACGAGGGCGCTGCCTGAGCCTTGGCCGGTGCCCGACTCTTGGCCGGTGGCTGAGCCTTGGCCGGTGCCCGAGCCTCGGTCGGTGCCCGAGCACCGGTCCGTGGCGGCCGAGCCGGCGCTGCCCGAAAGACTGTCGCTGCCCGGGCCGCGCTCGGTCCCGGAGCAGCAGCGCGAACCGGAGGCGGCGTAACGGACTCAGGGGGTGTTGTGAAGGTCCCGCACGGCGCCCACGGCGCCCGGGCACGCGCCGGCTGTGACACCCGCCGCTAGCCCACGGCGGGTGCGGGCACGGCCGTCAGCGGCGGCGTACGGCCACGAAGCGCACCGGAGTGCCTGGCACCGCCTGTGCGGCGGCCGGGAGGTCAGCCGCGCGGACGACGGCGATCACCGGGTAGCCGCCCGTCGTCGGGTGGTCGGCGAGGAACACGACCGGCCGGCCGTCGGGCGGGACCTGCACCGCGCCCAGGACCACGCCCTCGCTGGGGAGTTCACGGGTGCGCGCCCGTTCCAGGGCAGGGCCCTCGGTGCGCAGCCCGATGCGGTTGCTGGCGGGGGAGACGCGGTACGGCCGGGCGGTGAAGGCGCGCACGGCCCGCGGCGTGAACCAGTCGTCGCGCGGGCCGAGCGTCACCCGCAGGACGAGTTCGGCGGGTGGCGCCGGCTGTGGGGCGACGTCCACGCGCGCGTGGAGCCCCGTCGGGGAGCCCAGGGGCAGCACCGCGCCGTCCGTGAGGGGCGGTGGGCCGAGGCCGGACAGCAGGTCCGTGGAGCGGCTGCCCAGGACCGGCTCGACGGCGATGCCGCCGGAGACGCCCACATAGCTCCGTACGCCCAAGAGGGCCGCGCCGACGTCCAGGAGCGCACCCGCGGGCACGCGCACCGGGGCGCCCCAGGCCACCGGGCGTCCGTCCACCGCGACCCGGCAGGGCGCGCCGCCGACCGCCACGGTGACGGAGGAACGGGGCCGCACCGTGCAGCCGTTGAGGGTCGTCTCCAGTACGGCCGCCTCGGGGGCGTTGCCGACCAGCCGGTTGACCAGGGCCGCCGCGGGTCCGTCCAGCGCCCCGGAGCGGGGGACGCCGAGATGGGCGTGCCCAGGACGGCCGAGGTCCTGCACAGTGGTGAGTGCCCCGGCGCGTACGACGGACAGCGCGCGGTCGGTCATGAGCTCCCCACCGGAACGAAGCGCACGCGCGTGCCCGGCGACAACAGCGCGGCCGGCACACGCGTGTGGTCCCACAGCACGGTGTCCGTGGTGCCGATCAGCTGCCAGCCGCCCGGCGACGAGCGCGGGTACACGCCGGTGTACGGGCCCGCCAGCGCCACCGCACCGGCGGGGACGGCGGTGCGCGGGGTGGCCCGGCGAGGGATGTCGTAGCGCGCAGGGAGGCCCGTGAGATAGCCGAATCCGGGCGCGAAGCCGCAGAAGGCGACGCTGAACTCGGTGTCCGCGTGAATGCGGGCCACCTCCTGCGCGGACACGCCCCAGTGCGCGGCGACGTCGGCCAGGTCCGGTCCGTCGTAGCGCACCGGGAGTTCGACGACCTCACGCGCGCGTGGCGGAGCGGGCGGCACGGCGGAGGAGGTCAGTTCGGAGGCGAGGCGGGCCGGGTCGGCGAGGCCGTCGAGCAGGACGGTCCGGGCCGCGGGGACGATCTCGCGGACCGACAGCGAGCCCTCGGCGCGGCGCCGCAGCAGCTCGGTGTGCAGCGCCTGGGCCTCCTCGCCCGAGGACACCTCGACGAGCAGCGCGTCGGCACCGACGGGTAGCGCCCTCATGCGAAGGCCTCCACCCGCACACCCGACTCCTCCAGCCGCGCCCGCACCCGGCGGGCCAGCTCGACCGCGCCGGGTGTGTCGCCGTGCAGGCACAGGGACCGCGCGCGTACCTCGACCCGGGTCCCGGCGTGGGAGGTGACCTCGCCGGTGTGGGCCAGGCCCACCGAGCGCTCCACGACGGCCTCCGGGTCGGTGACCACGGCGCCGTCCAGGCCGCGCGGCACGAGCGTGCCCTGTTCGGTGTACGCGCGGTCTGCGAACGCCTCCGTGACGGCCGGGAGCCCGGCCTTGGCGGCCAGGTCCAGCAGCCGGGAGCCGGGCAGGCCGAGCACGGGCAGCGCGGGATCAGCCAGGAGCACGCCGTCGACGACCGCGCCGGCCTGCTCCTCGTCGTGCACGACGCGGTTGTAGAGCGCGCCGTGCGGTTTGACGTACGACACGCGCGTGCCCGCCGCTCGCGCGAAGACCTCCAGGGCGCCGATCTGGTAGGCCACTTCGGCCGTCAGTTCGGCGGGCGGCACGTCCATCGTGCGCCGCCCGAACCCCGCCAGGTCCCGGTAGGAGACCTGGGCGCCGATCCGCACCCCGCGCTCGGCCGCCTGCTCGCACACCCGCCGCATGGTGGCCGCGTCCCCGGCGTGGAAGCCGCAGGCCACGTTGGCGCTGGTGACGACCGACAGCAGCCGTTCGTCGTCGGTGAGTTGCCAGCGGCCGAAGCCCTCACCGAGGTCGGCGTTGAGATCGATCGAGGTCATGCGTTACGTCGTTTCCTCTGTCAGGCGACGATGCGGTACTGCTCGTCGCGGGCGTCGGTCAGGAACATCTGGCCCGGCGCGTGGGTGATGGCGAACGGTGGGCGCGAGGCCATCACCGCGGCCTGCGGGGTCACTCCACAGGCCCAGAACATGGGGATGTCGTCCGGCTCCCTGTCCACCGGATCCCCGAAGTCGGGCCGCCCGAGGTCGGCGATGCCGAGGGCCGACGGATCGCCGCAGTGCACGGGGCTGCCGTGCACCGCCGGCAGCAGGCCGGTCTCCCGCAGCGCCGCCGCCACGTGCTGCGGCGGCACCGGGCGCATCGACACCACCATCGGGCCGCGCAGCCGCCCCGCCGGACGGCATGGGCGGCCGGTCACGTACATCGGGACGTTGCGGCCCTGCTCGACATGGCGGATCGGGACGCCCGCCTCGGCCAGCGCCCACTCGAAGGTGAAGCTGCAGCCGATCAGGAACGACACCAGATCGCCCCGCCAGTGGGCGCGCACGTCCGTCGGCTCGTCCACCAACTCGCCGTTGCGCCACACCCGGTAGCGCGGCAGATCGGTGCGCAGGTCGGCGCCGTCGGCGAGGACGGTGGTCCAGGATCCGGCGTCCGTGACGTCCAGGACCGGGCAGGGCTTGGGGTTGCGCTGGCAGAACAGCAGCATGTCGTACGCCCAGTCGGCGGGCACCGAGATCAGGTTGACCTGGGTGTGGCCCGCCGCGACCCCGGCCGTGGGGCCCGTGAGGCCCTCGCGGAAGCGCGCGCGTGCGGTGCGCGGGCTCCACGCGTGCGCGTGCTCGTCGACCAGGGTGAGCGGGCGGTCGCCGGTCACGGCCGGGAGCGGACGCCGCTCCGTACGGTTCACGCCAGCTCCTTCCCGCGTGTCTCCGGCAGCCCGAGCAGGGCGAGCGCCGCGATGCCGTAGCCGATCGCGCCGAAGACCAGCGCGCCGCCCACGCCCCAGCTGTCGGCCAGGAAGCCGACCGTGGTGGGGAAGACGGCGCCGACCGCGCGGCCGGTGTTGTACGTGAAGCCCTGTCCCGTGCCGCGCACCGCCGTCGGGTACAGCTCGCTCAGGTACGAGCCGAAGCCGCTGAAGATCGCCGACATGCAGAACCCGAGCGGGAAACCGAGCACGAGCAGCAGGGTGTTGGCGCCGCTCGGGATGTTCGCGTACGCCAGGATGCACAGTGCCGACAGCAGCGCGAACAGCCAGATGTTGCGCCGGCGGCCCAGCCGGTCGGTGAGGTAACCGCCGGTCAGATAGCCGATGAAGGCACCCGAGATCAGGAACGTCAGATAGCCGCCGGTGCCGACGACCGAAAGTTCCCGCTCGGTCTTGAGATAGGTCGGCACCCAGGTCGCGAGGGTGTAGTAGCCGCCCTGGACACCGGTCGAGAGCAGCCCCGCGAAGATCGTCGTACGCAGCAGGCCCGGCTTGAAGATCGCCGCGAACGAGCCCTTCTCGGTGCTCCTTTCGCGCACGGCCACGGCCTCGGGCGCGTCGTGCACCCGGCGCCGCATCCAGATGACGAGCAGCGCGGGCAGCGCGCCGGTCCAGAACATCACGCGCCAGGCGAGGTCGTCGTCGACGAGCGAGAAGACCAGCGTGTACATGATCGCCGCCAGCGCCCAGCCGACGGCCCACGAGCTCTGGATCGCGCCGAGCGTGCGGCCGCGGTGCTTGGCGCTCGCGTACTCGGCGACGAGGATCGCGCCGACCGCCCACTCGCCGCCGAAGCCGAGGCCCTGAAGGGCGCGGAAGACCAGCAGCGTCTCGTAGTTGGGCGCGAAGCCACAGGCGACGGTGAAGACCGCGTAGGTGATCACCGTGATCATCAGTGCCTTGACCCGGCCGATCCGGTCGGCCAGCACCCCGGCGAGGGCGCCGCCGACCGCGGAGACCACGAGCGTGACGGTGGTGAACAGGCCGGTCTGGCCGCTGTCCAGGCCGAAGTACGCGGCCAGCGCGACCATGCTCAGCGGCAGGGTGAAGTAGTCGTACGAATCCAGGGCATAGCCGCCGAAAGCGCCCGCGAAGGCGCGCCGGCCGCGCGGACCGAGAGCGCGCAGCCAGGCGAACGCGCCGTCGTCGGCGGCGCGTTCGTCGGTCGTGGGGTGGGACAGGGCCTGCGGCGGAGGGGTCGTGCTCATGGGCACCTCGCAGAGGGGGGACGGAGGGTGCTTGGAGAGTGAGCCGTGCCGGTGCGCAGTACCGTAGAGGATTGTTCAACGATCCCTCAATACCCATGTTGTTTCGTTCTTGTGTCTGCGATTGAATTCCAGGCATGGAAGAGCACCTGACCTCACTGTCCGAGGACCGCGCGCTCTTGGGCCGCACGAGCACCGCGGAGCGGGTCTCGGACATCCTCAGGAGCCGTATCGCCGAAGGGTTCTTCCCTCCCGGCACCCGCCTGTCCGAGGACAGCATCGGCGGCGCGCTCGGCGTCTCCCGCAACACCCTGCGCGAGGCGTTCCGGCTGCTCACACACGAACGCCTGCTCGTGCACGAGCTGAACCGAGGGGTCTTCGTCCGGGTACTGACCGTCGAGGACGTCGAGGACATCTACCGCACCCGCGGCCTGGTCGAGTGCGCCGTAGTGCGGGGTCTCGGCGAGCCCTCGCACAGCCTGGACGGGCTCTGCGAAGCCGTCGAGGAGGGGCGGCGGGCCGCGCGCGAAGGTGACTGGAAAGGCGTGGGTACCGCCAACATCCACTTCCACCGGGAGCTGGTCGCCCTCGCGGGAAGCGCCCGCACCGACGAGCTGATGCGCAGCGTCTTCGCGGAGCTTCGGCTCGCCTTCCACGTCGTGGACGACCCGAGGCGACTGCACGAGCCGTACCTGGCACGCAACCGGCAGATCCTCCAGGCCCTTCAGGCGGGCGACAAGGGCGAGGCCGAGAAGCTGCTCGCGGTCTACCTCGACGACTCACTGGAACGCGTCGTCGAGGTCTACCAGCGGCGGGTGAGCGCCCCGTAGCGGCGCGACCTGCGGTTGCAGCCGTCACGGCGGAGGGCGTTCGTTTGGGTCGATGTCAGACCCAGGACCTAGTCTGTGCACCGTGACTTCGCCTGCATCGACGGACCGTGTTCCGCCCCAGCTCAGCGCGGGGCCGCGCCCTGCTCCGGGCCCGGCCGCCGACGAGGGGCTGGCGCGGCGGCTGCGCGCGCTCGCCTGCACCGCGCCGCTGCACGACCTCGACGCCCGCAAGGCCAACCTCGCGGGCGAGTACTCGGTGTACGGCATGGCCGAGGTGGCGCTCGCCGCCATCGACCTGGTCACCCTCAACATGGACTTCGACACCGGCGCCGACCACGACCAGATCGTCGCCCGCCTCATCCCGCGCATCGCCGCCCAGGCCCCGCGCCGCCCCGTCGCCGAGCACGAGCGGGTGGCCCGCTGGGTCCTGGAGAACCTGATCAACGTCGGCAGCGTGGACCGCGGCTTCCGGGCGGTGTACGGCACCTTCGCGCCTGATGGCAGCTATGTCCGCCGTGACTACGACTTCAAGCTGATCGAGGAGGTGCCGGGACCGGGCGGCACGGTCTACCTCCGGACGACCGACGAAGCGGTCAACGTCCTCGTCGGCGCCCTCGACACCGACGTGACCAGCGCGCAGATCGCCGCCGAGGTCAAGCTCGAGGTGCTGATCAACCGAGGCCGCCTCGCCGACGCCCAGCTCGCCGCCGAGCAGGCCCGGTACCGCACCGTGCAGTACTCCGAGACGCTCCGCCGCGCCCTGGACGCGACCCGGCGCAACGTCCGGGCGGTCGACTGGCTGAACTCCGTACCGGACATGATCGCCGAGGCCCTCGACCACGTCGCCGACCGCTACCGCCACGAGAACGCGATCCTGACCAACATCCGCAAGGCCCGCGACGAGACCGAGGACCCGCAGCACAAGCGGCGCGCGGCCGAGCTGGTCGACATCGTCAAGGACTGCATCCGACGGCATACGCAGTTGCAGTCCCGGCTGTTGGAGGCCGGACCGCTCTTCCGCGCCGAACAGGACCGGCAGGCCTTCGCGACGCCGATGACGACGTCCGGGATCGACCTGTACGGCCACCTCGTCGCCCCCGTCCTGCCGCTGCCCCTGGAGCAGGCGGTCCGGGTCACCGACGCCTACTTCGCGCGCGGGACGGGACTGCGGACCCCGGTGTCGGTGCGGGTGGGCGATCTCGTCGACATACTGCTGACGCCGCCCGTGGAGCGGGAGCACCTGGGCGCCGAGATGCCCGAGCCCGACCTCATCGCGACGCCGGACGACAGCCGGTTCAGCGAGGAGCAGCTCGCGGCGGCGACGGAGCTGCTGGACCTGCCGGCGGATGCGCCACGGCGGCTGTCGGGGCTGTTGGCGCAGGCACGCCGGCAGGATCCCGACCTGCCGTACCTCGTCGCGCTGCTGGCGGTGCACGCGGCCAGCCCGGCGGTCGGCACGGCCTATCGGCAGGGCGAGGAGAAGCTGCTGTTCGCCGTGGACGACGGCACGGAGCTGGACGATCCCGAGTTCGGCGGCGCCGACCTGATCGTGGGGACGGCTCTGCTGGACGCGGCGGGGATGGCCGCCGACAGAACGGAAGCCGCATGAGCCGCGCCGGGCATCGCATGAGCGGCGCCGGGCACCGGACGGGTTGTGCTGGGCACCGCATGAGCTGCGCCGGGCACCGCAGGGACGACCAGCACCGCACCTCCGCGCACCACCGCATCGTTGAGCAACACCCCGACAAGGAGCCGAAACCGTGACCGAGCACGTCGAGTGGAGTGAGCCGGCGGCCGCCGCCCCGTCGGCGCCTGCCGCCGTCACCCCCGCCGACGCCGCCGACGCGGCGCGGCTCGTCGCCTTCGGGCTCCAGCCCAAGCTGCAGCCCGCGCGCGACCAGGAGTACGCCGATCTGCTGCGCCGCTACCGCGAGGACCCGGCGTTCGCGCGGCTCGCGGACGCCGTGGCCACCGGGCTCGGCCTGATCGTGCTGGAGGTCTCGCCGCGCGCGGGGATGGCGGTGACCGCGGCCGAGGACTCGGTGTTCGCCGTGCGCATGGGGGACTACGCGCGTCGTACCTCCGCCGACGGCAGCGACCGCTTCCTGCACGGGCTGGCACATCTCGCCGTCGCCGCCCTGGCGTTCCCGCGGCCCGAGGACCTGGCCGACGACGGCTACATCGGGCGCGTCACCGTCAACGGCGTCGACGCCTTCGTCCGGCAGGCCTGCCGCAAGCTGGAGGAGCGCGCGGACGAGCAGGGGGAGAACACCGACCCCGCCACGGACGCGCCCGGCCTGGAGGCCGCCTGGCGGATCTGGGTGAGACGCAGCGCGACCGGCGCCACCAAGGACGCCCGCCGCCTCGCCGGCTCCACGACCGGCATCATCGGCAAGGCGGTCGCCTTCCTCACCGACTCCGGGTTCCTCCAGCGGACCGGCGACGACAACGGCGGCACCTACCGGACGACCGCCCGCTACCAGCTCCAGGTGCGCGACATGGCCGGCAGCGCCGCCATGGCCGAGCTGCTGGAGCTCGGCGTGGTCCCGGTCACCGACGGCACGGCGACCCTGCTGCCCGCCGAGGACACGGACCACCTGGAGCTGGTGGCCGACGCCGGGCTGCCGTTCCACTCCGCCTGAAGCCCACGAGCTCCCCCGAGTCCCCGAACTTCCCCGACCTGCCGAAGACTTACGAGAGTCCGCCATGTACGAGCTGTCCCGGGTCCGCCTCTACTCCATCGGACCGGCCGGTGCGCGCTACGCCGACACCGTGCTTGACCTGCGCGGTGTGGGCGAGACCGTGCCCGACCCCGCGCCCACGCAGGCGGAGTTCTTCGAGGAGGAGCCCGTCGGGCCGCCGCGCAGGCCGGCCCCCGCGGGCGTGCTGTTCCTGGAGAACGGCGGCGGCAAGTCGGTCCTGCTCAAGCTGATCTTCTCGGTGATGCTCCCGGGGCACCGCAACACCCTCGGCGGCGCCAGCTCCGGTGTGCTACGCAAGTTCCTGCTCGCCGACGACTGCGGACACGTCGCGCTGGAGTGGCAGCACACGCTCACCGGCGAGTGCGTCGTGGTCGGCAAGGTCAGCGAGTGGCGCGGCCGCCAGGTCTCCAACGACCCGCGGAAGTTCGCCGAGGCCTGGTACTCCTTCCGCCCCGGACCCGGGCTGAGCCTGGACAACCTGCCCGTCGCCGAGTCCACCGCCGTACGGCCGCCCGTCGAGGGCCAGTCGGGCGCACAGGGCCGCCGCCGCACCATGAAGGGTTTCCGGGACGCCCTCACGGAGGCGGGCAAGGCGTATCCGCATCTGGAGGTGCACTGGGAAGAGATCCACGACCGCTGGATCGAGCACCTCGGCGACCTCGGCCTCGACCCCGAACTCTTCCGCTACCAGCGGGAGATGAACGCCGACGAAGGTGAGGCGGCCGGCCTCTTCGCGGTCAAGAAGGACGCCGACTTCACCGATCTGCTGCTGCGGGCCGTGACCGACACGCGCGACACCGACGGCCTCGCCGACCTGGTCAGCGGCTTCGGCAACAAGCTGGGCCGACGGGCCGAGCTGATCGCCGAGCGGGACTTCACCGCCGGGTCCGTCGACCTGCTCGGGCGGATCGTCGAGGCCGCCGAGGCACGCTCACGCGCGCGTGACATCCATGCTGGCGCCGAGCGGCGCACCCGGACCCTGGCCCGGCGGCTGTCCGCGCGGGGCGTCCAGGAGCGGCTGCGGGCCGCCGACCTCGCCCAGCGGGTCACCGCCGCCGCGTACGCCGTCACCCACGCCGAGGCGGCACGCGAGCGCAGCGCGCTGATCTCCGCCGAACTGGCCTACCGGCATGCCTCGTTGGCGCTCGCGGCGGCCGAGAAGTCGGCGGCCGCCCAGAAGCGCGAGCTGGCCGACGCACGCACCCTGCACTCGGCCTGGCAGGCCGCCGAAGCCGTCCTGCGGCACCGCGCCGCCTCCGACCGCGTCGCGCGCGTGGCGGCCGCCATCCAGGAGGCCGAGCGGGACGCGGCCCCCGCCCTGGCCGCCCGCGCCAAGGCCGCCGTCGATCTCGTACGGGCCCTGCACGCCGCCGCCGAGAACGCCGAGGCCCTCGCCAACGAAGGGGAGGAGCGGTCCGCCGCGCTCCAGGAGGTCAGCGAGTCCGCGTACCGGGACTCCACCGCCGCCGCCACCGACGCGCAGCGGGCCCGCAGTGAGGCCGGGCATCTGCGGCAGCGGCTGTCCGAGGTCGAGCAGGAGACCGCCGAGGCCGTGCGCGCGGGCTGGCTCGACGACAGCGCGCCCGACGCCGACCCGGCTCGCGCCGCCCTTGCGGCCAGCGACGCCGAGAAGAGCGCCGTCGCCGCCTGGGACACCGCCCGCGAGGCCTCCCGCCGCGCCTCGGAGCACGCCCGCGAGGCGGCCTCGACCGAGTCCCGCGCGGAGCTGACCGCGGCCCGCGCGGCGGACGCGGCGACCGCGGCGGAGCGTGCCTACGACGCCGAGCGGCGGCTCGCCGAGGGGCTGGCGGCCGTGGAGCGGCTCGCCGAACTGCTCAGCCTGACCGGCGAGTCCGGCGTGCGGCGCGGGCCCGTGCCCGCGCCGCGCATGGGTGACGACGACAGGGGGAGCGAGTCCGCGCGCGAGGGCGCGCTCACCCCGGAGGAGCTGGACCGGTTCGCCGACGAACTGCGTGACCTGCTCGACGACGCCGTGTCCGCCGCCGAGCGCCAGCTCTTCGAGCTGCGCACGGCCGCCGCCGACGACGCCCGGATCCTGGGCGCGCTCGGTGACGGCGGGCTGCTGCCGCCCGGCCCGGACGTGCTGGCCACCGTGGAGTTCCTCGGCGAGCAGGGCATCCCCGCGCTGCCGGGCTGGCGCTACCTCGCCCAGGCCGTCGACCCCGCCGACCACGCGCGCGTGCTGGCCGCCCGGCCCGAACTGGTCGACGGCGTGATCATCACCGACCCCGGCACGCACGCGCGTGCCCGCGAGGTGCTGAGCGACGCGGCCCTGCTGCCCCGGTCCGCCGTCGCGGTCGGCACGGCGGCCGCCCTGCTCGCCCCGACCCCGGCCGCCGACACACCGGGCGGACCCTCTCCCGATGTGTTCCTGGTACCGCCGAACCCGGCCATGCACGACGAGCACGCCGCCGACGAGGAGCGGCAGGCGCTGCGCGCGCGGGCGACCGAGCGCGACGAGGAGATCCGCACCCTCGCCGCGCGGCTCGGCAAGGACCGGGAGCTGGCGGCGCGGCTCGCCTCGTGGCGGACCGGCTGCCCGGCCGGACACCTGGTCGAGCTGGCGCAGGCCGCGCGGGACACACGCGCGTTCGCGCAGGAGTCCGAGGCCGAGCTGGCCGAGGCGCGGACCGTGCGGGCCGAGGCCGACGAAGCCGCAGCCGAGGCCGCCCAGGTCCGCGACGAGCGCCAGGAGGCCGCCCAGAAGGCGCGGCGCTCCGCCGACGCCCTGGCCGGGCTGGCCTTCCGGCTGCGCGAGCGGGCCGGCTGGCAGGTCAAGCTGCGCGAACTCGCCGACGAGGCCACCGAGTCCGAGGCCCGCGCCCAGTCCTGCCTGGAGCGTGCCCGCGCCGCCGACGAGGACCGCCGCGCCGCCCAGCGCGCCGCCGACGACGCACGCCGCACCGCGCGCACCCTGCGCGCCGAGCGCTCGGAGATCGCGGGCGCCCCCGACGACGTACCGGACACCGACGCGGACGCCCCGAAGGCGTCCCTGCCCGCGCTGCGCGAGGCGTACCGGGCCGCCTCCCAGGTGTACGAGAAGGTCGGCGTCGGCGCCGACCTGCGGGCCGAGCAGGCCCGCGCGGAGAGCGACGAGAGCGCCGCCCGCGCGGAGCTGGACCGGCTCAGCAACAAGGTCCGCACCCGGGCCGAACAGCTCCTGCAGTCGCCCGACGGCTCCGACGGACCGTCCCGGCAGGCGGCCGCCGCGCGCGCGGAGGAGCTGGTCCAGCTCCTGGAGACCCGCATGTCCAGCGCGAGCGAGCAGCTGGGCCGGCTGCGCGGCGAGGCCGAGCGGCACGCACCCGAGGACGGCGAGGCGCACACCGAGCTGTCCGAGGAGCTCCAGCCCCGCGACGCCGACCAGGCACAGGCCCTGCTGCGCACCGCCACCGCCGAACTCGCCTCCCGCACCGAGGCGTTGACGCAGGCCCGCGAGGCCCACGCGGAACTCCTCGAAGCCCACCGCGCCGCCGAGGACGCGGCCGGCGGCTTCGACGAGATCGCAGCGATGCTCCGCGACCTGCTGCGCGAGCACACCACCGACGAGGAGCAGGAGGAGCCGGAGCCGTACCCCGGCAGCCCCGAGGAGGCCCGGCAGTCCGCCGCCGAGGCCCGCCGGTCGCTGCGCGGCTGCGCCGCCGACCTGTCCGCCGCCGATGCCGCCGTCCGTGAGGCGAGCGACGTACTCGTCCGGCACGCCAACTCCACACGCTACGAGCAAGTCCGCACCCCCGCCCGCCAGCAGATCCGCGAACTGCCCGCCTCCGCACTGCCCGAGCACGCACAGAAGTGGGCGGACGCCTTCGCCCCCCGACTGCGCGTCCTCACCGACGAGTTGGCCCAGCTCGAACGCAACCGCGACTCGATCGTGGACCGCCTCCGCGGCCTGGTGGAGTCCGCGCTGGCCACCCTGCGCTCCGCCCAGCGCCTGTCCCGGCTGCCCGAGGGGCTCGGCGAGTGGTCCGGGCAGGAGTTCCTGCGCATCCGCTTCGAGGAGCCCGACCAGGCGACCTTGACCGAACGCCTCGGCGAGGTCATCGACGAGGCGACCAGAGCGGCCGTGAAGAAGAACTCCGACCTGCGGCGCGACGGAATGTCCCTGCTGCTGCGAGGAGTCGCGGCGGCGCTCCAGCCCAAGGGCGTCGCCGTCGAGATCCTCAAGCCGGACGCCGTGCTGCGCGCCGAGCGGGTGCCGGTCGGCCAGATGGGCGACGTGTTCTCCGGGGGCCAGCTGCTCACGGCGGCCATCGCGCTGTACTGCACGATGGCCGCGCTCAGGTCGAACGACCGGGGCCGCGACAAGCACCGTCACGCGGGCACGCTGTTCCTCGACAACCCCATCGGCCGCGCCAACGCGACCTATCTGCTGGAGCTGCAGCGGGCCGTGTCCGACGCGCTCGGCGTCCAGCTCCTCTACACCACCGGCCTATTCGACACGACGGCACTGGCGGAGTTCCCGCTGGTCATCCGCCTGCGCAATGACGCCGACCTCAGGGCGGGCCTGAAGTACATCAGCGTGGAGGAGCACCTGCGCCCGGGACTGCCCCAGCAGCCGCAGGCGGGGGAGGCGGTGCACAGCGAGATCACGGCGACGCGCATGTTCAAGAAGCCGGCGAACAGCGCCCCCTGAGCGGGCGGGAGCCCGATGATCACGCTCGGTGGCTCCGCGTCGGCCGGATCGCCGCCGCGTGGACCGCGGAGGTACGCCGTTGAGGACATGGCTGGTTGTGTGCGCTCACGCGCCTCGCAGCCAGCCGCCCTGCGACGTGACCGCTCAGGAGTGCGACAACTGCCCCGCCCCACCCCGCCGACGTATTCGCTCCTGCGCGCGCTCCGCCTCCCGCGCCTGCCGGCGCGCCCGGCGCCGCTCGCGGCGCAGCGAGCGGGCCGTGCTGCTCGGTGCCGAGACCACGCCGTTGCGCTGGTTCCACACCTGGCGGGTCACCCAGACGTCGAGGGCGCCCCAGGTGGCCACCACGGTGCTGACCACGCTGCTGATCACCATCGGGAACGCCAGCCACGATCCCGCCAGAGTGCACAGGAAGGCCACCATCGCCTGGATCAGCGTCAGCGCGATGATCAGCACGGCCCGCACCGCCGACCTCCGCACCGGATCCGGCATCCGGCGCCGCCGCGCGGGCTCCTCCACCCATAGCGGCCGGTAACCCGACGACTCCTGGACCGCCGCCCGGTCATCAACGGACCCGGTGCCGCTCTCCGTCTCCCGGCGTGTGCCCGCCGGAATGTCGCGATCCAGCGCTTCGGGTGCGTGCTGCGTCCTCGCGGGCGCCGTAACGCCGTCCTCGGGCGCCTCGCGCCGCTCCGCCGTGCCCATCACCGTGTCACTCCCCACCGCCAGCAGACCGCTCGCCCGTGCCTGAAGACCCGGCTCCCCAGTGGCTGCCCGGCTTGCGCTGTTTTACGCCGCCGAGGGACGGGATACGGCTCCTGTGGCCCATTCCGCCCCCATTTCCCGTACAGAAGGACGAACGACGCGTCTCGAAGATTCCCGGGAAAGATAAAATTCCGGCCAACTGGCCAGGGTGACCGTCCGGTTCCCGCCGTCGGGGCGCCGCGCGATCGAGGGAGGCAATCTCCCGCAATGCCCGGACAACTCCCCATGTCTCGCCGCCGGTGCGGAAGTTCAGGTTCCGGACGGCTCTTCGAGATACCTGCGCGTCGGTAGTAGGCTCGCGCCGATTGTTGACGCACAGGTGTGCCCCTCTGACCGATGGGGGGTTTGAGCTGGGGGAGGCCATGCGCTTTCGCGGGAAGTCGATCCGCCGGAAGATGGTGGCGCTGCTTCTCGTGCCGCTGGTGTCCCTGACCGCGATCTGGGGTTTCGCCACGGTACTCACGGGGCGAGGTGTGGCCCAACTGTTCACGGTCTCGTCCCTGGTCGAGAAGATCGGCTACTCCACCGAGGACGCCGTCCGCGTGCTCCAGCAGGAGCGCCGCCAGGCACTGGTCTATCTCGCCGACCCCCGGGCCTCGGACGCGCTGACCGCGCTGCGCGTCACCCGAAGCGCCACGGACGCCGCCGTCTCCGACATCCGTAAGAACGCCAAGGACCCCGACGTCCGCGACGGGATGGACGAGGGCGACGAAGAGCGCCTCACCGCCGTCCTGGACGCCTTCGACGGCATCAACTCCCTGCGCGGCAGCGTCGAGGACGGGACGGTGACCCGCACCCAGGCCCTCTACCTCTACAACCGGCTCGTCGACCCCTGCTACGCCCTGCTGGGCTCCCTGGACGGCATCGACAGCGTCGCGATGGACAAGCAGGCCCGCGCCCTGCTCAACGTCACCCGCGCCCGCGAACTCCTCTCCCGCGAGGACGCCCTGCTCAGCTCCGCCCTCGTGGTCGGCAAGCTCACCCGCGAGGAGATCCGCGACGTCTCCGACCTCATCGCCCAGCGCACCCTGACGTACGACCTCAGCCTGACGGACCTGCCCTCGTCCGAGCGGCAGCGCTACGAGCGCTTCTGGAAGAACGCCTCCACCACCCCGCTGCGCGTCGCCGAGCAGGCGATCGTCTTCTCCCAGCCCGGCAAGACCAGCACCGTCGAGGCCAAGAGCTGGGACACCGCCGCAGGCAGCGTCCTCGAAGAGCTCAGCAAGCTCAACGACGAGGCGGGCGCCCGCTACCAGGAGCGTGTCCAGCCGGTCGCGATGGGCGTCATCGTCAAGGCGGCCGTCGCGGGCGTCCTCGGTCTGCTCGCCCTGCTGCTCTCGCTCTTCCTGTCCGTGCGCATCGGCCGCAGCCTGATCCGCGATCTGCGGCAGCTCCGCCTGGAGGCCCACGAGGCGTCCGGCGTCCGACTGCCCAGCGTGATGCGCCGCCTCTCCGCCGGCGAACAGGTCGACGTGGAGACCGAGGTCCCGCGCCTGGAATACGACAAGAACGAGATAGGCGAGGTCGGCCAGGCCCTCAACAGCCTGCAGCGCGCCGCCGTCGAGGCCGCCGTCAAGCAGGCCGAACTGCGCGCCGGGGTCTCCGAGGTCTTCGTCAACCTCGCCCGCCGCAGCCAGGTCCTCCTCCACAAGCAGCTCACCCTCCTCGACACCATGGAACGCCGGACCGAGGACACCGACGAACTCGCCGACCTGTTCCGCCTGGACCACCTGACCACCCGTATGCGCCGGCACGCCGAAGGCCTGGTGATCCTCTCCGGCGCCGCCCCCTCCCGGCAGTGGCGCAAACCCGTCCAGCTCATGGACGTCGTCCGCGCCGCGGTCGCCGAGGTCGAGGACTACGAACGCATCGAGGTCCGCCGCCTGCCCCGCGTCGCCGTCACCGGACCGGCCGTCGCGGACGTCACCCACCTCGTGGCCGAACTCCTGGAGAACGCCACCGTGTTCTCCCCGCCACACACCGCGGTCCAGGTACTCGGCGAGCGGGTCGCCAACGGCTTCACCCTGGAGATCCACGACCGAGGCCTGGGTATGGCGGCCGAGGCCCTGCTGGACGCCAACCTCCGGCTCGCCGAGACGCCCGAGTTCGAGCTGTCCGACACCGACCGGCTCGGCCTGTTCGTGGTCAGCCGTCTCGCCCAGCGGCAGAACGTCCGGGTCTCGCTCCAGCCGTCGCCGTACGGCGGCACCACCGCCGTCGTCTTCATCCCCGACGCGCTGCTCACCGACGACGTGCCGGACACCAACGGCATCGGATTCCGGCTCGACCGGCCCACGCCCTCCAAGGAGGCCGAGCTGGAGGAGGCACGCCGGGCCGCCCTCTCCCAGGTGCCGGCACGCGTGCCCGGACTGCCCCCCGCGCTGCTGGACGGCCCGGTCGAGCTGGAGGCCCCCGTCGACCTCGACGCCCTCAGCGACTTCCCGGACACCCTCGACGACGAGGACGGCGACCGCGGCGGCCTGTTCCGCCCGCGCCGCGCCCTCACCCGGACGGAAGCCGAGACGACCGGCCCGCACGGTGAACCGCACCCGGCCCCCGGCGCCCATGGCGGACCGGACCGCGCCGAGCGCGACGACGACGTGAACGCCCCGGTGCCACTGCCCCGCCGCAGCACACCCAAGCTCGTCAGCTCGCACGGACGCCCGGTCACCGAGCAGCGATCCCGGCGCGAGAAGGGGGACGCGGAGCCTTCGGCGGGCCCCAGCAGCCCACAGCCGAACGGTCTCGCTCCGCTGCCGACCCGCCGCCGCGCGACCGGACCCCGTGGTGAGGCGGCGGCCGACGGACCGGACCGGCTCGGCGATCGCTCCGAGACCCCGCCCTCCCCGGAACGCGAGCGCGCCGAGTCCTCGCAGGCACCGGCTCTCCCCAGACGCAGCCGCCGCCCCGCGATCGCGTCGAGCGGCCCCGACGACTCCGTACCGAGCCCGCCCCCCACGCCACAGCAGCCCGGCTCCGGTGCCGGACCGCTGCCCCGGCGGATACGGCAGGCCAATCTGGCTCCGCAGCTCAGGCAGGGCCCGCCGCCACGGACCGAGGAGAAGCCGGAGGCCGCCGAGCGGGACGCGGACGAGGTACGCAGCCGAATGGCCTCACTCCAGCGCGGCTGGCAGCGCGGCCGCCGGGAGAACGCCGCGGGCGACAGCGCCCACAGCGGCACAGCACCACAGGGAACGAGTAAGGGGGACGGTCGATGACCGCACCGAAGGCGACCGGCCACTCCGCGACCAACCAGTCCGGGGAGCTCAACTGGCTCCTCGACGACCTGGTGGACCGCGTCGCCAGCATCCGCAAGGCCGTCGTGCTCTCCAGCGACGGCCTGCCGACGGGTGTGTCCAAGGACCTGACCCGCGAGGACAGCGAGCACCTCGCCGCCGTCGCGTCCGGGTTCCACAGCCTCGCCAAGGGCGTGGGCCGCCACTTCGAAGCGGGCAACGTCCGGCAGACGGTCGTCGAGCTCGACGACGCCTTCCTCTTCGTGACGGCCGCCGGTGACGGCAGTTGCCTCGCGGTGCTCTCGGACGCCGATTCCGACGTCGGCCTGGTCGCGTACGAGATGACGCTCCTCGTCAAGCGGGTCGGCGCACATCTGGGCGCCGCTCCGCGCACCGATCTGCCCTCGGGCGGGTAGTGGGATGGCATGAGCGCTGACGGTCAGGGAAGAAGCCACTGGTTCGACGACGACGCCGGACCGGTCGTCCGCCCGTACGCCATGACGCGTGGCCGCACCACCAGTGCGGCCCAGCACCGCCTCGACCTGATCGCGGTGGTCGTCGCCGAACCGCACGCGGACGACCCGGACGCCGACTCGACGCTGTCCCCGGAACACGTGGACATCGTCGGTCTGTGCCGTGACGCCCCGCAGTCCGTCGCCGAGCTCTCCGCCGAACTCGATCTGCCGATCGGAGTGGTACGGGTCCTCATCGGGGATCTCGTGGACGGAGAATTCGTCCATGTGAACCGGCCAGTACCGCCTGCCGAGCTGGTGGACGAGAGTATTCTGCGCGATGTGATCAACGGCCTGCGGGCGCTGTGAGCGGCGCGGAAGCGGGGTAGCGACGTGACAGGCTGGCAGTTCTGGGTCGACCGTGGCGGCACCTTCACGGACATCGTCGCGCGACGCCCGGACGGCCGCCTGCTGACGCACAAGCTCCTGTCGGAGAACCCCGCCCGCTACTCCGACGCGGCCGTCGCGGGCGTACGCGAGCTGCTGGACGGCTCCCAGGAACCCATCGAGGCCGTCCGCATGGGCACCACGGTCGCCACCAACGCCCTCCTCGAGCGAAAAGGCGAGCGGACTGTGCTGATCATCACGCGCGGATTCCGCGACGCCCTGCGCATCGCCTACCAGAACCGACCCCACATCTTCGCCCGCCGCATCGAGCTGCCCGAGCTGCTGTACGAACGGGTCGTCGAGGTCGACGAGCGCATCGCCGCCGACGGCACCGTCCTGCGCACTCCCGACCTGGACGCCCTCACCGGCCCCCTCCGGGAGGCGTACGACCACGGGATCCGTGCCGTCGCCGTGGTCTGCATGCACAGCCACCTCCACCCGGCCCACGAACAGGCCATCGGCGAGCTCGCCGCCCGCGTCGGCTTCCCGCAGATCTCGCTGTCCAGCGAGGTCAGCCCCCTGATGAAACTCGTCCCGCGCGGGGACACCGCCGTCGTCGACGCCTACCTCTCGCCCGTACTGCGCCGCTACGTCCAGCACGTCGCCGACCAACTCGAAGGCGTACGGCTGATGTTCATGCAGTCCAACGGCGGCCTCGCCGAAGCCGGGCAGTTCCGCGGCAAGGACGCCATCCTCTCCGGCCCCGCCGGTGGCATCGTCGGCATGGCACGCATGTCGCAGCTCGCCGGCTTCGACCGAGTCATCGGCTTCGACATGGGCGGCACCTCCACCGACGTCTCGCACTTCGCGGGTGAGTACGAACGCGTCTTCACCACACAGATCGCCGGAGTCCGGCTGCGCGCCCCCATGCTCGACATCCACACCGTCGCCGCCGGCGGCGGCTCGATCCTCCACTTCGACGGGTCCCGCTACCGCGTAGGGCCGGACTCGGCGGGTGCGGATCCGGGGCCGGCCTGCTACCGGGGCGGCGGGCCGCTCGCCGTGACCGACGCCAATGTGATGCTCGGCCGTATCCAACCCGCCCACTTTCCCAAGGTGTTCGGCCCCGAGGGCGATCAGCCCCTCGATGACGTCCTCGTCCATGAGCGCTTCACCGCCCTCGCGCGCGAGATCCGCGAGCGGACCGGAGACGACCGCACGCCCGAGCAGGTCGCCGAGGGCTACCTTCAGATCGCGGTCGCCAACATCGCCAACGCCGTGAAGCGGATCTCCGTCCAGAAGGGCCACGACATCACCCGCTACGCCCTCACCACCTTCGGTGGTGCGGGGGGCCAGCACGCGTGCATGGTCGCCGACTCGCTCGGCATCCGTACCGTCCTCGTGCCGCCCATGGCCGGCGTCCTCTCCGCGCTCGGCATCGGCCTCGCCGACACCACGGCCATGCGCGAACAGTCCGTCGAGGCGCCCCTGGAGGCCGCCTCGATGCCCGGCGTCCGCAAGACCGCGGACGACCTCGAATCCGCCGCCCGCGCCGAACTCCTCGACGAGGACGTCCCCGAGGAGCGCATCAAGGTCGTCCGACGCGCCCAACTCCGCTACGACGGCACCGACACCACCCTCACCGTCGAACTCACCGAGCCCGACGCGATGCGGCGCGCCTTCGAAGAACGTCATCGCGCCACGTACTCCTTCGCCCTCGACCGCCCGATCGTCGTCGAAGCCCTCTCCGTCGAAGCCACCGGCATCACCGAACCCCCTGATCTCTCCGCTCTCGCCCCTTACGAAGCCACCCCTGAAGGCAGCCGGGCCGCCACCCGGACCGTCCGCCTCCACACCGGCGGCACCTGGCGCGACGTACCCCTCCACCGCCGCGAGTCCCTCCCTCCCGGCGAAACCGTCACCGGCCCGGCGATCATCACCGAGGCCGGAGCCACGACCGTCGTCGACGACGGCTGGCAGGCCACGACGAGCGACGACGGGCATCTGGTCATGGAACGCGCGGCGGTTACGGAGAGTTCCGATCTCGACACGAAAGCCGACCCGGTTCTGCTCGAGGTCTTCAACAACCTCTTCATGTCCATCGCCGAACAGATGGGCGCCCGGCTGGAATCCACGGCCCAGTCCGTCAACATCAAGGAACGCCTGGACTTCTCCTGCGCGCTCTTCGACCCGGACGGAAACCTGGTGGCCAACGCCCCCCACATCCCCGTCCACCTGGGCTCGATGGGCACAAGCGTCAAGGAGGTCATCCGCCGCCGCGGCCCCCGGATGCGCCCCGGCGACACCTACGCCGTCAACGACCCGTACCACGGCGGCACCCACCTGCCCGACGTCACCGTGATCACGCCGGTCTTCGACACGGGAAGCACGGCGAACACGGAGGGTGAGCCGGAGATCCTCTTCTACGTCGCCTCACGCGGCCACCACGCCGAGATCGGCGGCATCGCCCCCGGCTCCATGCCCGCGAACAGCCGCACCATCGAGGAGGAGGGAATCCTCTTCGACAACTGGCTGCTCGCCGAGAGCGGCCGCTTCCGCGAGGAGGAGACCCTCCGCCTGCTCACCGAGGCGCCCTACCCCTCGCGCAACCCGAAGACCAACCTCGCCGACCTGCGCGCCCAGATCGCGGCCAACCAGAAGGGCGTCGACGAAGTCGCCCGCATGATCGAGAACTTCGGCCTCGACGTCGTGCAGGCCTACATGAAGCACGTGCAGGACAACGCGGAGGAAGCGGTCCGCCGCGTCATCGACGCCCTGGACGACGGTGAGTACGCCTACGAGACCGACTCCGGCGCCGTCATCCGGGTACGCGTGCGCGTGGACCGCGCGAACCGCTGCGCCACCGTCGACTTCACGGGCACGTCCGCGCAGTTGGCCACCAACTTCAACGCCCCCTTCTCGGTCGTCAACGCGGCGGTCCTGTATGTCTTCCGCACCCTGGTCGCCGACGACATCCCGCTCAACGACGGCTGTCTGCGCCCCCTCGACATCGTCGTGCCGCCCGGATGCATGCTCGCCCCCGAACCCCCGGCCGCGGTCGTCGCGGGCAACGTGGAGACCTCCCAGGCGATCACCGGCGCCCTCTACGCCGCACTGGGCGTCCAGGCCGAGGGCTCCGGCACCATGAACAACGTCACCTTCGGCAACGAACGCCACCAGTACTACGAGACGGTGGCCTCCGGATCCGGTGCGGGCGACGGCTTCCCCGGCGCACCCGTCGTCCAGACCCATATGACCAACTCACGGCTCACCGACCCCGAAGTGCTGGAGTGGCGACTGCCCGTACAGCTCGACGAGTTCGCCGTCCGGCGCGGCAGCGGCGGCGCCGGCCGGCTGCGCGGCGGGGACGGTGCCGTGCGCCGTATCCGGTTCCACGAACCCATGACCGTCTCCACGCTGTCCCAGCACCGCAGGGTCCCGCCGTACGGCATGGCGGGCGGCGAGCCCGGCGCGCTGGGAGCCAACCGGGTCGAACGCGCCGACGGCACCGTCACCGCACTCGGCGGCAGCGACTCGGCGGACGTCGGACCCGGCGACGTACTCGTCATCGAAACCCCCGGCGGCGGAGGATACGGCCCACCGTCGCCCGACCCCCATCAAGCAGGAGAAGAGATCGATGATCTTCGGGCGTTCTGAGCGCGGGAAGCCTCCGGTCGAGCCCGTCACGCTCAAGATCCTGGTGGCCGGCGGCTTCGGCGTGGGCAAGACCACGCTCGTCGGCGCGGTCAGCGAGATCAGGCCGCTGCGCACCGAGGAACTGCTCACCGAGGCCGGACGCCCGGTCGACGACACGAGCGGTGTCGAGGGCAAGCACACCACCACCGTCGCCATGGACTTCGGCCGCATCACCCTGCGCGAGGACCTGGTGCTCTACCTCTTCGGCACGCCCGGCCAGGAACGGTTCTGGTTCATGTGGGACGAGCTCTCGGAAGGCGCGCTCGGCGCCGTCGTCCTCGCCGACACACGCCGCCTCGAGGACTGCTTCGCGGCCGTCGACTACTTCGAACGGCGCTCCATACCCTTCCTCGTCGGCGTCAACTGCTTCGAGGGGGCCGCCCGTTACCCGGCGGAGGACATCAGGCAGGCCCTCGACCTCGACGACGGCGTACCGCTGCTGCTGTGCGACGCCCGTGACCGGGAGTCGGTCAAGGAGATCCTCATCGGCGTCGTCCAGCACGCCATGGCCTACCAGGCGGACCACCGCCAGACCGTGACCACCTGAACCCCGGCGCACGAACACGGCCCGTACCCCCGCCGACCGGGGTACGGGCCGTGGCTCATGGGGGCACGGTCAGTTGTCGCCGTCCTCCTGCCAGCCGAAGCTCTTCTCCACCGCCTTGCGCCAGTTGTGGTACTCGCGGTCGCGCACCTCGGCGGACATGGAGGGCGTCCACTCGGCGTCCTTCGCCCAGTGCGCCTTGAGTTCGTCCAGGTCGTTCCACACCCCGGTGGCCAGCCCCGCCGCGTACGCGGCGCCCAGACAGGTCGTCTCGGAGACCTTGGGCCGGATCACCGGCACGTCGAGCACGTCCGCCTGGTGCTGCATGAGCAGGTTGTTCTTCGTCATGCCGCCGTCGACCTTCAGGGTCGTGATGTGCACCCCCGAGTCCTGGAACATGGCGTCCACGACCTCGCGCGTCTGCCAGCTCGTCGCCTCCAGCACGGCACGCGCGAGGTGGGCCTTGGTGACGTACCGCGTCAGACCGGTGATGACACCGCGCGCGTCGGAGCGCCAGTACGGCGCGAACAGACCGGAGAAGGCCGGCACGATGTACGCGCCGCCGTTGTCCTCGACACTCGCCGCCAGCGGCTCGATCTCGTCGGCGCTGCGGATGATGCCGAGCTGGTCGCGGAACCACTGGACCAGCGCGCCCGTTATGGCTATCGAGCCCTCCAGGCAGTACACCGCCGCCTCACTGCCGATCTTGTAACCCATCGTCGTCAGCAGCCCGCTCTTCGACGGCACCGGCCGGTTTCCCGTGTTGAGCAGCAGGAAGCTGCCCGTGCCGTAGGTGTTCTTCGCCGTGCCCACGTCGTAGCAGGCCTGCCCGAACACGGCCGCCTGCTGGTCGCCCAGCGCCGAGGCGACCGGCACCCCCGAGAGCTGGCCGACAGCGGTCCCGTACACCTCGGCCGAGGACCTGATCTCCGGCAGGACGGCCTCGGGGACGTTCATGGCGGACAGGATCGAGGAGTCCCACTGGAGGGTCTCCAGGTTCATCAGCATGGTGCGTCCGGCGTTCGTCACATCGGTGACGTGCTGCCCGCCGTCCGTGCCGCCGGTGAGGTTCCAGATCAGCCAGGAGTCGATGGTGCCGAAGGCGATCTCGCCGCGCTCGGCGCGCGCCCTCAGGCCGGGCACGTTGTCCAGCAGCCAGGCGGCCTTGGGACCGGAGAAGTAGCTGGCCAGCGGTAGCCCGGTCTGCTCGCGGAAACGGTCCTGTCCGTCCGGGCCGCCGAGTTGGTTGCACAGCGCCGCGGTACGCGTGTCCTGCCACACGATCGCGTTGTGCACCGGCTTGCCCGTCGCGCGGTCCCACAGGACCGTCGTCTCGCGCTGGTTGGTGATGCCGAGCGCGCTGAGCTGGTCGGCGCGCAGCCCGGCCTTCGCGATCGCCCCGGCCACCACCGCCTGCACCTTCGACCAGATCTCGGTGGCGTCGTGCTCCACCCAGCCGGGCTTGGGGAAGATCTGGCGGTGCTCGCGTTGGTCGACGGCCACGATGGCGCCGTCCTGGTTGAAGATGATGCAGCGGCTGGAGGTGGTGCCCTGGTCGATAGCGGCGACGAACTTGTCCGTCATGACGTCCCCTTCGTCGGTTCCTTCAGAAGGCTGCGTTGAAGATGAGCCCGGACAGCGCCCCGCCGATCAGCGGTCCCACCACCGGAACCCACGCGTAACCCCAGTCCGACGTGCCCTTGTTGGGGATCGGAAGAAGGCTGTGCGCGAGGCGCGGGCCCAGATCACGGGCCGGGTTGATGGCGTAGCCCGTGGGGCCACCGAGCGACAGACCGATGCCGACCACCAGGAACGAGACGATCAGAATCGCGGTGCCCGATTCGCCGAGCCCCTTGGTGAGGCCGAAGGCCAGGATCGGCAGCACAAGGGCGATCGTCGCGATGATCTCGGTGATGAGGTTCGCCACGGGATTTCGGATCGTGGGGGCGGTGGAGAAGATTCCGAGGGTCGGCTGCGCCTTGTCCTCCTCGGCGTTGGCCTGGAACTGGGCGAGATAGACCAGCCAGCACAGCACCGCCCCGAGGAACGCGCCGACCATCTGTCCGGCGATGTAGATCGGAACCTTGTCCCAGTCGCCGGTGTCGATGGCGATCCCAAGGGTCACGGCCGGGTTGATGTGCCCGCCGGACAAGGGCGCGGCGGTGTACGCCCCGGCCATGACGCCGAAACCCCAGCCGAACGTGATGACGATCCAGCCTCCGTCTTTCGCCTTGGAGTAGTTCAGCAGGACGGCGGCGACCACACCGGCTCCGAAGAGAATGAGAATCGCGGTCCCGATGACCTCACCGAGGAAAATGTCTCCGTTGCTCATGGCTGCTCCTAGGCCCTGGCCGGGACGTTCGGCCCCGGTTCTCCGTGCGGGGTGCGCTTTCCCATGGCGACTTCAGCCGAAGGCAGGGAGAGTCCCGCGCCCCGCCCGGCGTCCGTGACGAGCGTGCCGTCGCAGCCGAATCGCCCGTGGGGGAAGGGGCCTTCGTGCAGGCGGAGCCACACGGCGCAGTGCGTGGATACGCCGAGAATGTGGCGATGTCGGCCGACACCGGGAAGTGTTCACCGGTGTCCAGGGGGCGTCAAGGTCGCCGACGTCAACGGTTGAGGGGCGTGCCGACGGGTCACGGCCCACGCCGACCGCGCTCGTGGTACGCCCGTTCGGGCAGGGACGGACACCGAGGCCGTGCCGAGACCGGCAGGCGGGCCAGTTCCTGCTGGACCCGGCAGGGGTCGAAGGCCATGGCTGTGCTGGGGCCTGCGGCGCTTTTCGGCCACCGCAGGCCTCGTGGGGACAGCGTCTCACCCCCTGCCGGGCTCCGCCACCGCGCACTCGGCCGGAGCCGCGGCCACCCCTCGCAGAACCTCGTGCCCGGGCAGTCCCGCGCGACCCAGCACCCAGCTCGCCCCGCTCAGTGACTTCGCCGCCTTCTTCAGCGGCGCCAGACAAGAGGCGGCCTGCCGATGGTCCGTCACGCTTCCGGGCTCGCACAGGACCGTGGCCAGGGACAGCGTGACGGGACGCCCGCCCGCCGACCAGGGCGCGTCCAGCAGGGAGGCGGCCAGCCGGCTGAGCCCCTCCGGATCCGCGAGCACCAGGAAGTCGTCCCCGCCGATGTGCCCCACGCACGTACCGTCGGACGCGGCGTGCTGCAGTGCCCGTCCCACCGACCGGATCAGCTCGTCGCCCGCCGCGAACCCGGCCCCGTCGTTGACCCGCTTGAAATGGTCCACATCCAGCCAGCTCAGCGCGAACGTCCGACCGTCCGCGATCCGCCGGTCCACCTCACCGGTGATCGCGTCCGATCCGGGCAGTCTGGTCAGCGGATTGAGTCCGGCGGCCTCCTCGACCCGGGTCTCGGCGAGCGCCCGCACGAGGTCGGCGAGCCGTACGACACCCACACACCTGCAGTACCGGTCGACCACCGCGACATCGTCCGACGTACGGTCCCGGCCGCCGTCCGCGACCACGTCCAGCACCTCCCACGCGGTGGCGTCGACGCCCACCGTGCGCGGCGCGTCGCCGAGCTTGGCCGCAGGCCGGTCGGCGTACAGGGCATGGCCGTAGCGGCCCGACATCGACAACAGGAAGCGGGAGCGGTGCACCGACCGCACCGGGACGCCCTGTGCGTCCACCAGCAGCACGCCGGACACGTCCGGAGACCCGGTCAGCAGCGCCCGTACCTGCCCCGCCGACGCGGTGGCGGGCAGCAGGGCGGCCGGCCGGACGAACTCCCGCACCGAGGGCCCGGAACGGGGCGTCACCGGCAGTCCGGGCGAGCGCGGCGGAACGTATACCTCCGCCACCGGCAGGCGGGTCGGCGGAGCGAACAACTCGCCCTGGGCCAACTGCCCACCCGCCGACCGAGCCGCCGCGCACTGGAGCTCCGTCTCCACACCCTCGACGCACAGGAGCGCTCCCAGCTGCTCGCACAGCGTCCGCATCGCCCCGATCGCCGCCGGCCGTGCCAGCAGGGATGCGTCGAGCTTCACCAGCTCAGGTGCCATGTCCGTGAGCAACCGCAGCGGAACGTCCCCGTCTCCCACTCCGTCCGCGCTGATCGGGAACCCCTGCTCCCGCAGCGCGCCGACCGCCTCCAGAAGCGCCGGCTGCGGAACGTGCGTATACGGCGGACCGATGTCGACCGTCACCTCCCACGGCATCCGCCCCGCCGCTCGCACGGCGTCGTGCAGCGGCGTGAGACCGCCGAGGTCCGCGAGAGTGCCGGCGAACACATTGACGTGCAAGGGAAGCAGCGTCTCCTTGCGAGCTGCCGCACGGAACGCCAACACGGCAAGCCGGCCGTCGAGTTCGGGATCGCGGCGCGCCTCGGCCAGGACGTCGCCGGTCTCCGGGCGGGCGAGTATCTCCAGCGCCGCGACCCCTCCAGTCGTCAGATTGACCACCGGCTGGAAGGCGAAGCGGAGAGTATCCGTCCAGGACTGCACGGGAGCATGATTGCGCCGCTGAGACGTGCCCGAGCCCAGTTCATGAGACGTTCACGCAGGATTCCGGTCCGCTCACACAGCGTAGACGCGGCGCGAGTCATCGCACCGCGACGACCGCCGACCCGTGCCCGAACAGCCCTTGGTTCGCAGCGATGCCCACCCGCGCCCCGCCGACCTGCCGGTCGCCCGCATCGCCCCTCAACTGCCAAGTGAGTTCGCACACCTGGGCGATCGCCTGGGCCGGGACCGCCTCGCCGAAGGAGGCCAGACCGCCGCTCGCGTTCACGGGTATTCGTCCTCCGGGCGCCGTCGCACCCTCGCGCAGGAGCTTCACGGCCTCGCCCTCGCCGCACAGTCCGAGATCCTCGTACCACTGCAACTCCAGCGCGGTGGACAGGTCGTAGACCTCCGCGAACGAGAGGTCCTCGGGTCCGATGCCGGCCTCCTCGTAGGCCGCGCGCGCGATCGACTCCCGGAACGTCTCCGCCGCCGGCTGCACCGCCACGGCCGAGTCCGTAGCGATGTCCGGCAGGTCCAGCACGGTGTTGGGGTAGCGCGGAGTCACGGTCGACACCGCCCGGATGCGCACCGGATCCGTGATCCCATGCCGACGCGCGAACTCCATGCATGCCAGCACGAGCGCCGCCCCGCCGTCCGACGTCGCGCAGATGTCGAGCAGCCGCAGGGGATCGGCGACCACGGCGGAGGCGGCGACCTCCTCGGCGGTGACCGGCTTGCGGTAGCGTGCGTACGGATTCAGCGCGCCCAACGCGGAGTTCTTCACCTTGACCTGCGCGAAGTTTTCGGGCGTGTCCCCGTGCACGGCCATCCGCCGGCGTGCGTACAGCCCGAAGTACGTCGGGTTCGTCGCACCGAGGACGCGGAAGCGCAGCCAGTCCGGATCGTCCGGCCGGTCGCCGCCCGCCGGCCGGAAGAAGCCCTTGGGAGCCGCATCGGCGCCCACCACGAGCACCACGTCCGCCAGCCCCGAAAGTATCTGTGCCCGCGCGGTGTTGACGGCCTGCGCCCCGGACGCGCACGCCGCGTACACGCTCGCGACCCGGGCGCCCTGCCAGCCGAGTGCCTTCGCGAACGTCGCCCCGGCCACATACCCCGGGTAGCCGCCCCGCACCGTGTCCGCACCGACGATCGACCCGATGTCCCGCCATTCCAGCCCCGCGTCGGCGAGTGCCGCCCGGGCCGCCGCCGCGCCGTACTCGACGAAACTGCGCCCCCACTTGCCCCACGGATGCATGCCCGCGCCGAGCACCGCCACGTCCTGCGTCATGCTGTCACCCCCGTCGGCCGCCACTGCCACGTCGTCCAGGTCGTCTCCGCGTCCTCATGAAGCACGCCGGGAACGACCTCCACCTCCATGCCCACCGCCAGATCGGCGACGGTGACCCCGGGAGCCGCCTGCCCCAGCACCACGAGTCGCTCGGACGGCAGCTCCACAGCGATCAACGTGTACGGCTCCCACGGAAGTTCCGGGTTGGTCACATAGGGTGACGGAGGTCGGTACCGGCTGTCCGTGAATGACCAGACGCGTCCGCGTCGCGAGAGAGGGACTTCCTCCAGGTCACCGCCCGTGCAGCGCGGATTGCGGCAGTGGGCGTCCTCGCGCGGAAAGAAGACCGATGTGCACGCGGAGCAACGGGTGCCGAGAAGCCGGAAGTCCTCCTCGTCACCGGCGAACCACCCGGCGACCACAGGTGTGCGCGTCCGTGGCATAGCCCCTCCCGGCCACTGATCTGACGGAACGTCAGAAGTGTGCCACGGGCGCCCCGAAAACGGCAGGGCGTCCCGTCGGGCCTGACCGCCATGGCTTCCACGTGTTTTCGAAATCCCTCACGAGGTACTGATGACCGGCCCCCGGAAGATGCCCTTCCGCTGATCGGATACAGTCCGCCGCGTGTCCGAAACTCAGCACTCCGTTCCCAACTCCGCAGCGGACTCCTACTGTTCGAGCTGCGGCGCGCCCTACGGAGAGGGCGTATCCGGCTGGCCGCGCACCTGCCCGGTCTGCGGCGCCGTCGCCTACCGCAATCCGCTGCCGGTGGCGATCGCACTCCAGCCCGTGTACGACACCAAGGGCACCGCCCTGGTCGTCATCACCCGAACCGTCGCCCCCGCGCGCGGAGGCATCGCCCTGCCCGGCGGCTACATCGACCACCGTGAGGACTGGCGCCAGGCCGTCGTCCGCGAACTCAAGGAAGAGACCGGCATCGACGCGGCCGGCCGCGACGTACGCCTCGTCGATGCGATGAGCTCACCCGACGGGCATCTGCTGCTGTTCGGCCTCCTCCCGGAACGGCCCGCCGACCGCCTGCCGACGTCCGCCGCCACGGACGAGACCGAAGGCTGGCATCTCCTGCGCAGGCCGGAGGAACTGGCCTTCCCGCTCCACACGGTGGCCGTACGGGCGTTCTTCGAGGGCCGCTACATCTGAACTCAGCGCGCGTCGAGCCCGCGTACACGCACCGGACGGGGCGACGGGATCACGCCGTCCTCCTGCTCCAGCTCGACGACCACCTTGCGGCCCTTCCACCGAGTGACGTAGCGCTCGATCTCCGGCTCGTCCCAGACGTCACCCGTGTCCGGCACGACCAGCCCACCCCCGGTGCGTCCCTGAGCGGGCGCCCACACCTCCAGTTCCAGCCCGCCGTCGTCCCCACGCACGGGGACGACGGCACCAGCGCGCGCGAGCACGGGAATCCGCGACATGGGCGCGTCGACAAGAACCGGCCCCGGCCCTTCGTACGCCCGCCCCGTCGCCGTGTCGTACCAGCGCCCACGCGGCAACTGCACCGCACGCCGCTGCAGGCCCGGATCCAGCACCGGCGCCACCAGCAGACAGTCACCCAGCAGAAACGCATCCTCGCAGTCACGCAGCGCTCGGTCCTCCGGCGTCCACCACCACAGCGGACGCACATAAGGCGCCCCCGTGCGCCGGGCCAGATGCGCCAGCGTCACGAAGTACGGCAGCAGCCTCCTACGCTCGACGAGCGCCACGCGCGCGTGCTCCAGCACATCGGGACCGAACTCCCACGGCTCCCGGCGCCCGGCCCGCAGACTCGCGTGCGTACGGAACAGCGGCAGATACGCGGCCAACTGGAACCACCGCAGATACAGCTCCGGCGACGGACTTCCGTCGAAGCCGCCCACGTCTGGCCCCGAGTACGGCACCCCGCACAGCCCGAGCCCTATGACCAGCGCCAGCGACGCCCGCAGCCCGGGCCACCCCGTGGCCACGTCCCCGGACCAGGTCCCGCCGTAGCGCTGCATGCCGGCCCATCCGGAGCGTGAGAAGACGAAGGGCCGTTCCTCGGGCGCCAGTTCGCGCAGCCCTTCGTAGCCCGCCCGGGCCATGCACAGGGCGTATACGTTGTGCGCTTCCCGGTGGTCGCCGCCCCGCCCCTCCAGGGAGTGCCCGGCCGAGCGCGGCAGCGTCGACTCCCCGAACGCGGTGAACGAGGTCGGCTCGTTCATGTCATGCCAGAACCCCGAGAAACCCTGCGCCAGCCGTTCCTCGTACAGCCCACCCCACCACTGCCGCACGCGCGCGTGCGTGAAGTCGGGGAACACGGCCTCCCCGGGCCAGACCACGCCCCGCACGAGCTCCCCCGAAGCGTCCCGCACGAACGTGTCCCCGGCCCTCCCACTGTCGTAGACGGCATTGCCCGGGGCGGCCTTGACCGCCGGGTCGACGATCGACACCAGGCGGATCCCGTCCCGCCGCAAGTCCTCGGCGAGCTGCGGCAGTTTCGGGAAGCCGTCGTGGTCGACGGTGAACACCTGGTGCTCGTCGTAGTGGTCGATGTCCAGATGGACCGCGTCCAATGGCAGGTCCCGATCCTGGTAGCCCGAAACGATCCGCCGCACTTCCTGCTCGCTGCCGAATCCCCATCGCGCGTGATGGTGGCCCAGTGCCCACGCCGGCGGCAGCGCGGCCGCACCGGTCAAGGAGGCCCAGGCGAGCAGCACGCGCGCGGGAGTGCCGACCATCACCCAGCAGCGCAGTGGACCACCGTCCATCCGCAGCTCGCTGGTCCCCACCCGATCATGGCCCGAACCGGCTCCTTCCTCGCCCTCCCGCAGGGTCACCGTGCCGTCCCACGAGGTGTCGTGGAACACCAGATGCGTGGCCGCGTCGGCCACCACCACCTGAACCGGCATGGTGATGTACAGAGGGTCGTCACCGGGACCGAACGGACGGCCGGGGTCGGTGTTCCACAGCCGGTACGTCCCGTCCCTGAGCCGGGGGCCCGACGCCCGCCCTCCGAGCCCGAAGAACCGTGCGTCCGCGGCCACCTCCGACCGCTGCATCCACCGGGCCGGCCCACCCGCGACGGGCTCCCACCAGCGCGGCGGAAGATCGCGGCGCAGGGGCACACCACCGGGCGTCCGCACCTCCACGGCACCGTGCCGCGAGATGACGACCGTCACCCGCTCGGCCACGACCCGCCAGCCACCGTCCTTGTCGGGCTCCAGCACCGCCCGGGGATCCGGCTCCGGACAGCGGCCCGCGAGTGCGTACGACGGCTCGGGACCGGCCCCGTCCCAGCCCCAGAAGACGGCGCCGTTCACCGTGACGGAGACACGCAGCTCGGACCGGCTGAACCGGATGACACCACCACCAGGCCCCGGCCGCACCTCCTGCACGGGTCCGGGCACACGGGCACGCTCGGCACCCCGGGGCGGCAGCCCGGCGGCGTCCGCACGCCTCCTGCGCCACGCCGCTCGTACGGTACGCAACCCCTGTGCCGCCCCCACAGAACCGACCGCCTTCATCGAACGCACCAGGTCACGACCGTCCATGCTGCTCAGCCTGCCATTGACCACCCCACACGCGTGTGCCGTTCAACTGCCGTTCACCCGTGCTGGGACCACATCTTCACGACACGGACTATGTGCGGCGGCCCCTGGTGCAGAAGTCGATCACATGGCATCGTCCGTGTCATCCGCGTCACGCGCACACCCCGCCGTGCGCGGGAGACGCACACGACGCGCACAGTCCGGGAGCCGCCCCATGTCGATCGTGAACCCTCAGCCGCTCTGGCAGCCAGATCCGCAGCGCATCGCCCGCGCACAGGTAACCAAGTTCCAGGCCTGGGCCGCCGAAAACCACGGTGCCCCCGCGGACGGCGGCTACGCGGCTCTGCACCGCTGGTCGGTCGACGAACTCGACACCTTCTGGAAAGCCCTCACGGAGTGGTTCGACGTACGCTTCTCCACGCCCTACGCGCGCGTGCTGGGCGACCGCTCGATGCCCGGTGCCTCATGGTTCCCCGGCGCGACCCTCAACTACGCCGAGCACGCCCTGCGCGCCTCCGCGACCCGTGCCGACGAACCTGCGCTCCTCCACGTCGACGAAACCCACGAGCCCCGCCCCGTCACCTGGTCCGAGCTGAGCCGCCAGGTCGGCTCCCTCGCCGCCGAGCTGCGCGCGCTCGGCGTACGCCCCGGCGATCGCGTCAGCGGCTACCTCCCCAACATCCCGCAGGCCGTCGTCGCCCTTCTCGCCACGGCCGCCGTGGGCGGCGTCTGGACCTCCTGCGCCCCCGACTTCGGCGCACGCAGCGTTCTCGACCGCTTCCAGCAGGTCGAACCGGTCGTGCTGTTCACCGTCGACGGCTACCGCTACGGCGGCAAGGAGCACGACCGCCGCGACATCGTCACCGAACTCCGCCGCGAACTGCCGACCCTGCGCGCCGTCGTGCACATCCCGGTCCTCGGCACCGAACCCCCCGAGGGCGCCCTGGAATGGTCGGCCCTTACGGCCGCCGACATCGAACCCGTCTTCGAACAGGTGCCCTTCGACCACCCCCTCTGGGTGCTCTACTCCTCCGGCACGACCGGCCTGCCCAAGGCCATCGTCCAGTCCCAGGGGGGCATCCTCGTCGAGCACCTCAAACAACTCGGCCTGCACTGCGACCTGGGCCCCGAGGACCGCTTCTTCTGGTACACCTCGACCGGCTGGATGATGTGGAACTTCCTCGTCTCCGGCCTCCTCACCGGCACCACGATCGTCCTCTACGACGGCAGCCCCGGCTATCCCGACACCGGCGCCCAGTGGCGCGTCGCCGAACGCACACAGGCCACCCTCTACGGCACCTCGGCGGCGTACGTCATGGCCTGCCGCAAGGCCGACGTGCATCCCGCGCGCGACTTCGACCTCACCAAGGTGCAGTGCGTCGCCACCACCGGATCACCCCTGCCGCCCGACGGATTCCGCTGGCTGCACGACGAGGTCCGCGACGACCTGTGGATCGCCTCCGTCAGCGGCGGCACCGACGTGTGCTCCTGCTTCGCCGGAGCCGTGCCCACCCTGCCGGTCTTCGTCGGTGAACTCCAGGCCCCCGGCCTCGGCACCGACCTCCAGTCCTGGGACCCCAGCGGCAAGCCCGTCATCGACGAGGTGGGCGAGCTCGTGGTCACCAACCCCATGCCGTCCATGCCGATCTACTTCTGGAACGACCCCGACGGCAGCCGGTACCACGACAGCTACTTCGACACCTACCCCGGCGTATGGCGCCACGGCGACTGGATCACCGTCACCTCACGCGGCTCCGTCGTCATCCACGGCCGCTCCGACTCGACACTCAACCGCCAGGGCGTCCGCATGGGATCGGCCGACATCTACGAGGCAGTCGAGCGCCTCCCCGAGATCAAGGAATCCCTCGTCATCGGCATCGAACAGCCCGACGGCGGCTACTGGATGCCTCTGTTCGTGCACCTGGCCCCAGGAGCCGTCCTGGACGACGCCCTGCTCAGCCGCATCAAACAGACCATCCGCGAACAACTCTCCCCACGCCACGTCCCCGACGAGATCATCGAGGTCCCCGGCGTCCCACACACCCTCACCGGCAAGCGCATCGAGGTCCCGGTCAAGCGCCTGCTCCAGGGCACCCCACTGGAGAAGGCGGTCAACCCCGGCTCCATCGACAACCTCGACCTCCTCCACTTCTACGAGGAACTCGCCTGCAAGCGCGACTGAACCAACCCGGCCTCGGACTCACCGAACCACGGCGAAGTCCGAGGCCGGCCGCTGCGGGGGACCAGCTCCGCCCCCATTGTCAGTGCCGCCGATTACTGTGAGTGAGCATTGATCGACAGCGCACAAGGGGGAAACATGGCGCACACCGACCACCACACGATGCGACGCGTACTGCGCCGCGAAATCGCCGGCACGATCGGCCTGCTCACCGATGAGCACGACTTCCGTGCCATGCGGCGCTACCGCAGCTTCACCTTCGACGACCACAAGATCTACCTGGAACAGGTGGAGGCCCTCCTGAGGACCAGGGCCTCCCAGGGCAGCCATACGACCATCGCCCTCTTCGACCCGCAGGAGTACGCGGAGTTCTGCACCGAAACAGGCCTCGACCCCGACGCCCCGGCAAGCCGCACGCGCTTCACGGCCGAACTCGCGACCACCGGACCCACCATCCCCTACGAGGGCCAGCCACTGGCAGACGTCGTCCCCGCCCTCGTCGACGAGGCCGTCCGACAGGCCACCTGGGAGTACGCCTCCACCCTCCTCGCCCGCCTCGGCGCCTGCGCCACCTGCGGCGAGGACATCGGCCGCGCGGCCTTCACCCGCGCCTCGAGCCTCCTGATGCGCATCCTCGACACGGCCCAGCCAGGCAGCCGACACCTCGTCTGCAGCATCACCGGGACCCCGGAAACCCTCCTCTCCGTCCTGCACGCCGACGACGACGCCGACGGCGCCACACACCTGGACGAGGCCGAAGCCCTGGAATTCACCACGGTCCTCGCCCTCGGCCTCGCCACCCAGAGCCCCGGCGGACTCGTGATGCGGACCAGTGCACCCGGCACATCGGACCAGATCTACGGATGGCGCCTTCGCGGAGACGATCTGGAGCCCCTCACCGCGGGCGAGGTCTTCGACGCCTACTGCACCGACATCGACACCGGAGACCTCATCTCCCCGGAATCAGACGTCGACTACTGCGTGCCACCGGACCTCGGCGGTGACGAATCACCAAACGAACACCAGCACTGAACGCAAGTGGGGCGCTCCACCCACAGGTGGAGCGCCCCACACGGCAGGCATACGGCCGTCGAGCCCCGACTACTCGCCGGAGAGCACCGCCTGGGCGGCGTTGCGTGCTTCCTCGGCGGTGTCCGCGGCCCGTGCGGCAGAGGCGGCGCGCTCGCACTGCGCCAGCGTGTACTTCGCCAGCGTCGCCCGGACATAGGGAATCGAGGCCGAGCCCATGGAGAGGGAGGTGACACCCAGACCGGCCAGCACACAGGCCAGCAGCGGGTCGGACGCGGCCTCACCGCAGACACCACAGCTCTTGCCCTCGGCCTTCGCCGCCTCCGCGGACAGCGCGACCAGGTCGAGCAGCGCGGGCTGCCACGGGTCCTGCAGGCGGGACACAGCGCCCACCTGACGGTCCGCGGCGAAGGTGTACTGGGCGAGGTCGTTGGTCCCCAAGGACAGGAACTCGACCTCCTGAAGGATCGAGCGCGCCCGCAGCGCGGCGGACGGGATCTCGACCATCGCACCGAACTTCGCCTGCAGCCCGGCTTCACGGCACGCGTCCGCGAAGGCCTTGGCATCGGTGCGGTCCGCCACCATCGGGGCCATCACCTCGAGGTAGACGGGCAGCCCCTCCGCAGCCTTGGCGAGGGCGGTCAGCTGGGTCCGCAGCACCTGAGGATGGTCCAGCAGCGTCCGCAGCCCACGCACGCCCAGCGCCGGGTTCGGCTCATCGGCAGGGGTCAGGAAGTCCAGCGGCTTGTCCGCACCCGCGTCCAGGACACGCACGACGACACGCCCCTCGGGGAAGGCCTCGAGAACCTGCCGATAGGCCTCGACCTGCTTCTCCTCCGAAGGCGCTTTCGTGCTGTCGTCGAGGAAGAGGAACTCGGTACGGAACAGACCGACACCCTCGGCACCCGCCTCGACGGCGGCGGGGACGTCCGACGGTCCGCCGACGTTGGCGAGCAGCGGCACCTTGTGGCCGTCGGCGGTGGCACCCGGCCCCGTCGACGCCGCCAGCGCGGCCTTCCGCTCGGCGGCGGCAGCCTCGAGCTGGGCCTTCTTCTCCTCGCTGGGGTTCACGAAGATGTCGCCGGTGCTGCCGTCGACCGCGATGAGCGTGCCCTCGGCAAGCTCACCGGCACCCGGCAACGCGACCACGGCCGGCACACCGAGCGCCCGCGCCAGAATCGCGCTGTGACTCGTCGGCCCGCCCTCCTCGGTGACGAAGCCGAGCACGAGAGCCGGGTCCAGCAGCGCCGTATCGGCCGGGGCCAGATCGCGGGCCACCAGGACGTAGGGCTCGTCACTGTCCGGGACGCCCGGCATCGGAACCCCGAGCAACCGCGCGACGATACGATTCCGCACGTCGTCGAGGTCGGCGACCCGACCGGCAAGATACTCACCGGCACCGGCCAGCAACTCGCGGTACGCGGCGAAGGCGTCGTACACGGCCCGCTCGGCCGTGCTTCCCACGGCGATACGCCGGTCCACGTCCGCCATCAGCTCGGGGTCCTGGGCCATCATGGCCTGCGCCTCGAGCACCGCCTGGGCTTCGCCTCCCGCCAGATTGCCGCGCGCCATCAGATCGGCTGCCACGGCCTCCACGGCCTTGCGGGCGCGCCCCTGTTCACGCTCCGCGTCCTCGGCCGGAATCTGCTTGGCAGGCGGCTCGAGCACCGCCGTTCCCATGTGCCGAACCTCGCCGATCGCCACCCCGTGGCTCACACCGACGCCTCGCAGCGTTGTCTCCATCTCACCCGTCTCCGATAGTGCGGCGGGTCCCGCCGCCGCGGTGGTTGTCGTCCCTACGCGCCGTAACACGACGGCACCGAAGTCACTTCCAGGCGAAGAGGCTGTCGCCGGCCTTCACATCGCCGTTGTCACGCAGATCGGAGAGGGCTTCGGCCGTCGCCTCGAGGGCGACGATCGGGCATACCGGGGACTTGCCGGCCGCCTCGACGGCTGCCGGGTCCCACCGCACGATGCCCTGGCCGCGAGTCACGGTGTCGCCCTTGTTCACGAGCAGCTCGAAGCCCTCGCCGTTGAGCTGCACGGTGTCGATACCGAGGTGAGTCAACACCCCATGACCCTGCTCGTCCACAACGACGAAGGCATGCGGATGGAGAGACACGATCACCCCGTCCACGGGCGACACGGCCTCGGAGGGCTCACGCACGGGATCGATCGCGGTGCCCGGGCCGACCATGGCCCCGGAGAAGACAGGATCCGGCACGGATGCCAGTCCGACGGCGCGTCCTGCCAGCGGGGACGTCACGGTGGTCATGGGAAGCCTCCCAGGGGTGGAGATCGTTATGGGCCGTCGCTGCCTGCTCCGACGGCACACTGTTCAGCAGGGTATGTCACGTGAAGTGCCGGTTCCGCGCGGGCACTCCGAAGTGGTCTAGACCATACCGTAAACCGATTTGCACCCGGTCTGAGGCCGCGTGTACAGTCGTACTCCTGCTTGGGGATGAGTGACGCAGCTAGGCGTCCTCGCCCAGCAGCACCCAACTTGTCAGATCCTATCTCGGGGTCGCCTTCTGCATGCTTGCAGGACGGTGGTCAGAGGGCCGGAAAAACACTGATAGAGTTTGGAACACCGAAGGGAAGCACGGAGGAAAGCCCGAGAGGGTGAGTACAAAGGAAGCGTCCGTTCCTTGAGAACTCAACAGCGTGCCAAAAGTCAACGCCAGATATGTTGATACCCCGACACCGGGAAGCTTTTCCTGGTGGCGAGGTTCCTTTGAAGAAAACACAGCGAGGACGCTGTGAACAGTCGGATCATTCCTCCGGCTGTTCCGCTCCCGTGAAAAGCATTCACGGAGAGTTTGATCCTGGCTCAGGACGAACGCTGGCGGCGTGCTTAACAC